>NZ_JBFUAP010000003.1:0-537139 GCF_056406215.1 Mucilaginibacter sp. P1_D10 | reverse complement strand
CTATCCATATTGAATCGGATAAAAAACGTCTTGCTAAAGCTTGTATTCAAACTCATTCATTCGGACACACTGTTTAATCAAGAAATCTTCATGAAAAATAAACTATCATGGCAAAAACATTTGCATATGTCATAGTAATCAACATGACGTCTGACTATTACGCCGTCCGCAACACCTTTACCCCTTGCTCTTCATACCCTAGCATCGCCTCCTCACCGGCGTTAGTAATAATAGCATCCACTATATCCAGCCCGCCAAAGTTCAAGTAGGTTTCGCGGCCTATCTTACCGGCATCGCAAAGCAGGTAGGTGTAGGCGCTATTGGCGGCAAAGGCGGTAGTAATGCCTGCTTCTTTTTCGCTATTGGCGAAGAGGCCGTTGAGCGAAATGCCATCTACCCCCAAAAAAGCTTTGGTGGCCCGGTAGCGGGCAATATGCTCGTTGGCAATGGTGCCATGCATGGCCTGGCGGGCATCGTCCAGTTCGCCGCCGATAATGTTGAGGCTAACCCCGCTATCCTGAAGTTCATAAATAACAGGCAGCGAATTGGTTATCACTTTTATCCTCTTGTTCCTAATGAACTGGCACAGCCGGAAAACCGTGCTGCCGCAATCCATAAAAATAATATCGCCGTCCTGTATCTGCGCGGCGGCTACCCGGCAAATGGCATCCTTAACGTCGGCTTTCTGCGCAGCTTTATTGACGAAAGCATGCGGTCGCTCCTGCGGGTTCACCTTTACGGCCCCGCCGTGGGTACGGTACAACAGGCCATCGGCAGCGAGTTGGTTAAGGTCGCGCCGGGCGGTAATTTCAGATATGCCTAATCCGGCAGCCAGTTTTTTGATGTCTACCTCGCCTTGGCTATCCAGTTCTTCAAAAATTTTTTGCTTCCTTTTTTGAAAGTTCATTTTTTTATTCGGTAATTTGTTCAAATATAATCATTATCAATCAAATTCGTTCAAAATAAAAATGGACAACATCAACATCCTTAAAACCGAGATACTCTCCAATAACTGGTACACCCTAAAAAAGGTAACCTTTGAAGGTACGCAAAAAGACGGCAGCACCATAACCCAGGTACGCGAGGCTTACGACCGCGGCAATGGTTCCGTAATACTGCTATACAACGCCAAGCAGGGCACCGTAATACTTACCAGGCAGTTTAGGTTACCTACATATATCAATGGCAATGAGGATGGTATGCTGATAGAATGCTGTGCCGGCCTGCTGGACGATGACAACCCCGAGGAATGCATCCGCCGCGAAACAGAGGAGGAAACGGGCTACCAGATCCGGTCTGTACAAAAGGCGTTCGAGCTATATATGTCGCCCGGTTCGGTTACCGAAATCCTTTATTTTTTTGTGGCCGAGTATGATAGCGCCATGAAAGTGAACGAAGGCGGCGGCGCGGCAGACGAACACGAGAACATCGAAGTGATGGAACTACCCTTCGCCGATGCGATAGCCATGATTGCCAACGGCGAGATACGCGATGCCAAAACCGTTATCCTTTTACAATACGCACAAATCAATAAGCTCTTATCATGAAGAAAGCCTTAACCATCCTCATCGCCGGGCCATACCGCTCAGGCACAAACGACGACCCGACGCTGATGGCCCAAAACCTGCAACGCATGGAAGAACCTGCATTGGCATTGTTCCGCGCGGGGCATATCCCCATCATCGGCGAGTGGTTTGCCCTGCCGCTTTTGAAACAAGCCGGCTGCAAATATGCGGGCGACGAAATTTACGAAGAGATATCTTACCCCATTGCCCGCCGACTGATTACCCGCTGCGATGCTATTCTAAGGATTGAAGGCGCATCAAAAGGTGCCGACGGCGATGTGGCCTTTGCCGAAAACCTGGGACTGAAAGTTTATTATGATTTGGAAGAATTATTAAACGAAGCAGGGAATTAATATCGAACACCGAATTTCGAATAATGAATAATGAAGGGAGAAATAGTTGAAAAATCTTTTCCTTATATTGGTTTAATTTACTGGTTAATAAATAATTACACCATCTACTTAAATACAAAATACCGTCATGCCGAACTTGTTTCGGCACCCCACACGGCAGGTCAACAGCATGCAACTGGGCTAGCATAAAACATAGATACTGCGTCATGCCGAACTTGTTTCGGCACCCTACGCGGCAAGTTACCACCATACAAGGCGACTTAGCATAGTGGCTACTTTTGTGATGGGGTTCTGAAAAAATTTCAGAATGACGGAGCTTTTCTTAACGCTTTTTCCTTCATCATTCGAAATTGGGCGTTCGGTGTTCGATATTCAAACTTCTACATCTCTATCGTCCCATCTGCCCGGTGGCCGGTTATGCCTGCCTTCAGCATGGTGAAGAGCACCACCATGCTGCTGCTATCACTGTCCCAGTACTCGGCATCGGTAGGGGTAATTTTCAGGAGGATGAGTGCCGGGTCGTCGAGTCCGCCGGGGAAGAAGGCGCTTACGAAGGGATTCCATAATTTTCCCATCAGTGTCCTATCGTCCACAAATTCGGCTTCGCCTATGATGCTGAGGTAGGTGTGGTTCTTCGGGTCGGAGTACGTAAGGGATACGGAGTTTTCTACGGATATCTCGCTGGCTTTCTCGGAGTGCTCGTTGGTGAAGAACCAGATATTACCCTCGGCATCTACATCTGCCGTGCCCATGGGGCGGCTATTGAAACCACGCGCCGCATTGTAGGTGGTCAGCATGGCAATTTTGACTTCGTTGATTTCATCGCGGAAGTACTTCAGGTTTTCGGCGGTTGGGTGTGTGCTCATCTCGTTCGGGAAATTGGATGAGGTATATACGCAGGAATGAGGTATTTGTTAGGGTTGTTCGTGAAAAATATTTGGGGCTACAGGGGACGGAGGGCGGTAATGTCCGCGTCGCGAGTGGACTCACCCGGTCTTTGCTTCGCTCGACCACCCTCTACTTCGTAAAGAGGGCTTGTGTTTTCGCTTTTTTTTTCACCTTCTTTGCGAAGCAGAGAGGGTCGACGCCCCGTACATACGGGGCCGTCGGGGTGAGTTAAATATGCGGGATGAAGAGCGCCAACGTCCGCGTCGCGAGTGGACTCACCCGGTCTTTGCTTCGCTCGACCACCCTCTCTGCTGCGCAAAGAGGGCCTGTGTTTTCGCTTTTTTTTCTTCACCTTCTTTGCGAAGCAGAGAGGGTCGACGCACGGAGTGCCGTCGGGGTGAGTCCCACGCCCCGCTACACGCCCATAAAACGCCACCTAAGGCATCAAAAATCATTTAACAGCGACGAACACACTCGAACCACTCCTGCTCGCCACAGGTCTTAATTCGCCGTCTGGAGGAAATCTCATTTATTGGGCTTGCTCACAAAGGCATTCCCGCGCACATAGAACCTGTACGGCAGCAGCGCATCATCCCCGGCGTATTCCACGCCGATACGTGGCCCTGCGGCCACCTCAGAGGCATCGAAATACAATCCGCGGTCTTCCACCCATATCGTATCACTTTGCATGCTACAGGCGTTTATTTTGCGCGATATGCCCAGGGCCTTCGCAACAGAGCCGGGGCCTCGGGTGATATTGGGTTTCAAGGTATCCATATTGCGCCGATGCATTATCGTGTCCAGTCCATCGGTAGGTACAATGGCGCGGATAAGGATGGCATGGGGCTGTCCGCCCACGGAGGTTACGATATTGAACATCTCGTGGATGCCGTAGCAAAGATACACGTAAGCAATGCCGCCTTGTTCGAACATCGTCTTCGTGCGGGGCGTGATGCGGTTTCCGTAGGAATGGGAAGCTTTATCAACTATGCCGTTATAGGCTTCTGTTTCAACAATGTACCCACCGGTAGTTACACCGTCGATGCAGGTAAAAAGATATTTGCCGATAAGGTCGCGGCTGAGGGCCACCACATCGCTGCTCAGGTAATATGCTTCGGGTAGCTTCATGGTTTTTGCAGAATGCCGGCCAGCAATTGGTTTATCTCATCCGCCCTATCGAACACCATGATGTGTGTGCCGCCTTTGATGATAGCCGTTGGGTTTTTGATTTTCTCCCAGGGGAACACCTGGTCCTTGTCGCCGATGATGTGGTATAAGTTGGCAATTGGCTCGGTATTGTTGAAATACAAAACGGCATGCATAGCCCATTTCAAAAAAACGGGCGAGGATTTACTCAGCATACTATTGAACAAACTCCGTTCATCGGCAGACATCTTGCCGAATATCGGCCCCGCCAAAAAACCAAGCTTATTGAACAGGGTGCCGGGGATGGGTTTGTAAATGGGTACGTAACGCAGGAAGTTAAAATACCAGGGCGCTTCATCGGCGGTCTTAATGCTCGATATCAGGATTACCTTGGCGAGCTTTACCTGCTTGGCAATTTCTATGGCGATCATCCCCCCCAGCGAATCGCCGATAACAATCGAGTCATCAGCGATAGCGTAATGACTTACAAGCTTTTGTGCATAGCTTGTTAAAGTATCCGTTTCCGCAGGAGCTATCCAATCGGCCGGCACAGCCTCGTAACCCTCGGGTAAAATAATGTTTTGGTACAGGCGCGTATCCGCACCCAGGCCGGCGATCAAAAATACCTTCGTCATTAAAATTTAATGAGCTTTACGATTTCAGCCAGGTACTGCGCGTCGCTCTCATCAAACTCCGCAAGTTCCGAACTATCTACGTCCAGCACCCCCACTACCTCGCTATCTTTAAACAGCGGTAACACGATCTCCGAGCGGGAAAGCGAACTACAGGCAATATGCCCGGGGAACTCTTCCACGTCGGGCACGATCAGCGTTTCCGCCTGCACCCAGGCAGTACCGCAAACGCCCCTGCCCTTACCTATCCGCGTACAGGCCACCGGCCCCTGGAACGGGCCGAGCACCAACTCACCTTCCTTCACCAAATAAAAGCCCACCCAAAACCATTTGAACTGTTCCTTTAGTGCGGCGCAAACATTGGCCAGGTTGGCCACCAGGTCCGGCTCGCCAAAAAGCAGGGCCTCTATCTGCGGAATGAGCGATTTATATTGTTCGGCCTTATCTGCCGAGGCGGTTATTTTAAGGTCTTCTGCCATGAAACAAAAGTAGTGAAAGCAGTAATTTACTTTTAACTTTAGATTTTTATTTACTCAGAAATTATATAAATGAAACCAAGAATATTCATCAGTTCAACATACTATGATTTGAAATACGTTAGAGAAAGCTTAGAAAAATTTTTATATAATATGAATTTTGAACCTGTGCTCTTCGAGGCAAATAAAGTAACATTTGAACATGGAAAACCATTAGACATATCTTGTTTTAACGAAGTAAAAACATGTCATATTATGATTCTAATGATAGGTGGACGTTATGGGTCTATAATTAGTGAGCAAGATTCAGAGGTTGAAAAATACATATATGATAAGGAGTACATATCAATCACGCGTAAAGAGTATGAGACTGCGCTACAGAACAACATTCCTACGTTCATTTTTATAGATAAAAATGTACTTGGCGAATACAGCACCTACAAAATTAACAGAAGTTTCTATGAGAAGGCAGTAGCTGACGACAGTTTTAAATTTTTCCACGTTGACAGTATAAATATTTTCAAATTTATTGATTTGGTATCTACAAAAGCGCTAAAATCATTCGAAAAAATTGAAGAAATCGAACTGTATCTAAGAGATCAAATTAGTGGAATGTTTCATTTATACTTGGAATCCTTAAAGCAAAATAGCCGACAAGATGAAATATTCGACGCAGTTAAAGAATTGAAAAGTTTAACAAATAACATGAATGCTGTAATAAAAGAGGTTGGCAAAGAAATTATCAAACCTGACAGATACTCAGAAATTATCGATGAACAATTCAGATTATTATTATCATTCTTTTTTGATAATTTCTATGAATATGTTGATTTTCCATTAGATCACGGACACCTGCACAAAGTGGCCGATGATGTTATGGATTTAATAACAGACTATTTTCTTAACACTATTTTGACCCAGCAAACATTCGATCAATTATGTTACCGATATGGCAAAATGACTTACGGTGACTATATATCAAATAGAGACATACAGATAACTTTAATAAACTTAGATCTTGGTAGACTATTAGATGGCTTCTCCGTAGATGAGAAGATTGAAAAGTTGGTTCAAAACTATATCACCAAAATAAAACCGCTGATCATATCGGAACAACAGGCCACCGAATTTCGAATTGCCCTAACAGAAAACATCAGGAGCGCCCAACTTCCATTTTGATGATCGTTAGCCTCACCATTATACGTTACCGAAAAAGCTTCGTGCCCTTTGCCCTGCTGGCCATGGCCGTGCACCGCCTGCCAATGGCTATGCAGGCCGGCTGCAGCTTTTGGAAACTGCTGGGCACGGGCCGCAACGGCACCTTCGACCTGCAACCCGACTGGCAGCAATGGGGCCTTTTAGCCGTATGGGACACCCGCGAAGATTACGAGCAGTTCCGCCGGGAATCTTTCGTGAGCAAGTGGTGGAAAGCGCTGGGCCGCGAACAATGGACCGTACTATGCCGACCGGTGATGAGCCATGGAAAATGGGATGGCAAAGAACCATTCGGCAAACCGGACACTAAACCGGGTACAGGGCCAATGGCCGTGCTCACACGGGCTACTATCAAAACCAGCCGACTAAAAAACTTCTGGAGCCATGTGGATGAAGTAGCCCAACTGATGGCGGTGGCACCAGGTTACATTACTTCCATTGGTGTGGGCGAAGCGCCCGTTTACCGGCAGGCTACGTTCTCGGTTTGGGAGAGCATGGAACATATGAAGGCCTTTGCCTATGGCAGCAAGGAGCACGCCGAGGTCATCAAAAAAACACGCAGCGAGGGCTGGTACAGCGAAGAGCTTTTCGCCCGTTTCGCCATCATCGAAAGTAACGGGACGTTGAATGGGAAAAACCCGCTGGAAGGAATAAATTTGAATAACGAATGAATGAATAATGAACGCCGAATTTCGAAGGAAAAAACTTCATCATTCGAAATTGGGAGTTCGATATTCGACATTTAAAAATTACAAAAATCAATAATCAACATGAGAATAATCGCCGAACTACCGCACCCCGAATTCAAGATATCCATCCTGAACATGAACCAAAAGTTCATCGTGAAGATTGAGAAGGGGAGCATGGAGCAGAGTTACAAGATACCCGAAATGGACCTGACCGACGGCGTGAACAGCGTTTTCGAACTACTCGACGAGGAGTTTTTAAAGACCGTTGCCGCCCGTTTTGCCGATATGTTGAAAGATTATCGTGAAGCATTCTACAGGTACAATTACTAATCAACAAAAACACACTTAAATATCTGTCAATTAACACTTTAGTTTTGCAAAAACAGTGAAACAGAATTTAATTTTGTAAAATGACCTGTTTTCATCGTCAGAAGTCGCCGTTGTTTAAATAATACATTTATATAAGTTGATATAAAGTTCTGGTAAATAAATAACTTATAGAATACGCGATAATTAAATTTGGCATTGATAAAAGCCAAATAAATGGGAGGTTAAGCCGGTAAAAGGTCGATATACCAGAAACCGGAGGTTTTTTTATCCGTGTCTTTAACGCAGCTATCATTGGTATTTTCAGGGGCTTTGTATTCCTTAAAAACCCGCTCTCCTGTTCTGTAGCCTATTGCCTCTTTAAAGATCGGCCCCTTAAAAGTAAAGGTATGGAACTCACCGTTCTCGCCGCATACGTCTACCCCATCCGGCAAATCGGAGATGAGCCCTTCCCCTATTTCTTGCCCCAAAAACGCCTCCAACCGCTCCTGTACGCAGGCGATAACCGTACCGAAACCGAGGCCCAAAAACTCGCCGATAAGCTCGTGGGTATCGCGTTTCCAGAGGGGGTAAATACCGGTTAGGCCCACCTCGGCAAGGCGCGCATCGCGGTAATTTTTGAGGTCCTCCAGGAAGATATCCCCGAAGATGGAGTGGGTTATCCCCTCGCTTTTCAGATGTTCTAAATGACCGCGCATGATGCTATCATAAGCCTCCATACCGGGCATTTCGGGCAAGCGGATGGGGTATAAAGGGATGCCGATTTGGGCCGCCTGCTGCTCCAAAAGCTCGTTCCGAACGCCGTGCATAGACACCCTATCGACGGCATCATTAATGGTGGTGACGAGGTAACGGATGTCGATTTCGGGGTTGTTAAGACAATGGTAAAGGGCCAGTGCGCTGTCTTTACCGCCGCTCCAATTGAAGATAGCTTTGATCATTTTAAGGAGTGAATTAGCGAATTATGAATGAGTGAATGAAAAGATTTTACCCTTCAGCCATCAATTCCTCTACCAGCATAGGCACGCCTACCGTTGCTTTGTAAGGCATTTCTACCACCCTACTGCCCGATGATACCGGGATATTTGGGTCGATAATATAGCGCGTTACCTGGCGCGGAACGTAGTTGATAAGGCCTGCCGCAGGGTACACGGCAAGGGATGTACCCACCAAAATAAAGATGTCTGCATCGCTGCAAATGCGGGCAGCGGTCTCTATCATAGGCACTGCTTCGCCAAACCAAACCACATGCGCCCGCAGCTGTGAACCCAGCTCGCAGGTGTCCCCCATCTTAATTTCCCAGCCATTTATGGGGTACGTAAGCGCAGGATTAAGGCTCGATTGCGAGCGTGTAATAACGCCATGCAGGTGCACTATATTGGTAGATCCGGCGCGCTCGTGCAGGTCATCTATGTTCTGGGTAATGATGGTTACGTGGTACTTTTCTTCCAGTTTTGCCAGTGCGAAATGGGCCGCATTGGGCTGCGCTTCCAGTACTGTTTTGCGGCGCTCGTTGTAGAATTGCTGCACCATTTCAGGGTTGCGGGCCCAGGCTTCGGGGGTGGCCACGTCTTCGATATTGTAGCCTTCCCACAGGCCGTCGCTGTCTCGGAAGGTCTTTAAACCGCTCTCTGCGCTGATGCCCGCGCCGGTAAGGATGACGATATTTTCCATAATTCGGTGTTATTTTTCCCTAAAAAAACCTTTAAATTTCTTCAAAAATCTTTAAAAATCTTACAAAAAAAGGGCGGTTTTGCACAAACAAAACCGCCCCTAAAATATCGAAAATAAACGCTAAAGCGCCAGTTGTTTTTTGTCTTGCAATACGGTGTATCTGCTTTTCGCCAGTTCGAAACCACCGAACAGAATGGTGCCGAAAAGCAGGTCGCCGTAAACCATGTTCATTTCAAAAGGGACAGCAGCGGCCAAAGAGGTGCCATAACCTGCCAGTGTGTGCGGGTAAAAAGTGCCGTACAACCAAGGAAGGTCCATCACTAACCAATGGATAAGAACCGACACGATGCCGGCCAATGCAACGTTCAACACGTTCACCTTTTTAATCAGGCTGCCCACAAATATCATCAGCGCAAAGCATCCGTACATGTAAATATCGCTGCTGCTAAACAAGGTTATTTGGCCGGTAGGAGAATACAAATAGTTGATTGGGATATTGCTCAGGAATATCGATACCAATACCACCGCGTAGGCCTTCCACTTATCGGTAAAGTAGGCACCGCCAAACAGCGCGATGGCACCAAGCGGCGTAAAATTGCTTAGCCATTGGAATTTAAAGGTAAGCAAACGCATAGCTACCGATGCGATAATCATCAGGATAAGCACGGTATTGCGGGTATTGGTTTTTTGTAATGACATAGCTTTGTATATGAAGCAAATTTATTGATTATCCATTGCAAAACGAAAACTATTTAAACCGGTAGTTTGCACCCAACGTAAAGTTGGCGCGGCGGGTGTTATAGCCCAGCCAGTCTACATATTTAGTATCGAGCACGTTGTACACATCACCGAAGAGGCTAAGCGCTTTAGTGGCACTGTATTGCAGGTGCAGGTCTACCAGGTTGTAGTTTTTAAGCGTTACGATAGTAGCCGGATAGGTGGCAAAATCCTGCTCGGTGCGGCTGCCGGTGTATTTGTACACTACGCCGAAAAGGAAATCGGTAGTTACCTGGTAAGAAACGTTCGCCCCGAAAGTGCTCTTAGGCCTGCGGTACAGGTTGTTGGTCGTGGCGCCGTCGGCATCGGTTAGTTTGCCGGTTACATAGGCATACCATGCCGATGCGCTAAGCTTTTTATCGTGATATTTCAGTTCGATTTCGAAGCCTTTATCCTTTTGCAAAGCGCCGTTTTTGTAGATTCCGTAAGGCGGTGTAGCGGTATCTGCAAAGTATATCACATCCTTAGCATTGCGTTTAAAGAATGCCGTATTGAATGATAAGGTATTTTTCAATACCTCCCAATCAAACCCTGCCTCGTAGCTGTGGGTGTATTCGGGCTTCAACAAGCTGTTGCCAAATTCCGACGAAAGCTGGTAAAGCGATGGTGCTTTAAAAGCAGACGCAATGGTACCAAACACTTTAAACTGATCGGCCAGCAATACCGACGGGTTGATCGTATAGGTAAACTTATCGCCAAAGGCACTATGGTGATTGTACCTGCCACCTAACTCCATGTGGAAGATATCCGATTTGAAAAACAACGAGGTGTACACGCTCCCGATGCCGCTATGGGCTGTAGTATCGTTCGGACCGGAGGTATAACCCGGCACTTCAAACAAACTATGCTGATTAGTATAGCTGTACTTATAACCTGCGCCGCTGGTGATATCAAAATATTTGCCCAGGTTATAATTCAACACTGCTTCGGCGTTGGTAATGCGGCCAAAGTTTATGGTTTCCGAGTGGGTACCGCCGTTATCTGGCGGCAGGTTGATGAAGTTATTGTGTACCGTGTTCTGGCTTACGTTAAAGTTAAGCAAGCCTTTTGGCAGTTGTATTTTTGCACCGAGGCCACCGAATAAAAAGGTGTGTTTGTAGTCGTAATTCTGATCGTCCTTAAAAGCTCCGTTTGGCAGATTGCCATTGTTGCGGCTGATTTGCAGGTTACCGTTAAGCGCGAATTTGTTGGTGATTTGCTGGTCCACATTCACGCTGGCCGACCGCTGGTGGAAGCCGTCCTTTTTAAAATTGCCGGTGCCGGAAGCATCCGTCGCGGCCGCAAAACCTTTCGAATCGGTATTAGACAGATTGATGGCGATGCCGGTATTCTTCAATTTGCCGTTCAATCCCGCCGCTTCTTTAAACGTACCGTAGCTACCGCCAACAAACTGCAGGTTGCCTTTAAGCCCCTGCCCCTGCGGGTGTTTGGTGATGATGTTGATAACGCCTGCAACTGCATCAGAACCATAAAGCGTAGAGCCGCTACCTTTCAGTATCTCGATATGGTCTATCTGGTCTAAAGGAAAAGCGTTAAGGTCGTAACTGCCGTCTATGGACGATGCATTATTTGCCGGGAAACCATCTATCAATATCAAGGTATTACCCGATGATGCGCCTCTTAACAACACCGAAGTACCGATACCCGGTGCATTTTGTGCACCCGAAAAGGTGATACCGGGGATGGTGTTCAACAGTTGCGGCAGGCTCCTGCCCTGCGACTGGGCAATTTGCTTTGCGCTGATGGTGGTAACCACCCTGCCTATTTCGCTTTGCTTTTTTGGTGAGCGGGTAGCGGTAACTACCACTTGGTTGAGGGCCCGGGTGGTGTCCTGGGCTTGGGCTGCAGTACTGTGCAGCGCCAGTTGTGCAAGCCCCAGGCCTGCAGCAACGATTACGTAATTTTTTTTCATGTTGTTGTGAGTAACCCCACAGCATACAAGAATGAACAGAATGGAAATACACTGCAAAGAAGAGCATTCGCACTCAAGCTTCAATCCCCGAAAGCTATGAATAATATAATGCTGAGGCAGGTATTCTGACTTGCTCCCCTTTGCCCTGCCTTCCCGTTCGCTGGTTAGCGAACAGTGACTTTAAAGAATGGACATTGGTTACGGAGCTTACAGCTGCGGGACAGTTACAGATTCTCACTGTATTCCCTTTTAATCCCGGTTTTAACGCCGGGAACCTTAAGCGGCGTAAAAGTACAACAAGGTTTAGCATCCGCAAACAAAAGCTTGTATATTTATCCTATGACAAGTATGTCTGAACTCGAATTTTAAGGAATTTTTAGAATGCACAGAATGATTAAGCTACCTTTTTAAATTCCCCGCCGCGACAAGCGTCCCCGCTTGTTGCAATCGCATTGGTGAGCGTCCACGCTCACGAGGCCAAATCGGAAGGGCGTGAGCGTGGATGCCTACCATTTTTTGCATCCAAGCGCGGAAGCTTGGATGGGTAGATAAATATCTTTGAAATGAATGTTTTACTTAGAAGTCTATTATTATTTGTTTCGTTTTACAGCATAAGCATTGATGGCAAGTGCCAGGGGAGCGGTAGTGACGGATATAAAAAGGTAATTGTTTTTAATGAGATTTATCAATCACACTTAGTGGAATTGGGGGGCAATTATTACGACAATATTTATCTCCTTACCTCAGATAAGCCGATTGACAGCCTATTGTTTACCTTAAGCCATAAGCATTATGGGACAATGGAAGGCCTTTTAGATACCCTCAAAAGTTATTTTAAGGTGTTTGTTATAAAAAGAAATGTATCTAAAACGAGTGCTGATAAAGTGACCGAAATATTAAAAGATGCAAATCATTACATGCAAGGCTATTTGTTTTTTATGGACGATAAGTCGAATGAGAGAGGGGCTGTGAGATACTATATCATTAAACAACACGCTTTTTGTAATATACAATATACTATACTTAATCAAAAAGGCGGCGATTTTAATAGAGAGGATGCGGCGATAATAAATAAAATTGAACGTTGCCCATAACGTGGAAACTATCCGCCAGGCGGGCACGCTTGGCGCAATTCCATCATTGATATAAGCTATTTATCTGAACCGAATTTTAAGGAATTTATAGAATGCATTGAATGATTAAGCTACCTTTTTAAATTCTGAAAATTCCCTTAATTCCTTAAAACGGCGTAGCCCTCTTGAGTGCCATTTTAAATCAATTAAACACGAAAAATTCGAGTTCAGACATTATGCAGAATATAATTAATACGCACATATGATAACTCGGCTCCTCCTTTTCTTCACCCTGCTATCCGGCTTCGCCTCCGCCCAGCAAACTGATACCGTTTTCTTAAAAACGCTATTACAGGCACATCCCGAGCTGTTCAGCGGCATCCTTAAGCACCCCACCCAAAACGAGGTACAGATACTGTACACGCAAATAGACCGGGATAAGGACAACGTGCCGCACTTTACCACCTACAGTTACCGCCTTAACGCCAACCGTTATTTTTATCCGGCCAGCACGGTGAAGCTGCCTACGGCCATCTTCGCGCTGGAGAAGGTGAACGAACTGGGCCTCAAAAAACTAAAGAAAGCCGCCATGCTTACCGATAGCGCCTACGCGGGGCAAAGCCGGGTATAACCCATGAAGTAATCAAATACTTAATCACCCTACAGCCATTGTGCTATTTAAAACTACATCCATTTAGACGCATCGGAGTCATTGGTGATAACACCAACGACGGCGTAATGGGACCCGGGCTTATAAGCCGCTGTCGGTAACGCCATCCCTAATCACTTCCATCAATTTGTTTATGGCAGCTTTTTTAATTTTGCCGGCTATGATATTTAAAAAAATCCTTTCGAACCAGTTAACGTCAAGCCCATCTTTCAGGATCTTGACAAGTTTGTCAGATCTGCCGGATAATAAGTCTTCAACTTCATCTAAATCGTAACCTTTGCCCTTTGGCCATTCGGGGAAGTATGCTTCGGGCAGTGCAGTGCCATATAATGGTATAATCGGAAAATAGTCTACCCCGCCATCGGTAAAAAACAGATCAGGGAACCTGTTTTCTGCATCAAGTTCTGCGAGTACAGGGTTATCGGCCAGTGCCGACTTTGGGATGGCGAAATGCTTCTTCAAAAACAGCTGCGCATTTCGTCGGCCAAGGAAATAATCATGAACCCGGAAATCTTGTGAAATAAACGCCCCAAAGGCCTCCAGCGTGGTACCCGTTATTGCAGGCAGTGCATTATCAGTTGCCGTGGGCGACTTTGTGCGGCTTGGGGCAATAATATACCTGCTGTAATAATTCTCATCTAAAGCCTTCTCTATTTCTTCGGCAGAATAAACGGCTTCGTGCCGCAAGGCATTTATTACGCCTGGCAGCACGGTTAGCAGGCCTTCTTTGGTAACGTCATACGATACCTTCACAGGGTCGAACACCTCGAGCGGGGCTACCATAATAATCGCCTTGGTTAATTGCTCGGCATCATGCGGATTATGTTCTTTATCGGGCGGCAACATCCGCTTATGCAGTAATTCAAAAGGTTGCGAATCCACCACTCCACCATCGCTTGATAAAAAATTATAGGGCAGGTTATTATCAAACAAATCCCAGGCGTTTCCCAGCTTCCTTTTTATGTAACTGTCAATATCCTGTGAAACAGCTTGCGCTTTAAAAGCAGCGGGAAACGCGCACGTTGCCAGGCATGCCGCCCTTAGTTTGCTAAATGTGGCATCGAAATCGCTGAGGCTGGTATCATAGGGCAACCAATAGGCATCCTCTATCACTGGGGTCGATTGAGCGAATTCGAACATCAAATAATCGGCGTTCCGATAATACACAAGTTGCTTTTGCGCCGGGTGTTTAAATTTAACCTTATAAGGAATACCCCGTAAATTTGTCACCGTAATAATCGAAAAAAAGTGTTCATCGATATATGGCCTGCTCATGTGATTGCCAAAAGCGCTCTTGACTAACAACCGATCGGCAATTTTCGGGATGGCTTCGCCATTGAGCAGGGATGTTACCGATGGGTTGGCGCCGACAATATCGCCGCTGTCGAGCAGTTCGTTTATTCCCAATGATAATACCCAGGCATCGTAAAAATCATTGCCGGTTATTTGATTATTTAGCGGGGGTTTGCTGATGTGGGGAAATTGCTTGCGCAGATTTTTTAATATTATACCGTTGGTAACGCCCCCACCAGATGTGCCAGACATCCCAACCAATTTAACATTATGCCAGGGAGCAGTGTATTTGCCGGTATCATCTCTATATTTCTCCTTGTTGGCATCTTTTATTTTCTGCCACTCCTCCAGTGCTTCGAATATAAAATCTATTACGCCGCCGGTATATGCACCCGCCGATACCGTTCCGGTTAGCGAAAGGCCCAATTCAAAATCTGTCATAAGGTTAAGTTTTATTGAGTTTACATTGATGGTTCCTAAAAAGCTTTTCAGATGCCTGATTTTATCTTTTGCCTAAATTTAAATGAAGCGCCTTACAAAATAATAGGTATTGTAATAAGAATGAGGCATTTGTACTACAGTAAAAATAAAGGAGCGCGGGGGTAAAACAAATGTAGTTTTTACGGTGAATAAACCGTAAAAACACCTGCTTGTTAGTCATTTTAATTGCGATATTGAGCAAAATTTGCACAAATGACAAGTCGCTTTATCCTGTTTTTGTTACTCTTTTCTGGCTCCGCCTCCGCCCAGCAAACTGATACCGTATTCTTAAAAAAGCTGTTACAGGCACATCCCGAGCTTTTCAGCGGCATCCTTAAGCATCCTACCCAAAACGAGGTGCAGATACTGTACACCCAGATAGACCGGGATAAGGATAACGTACCGCACTTTACCACCTACAGTTACCGCCTTAACGCCAACCGCTATTTTTACCCGGCCAGTACGGTAAAGCTACCAACGGCCATCTTCGCGATGGAGAAGATAAACGAGTTGGGGCTTAAGAAACTAAAGAAAGCCGCCATGCTTACCGATAGCGCCTATGCGGGCCAAAGCCGTGTGCTCGCAGATACATCTGCTATTAATGGGCTGCCATCTATCGATAATTATATCAAAAAGATACTGCTGGTGAGCGATAACGATGCCTATAACCGTCTGTACGAGTTCATCGGCAGGGCCGAAATCAATAAAAAGCTGAAGAAATACGGACTGAACAATACCCGCATCATCGGTCGCCTGGCCGTGGGCGATGGCGGCGAAAGCGCGCGAAACACCAACCCCGTTGGTTTTTACGACGGCCAGAAACTGCTCTATAGCAAAGCCGCCATGCGCGACAGCCTCAACTACCCCATGACGCTGGAGAACATGATACAAGGTAAAGGCTACCTCAACCGTAAGGACAGCCTCATTATGCAGCCCTTCAGCTTTGCTAATTTGAATGTTTACACCATCGAAAACCAGCAAATGGTACTCCGCCGCTTGCTTTTCCCGGAGACCTTCCCCGCGGAACAGCGCTTCAATTTAACTTCCGACGATTACAAATTCATCTATAAGTACATGAGTATGCTGCCTACCGAAAGCAGCAAACCCGGCTACCCCGCCCCCGAATTTTACCCCGCCTACTGCAAGTTTTTGTATTACGGCAGCGATAGCTTGGCAACCATCAACCCCAATGTGCGGATATTCAATAAAATCGGCGACTCGTACGGCTACGATATCGACAATGCCTACATCGTAGATTTTAAGAACAAAGTAGAATTTATGCTTACGGCCGTAGTACAATCTAACGAAGATGGCATCCTGAACGACAACAAATACGAGTACAAAACCGTGTGCCTCCCTTTCATGAAAAACCTGGGCCAGGTAATTATGCAATACGAGCTAACCCGCCCTAAAAAGCAGCTACCGAATTTGAAGAAATTTATATTCAACTACAATAAATAAAGGTTGTGCTTATAGAAACCTGCGTCTTATACAGCAGGCAATATATTGGGGTTCAGAATACCTTTAGCTAAATAATAATATTGTTCAAGGTAAGATTTTGGGCCATAACTTATGCAATTTTCAAGTTCGCTAATATAACCAGCTATATCCCCTTGTTTAAGACTTTTTAGCGCAATTGCGAAGTGCGCGCCACAGAGATGTCTTTCTTTGAGATAGGGAATATTTGATACACTTTGCAATAGCTGGGTTTCTGAAATGGCATTAAACAAAAACAATCCCATTGCCCCCGGCCAATTTACAGCACTTTTCAACTTAAGCTTTTTCTTTAAACTTTTTATAACCTTAGCCTCTAAACCGGCATCGCTGTTGTTTAACGAAGCAAACAGAAGAAAAAGCAGGGTATCCAACCCTCCCGCTCCATCTCTATACATACAAGTTGCCGAGAATTCCCAGGCTTCTACAGCTTCATTTCGCCGGCCTGATAACCAGTAAGCTATTCCTTTAAATATGTAGTCCCAGGAGCTGGGATATTTTTCCTGCATCTTGATAACCTTCTCCGAGAGAATTATCGCTTCGTTGTATCTCTGCAGGTGAAATAGCGCAAACATTTGATTTCGTAAATGAATAACTGAACCGTCTTCTTCAAAATCAAGATTTGAACGGATTATGGCCTGTTCAAATTGATCATTTTGGACGAGGGCCCATGTATTCATTGTTTGTTCCATTTAGTGTTTAAAAGAATCCGGTTTTTCCTTTACAAGGTAATGATTTGTGCATGTTCACAGCAATTCTTTCAGAAATAGATAAGCAAATTTTAATATATAGCGATACCGATATATTTACACAAATTGAATATTATTTAACTAAAAGAAAACTTCGGGATGCTACGACTGTTAAAAAAGGGTAAACCATTATTTACCCAACATGACAACAGCAAGCATAAACAGATATCGCGGCCCGGCAAAGGACCAGGGCGAGAGCATAAATTTATCCGTTGCCGAACGCACCATATCTATAGCAACCGGCACCAAACTGGCGTTATCCGGCCTAAAAAGGATTTTTAAAAGTCCGTTTGCCAGCATCATCAAGATTGGCGCAGGCGGTTACCTGCTTAACCGCGGCATCACCGGGCATTGCGCATTGTACTCGAGCATGGGCCGCAACTCAACCGAGCCGGTAAATGTGAACATCCGTTCAGCCTATTTCATCAACAAACCCAGGCGGGAGATATACAATTTCTGGCGCAAGCTGGATAACCTGCCCCTGTTTATGAAACACCTGAAAAGCGTTGAACTGATTGACGATACCCGCTCGCACTGGGTGTTGAAACTGCCCCTCGGCGTACCGGCGGTAAGCTGGGATGCCGAGATAGTGCACGACCACCCGGGTTATATGATTGGCTGGAGCTCGCTCCCCGGTTCGTTGATTGATAACGCCGGCAAAGTGCGTTTCCGGGACGGCGAAGATGGCGCGGGCACTTTAGTAGATATCACCATCTCGTACCGCCCGCCGGCAGGCGGCTTTGGCGGCAGCATAGCGCATGTGATGAACCCTGTTTTCAAGAACATGGTTGATAACGATGTGCGCAACTTTAAGCAGTATATGGATATAGAAGGCGGTAGCGCCCCTTATGCCGAAGCTTATGAAGAACCGCAAGCCTATGTAATTGAGAGTATTGTTATTGAGGAGGAAGAGCCTGCTTACCAGGAAGCTGCGCAACAGGAAGAACAACCGGCTGCTGAAAACACCGACACCCGGGCAAGCGACGAATTGGAGCGGCAAAGGCAATGGCCAAATGCGGAGGGGAATAATTATTAGGTTTAACATCCTGGATAAAACCTTAACCACCACGTCATTGCGAGGCACGAAGCAATCTCCCGACAATAAGAGCGATCTGCATAGTGGCTCGGCTAACGTAGAGATTGCTTCGTTCCTCGCAATGACGATATGGTAAACAACGGCCTCCGATTACCCGGAGGCCGTTGTTTGTTGCTCAAAATACTTACAACCCCCAACCATACCTTATCCTCGAAACGCCGGAGGCATTGGTGGTAGTCATAGTAATGTTGATGCCCGAGCCACCGCGCCTTTGAATGCTGTAGGTGTCGTCATCGCGCAAGCCGGGCCAGTAAACGCTGGCAACCCCATCGTTCCTGAACACGTTGCAGGAACCCACAATATAAGCCACTTCATTATCTGACTGCGAACCGTTGTAGTTTTTACCGGTCGTCATGGTCGCCCCATATTCGGTTACTACCGTGCGGTTTTTATAGGTGCCCATCCTGCTGCGCCAATCGGCTTCCCAGCCTGCAGTGGTGCGGGTCGCCCAATAGGCATAGTTATGCAGAGCTAACAGGCAACTGGTGAAACGGCTATCGGCGCCCACGCCGGTTACGTTTTCCGAATAGCCCGTACCGGATAATATAATCCTTCCTTTCGGCACGCTTGGATAGCGCGATAAAAACTCGGCATATATGGTGGTAAGCTGTGCCAATGTATAGCCGTGCGGTTCGTTAAATACCTCAAAATACACGTTATTATTGCTTCCATATTTGGTTACCACCGTTTGCCACATCGACCAAAACTGCGTGGTATTATCAATAATGCCATTTTTAGAGGATGCACCTTCCCAGCAGCCTAAGATTACTTTCATGTTTTTGCTGAGGGCGCGGTCGATAGCGCCGGTGTAGGCTCCCCACCAGGATTCGAGCACGCTTGGCGGATTAATAGGTAACCGTACCGTATTTACGCCTGCGATATTGGTTTGAAAACCGCTCAACACGGCGTTGGCTTTGGCCGAAACTGTGGTGTAGGTGTCTGAGGCCGTTAGTCCCGAAGGGATTACCCAGCCGTCTACAAAATTGTCACGTCCATCGGCCCAGTTTACCCCGGCAATGCCCGCCGCGCCCACGGCATTAACTGCTACGGTTTCCTTCACCGGCGGCTCGATTGTGGCAGCGGCAGGTAAAACATTGTCTTTTTTGGAACATCCGGCCAGCAAATAGCATAACGCAGATGCCGACAGGATCAGAATTTGTTTTTTCATAAAATTTGGTGTTATTGGTTTATAATGCTGTAAAAATCGCGTTATAACCACCTGGCAGTGAGGGGCAAAACCACAATAAGAAAGGGGCAGATAGGGTGGGCTGGTTTAGTGGTTTCTACTGCGTACGGGGCACAATTGAGGACGCTTGCAGCATTGAGGGGTAAAACCATAATAAAAAAGGGGCAGAATAGGCTAATTGCGATAGGGATTTGTGCCTTTGTTGGTATTGTCCCCAACAAACAGCGCCCCCTATACGGAGTTATATTTAATAACGGGATAAAAAATGTCATTTCGAGGGAAGCGCAGCGACGAGAAATCTTGTTAGGTGTGCAAATCGGTTATGCACAGTGGCGAGCCTTGCATGAACAACAAGACATCTCCCTCGTGCCTCGGTTCAATATGAAAAAACGGATAAAATATGGTTAAATACTCCACGCTATGGTTCCGTCTTTGTTGGTGTTGTCACCAACGAACCAGGGATGCTTATGTTGAAAGTAGTATTCAAACAACCTCAATTGTAAATGCACACTAACATGGGATAATTAGGGGAATAACTTTTTTTGTAAACTCTGTTATTTGTTGCCACAGGCCGGCAATGTATGTTGACCTAAAATCGTCATTTAAAAGCTTCAAGGTGTCTAGATTGGAGAAATTTGCAAAATTTATATCAGGAATGCAATAATTCCCCCCAATCCAGTGTGTCTCCTGGTGCCAATCCGTGAACTCTTCCATTTTATCAGCTAATGGTTTAAAGCGCACGTCTCCACTTTGTTCTTTAGAATTGCCGATTATCATACCTAAACCATAGTAAACATTTTCTGAGCCGTCACCTCGTTCTATATAGATACACGCGTCTGCATCTAAATACGTGCCTATTTTAAACATTATCCCATACCAAGGATTTTGGTTTCTCCTATTGTGAACAACGCTTTTTATTTTATCTTCACTATATTTCATAATGGGACTAATTTTATAGTATAGAGATATTACTTTCTCCAGATCTTGCCAAAAATACAATTCTGTTAGTAAGCGGGCATAACTCCAATTTTCAGCAATTTTTTTTGCCTTGACCATATTATCGCCCTTGGCAAGAAATTCAACGATTTCATCCATTTCTTCTTTATACATAGTTTTTCCTGAGATTTCCCAAATTAGTGCCCGGTATTGAACTAACGTTTCACGGAGCACTGGTTTTGCATACGCCTCTTTTATGCAACGTTCAAGCCATTGTTCAATGTCTGCTTCGTACGATATACACGTGACCAGTGAGTCAAAGTTTGGGTGACCTTTAAGGCTGCCGACACTATATTCCTCTGGTTTCTTCCCATTAAGTGACAAATATAATATCCTGACATCAAGGTACCCCTCACCCATCAACACCTCATAATATCGTTGCAATTGTTTGGGCTGGTCTATTGCCCATAGTTTATTTTCTATAACAATCGCCTGTTTACCATTACTTATAAGAAGATCAATTTTTCTATGCTCTTTCCTTACAAGCACCTTTTCCAAAGAAAAATTTGATATATTCATCAAGTTGATAAAGTGCTCTAGAAAAATTGAGTTACAATTATGACTGCCTTTAGGGTTTAGTAATTCAAATAAAAATTTTGAATGAAGATTTACTTCATCGAACTTTTTAGACAGAATGTTAAAGACATTAAACCGATTATCTTTGTTTGATTTGCGGTACTGTTGATCAATATATCCAATTTGTTCCAGGAGAAATTGCAGCTGCTCCTGAATTGAAAGTGAAAGGCTCATTTAGCGTCTAAATTAGCTAAGAAATTTGACTCAGGTTAATAATTGGAAATAAAAATGCAATAGTAAAAAAATTGAAAGAAAGCTCCGCATCCAGAAGCCTCATTAAGCTAATCGAAGGTAATATGCAGGAAAGTCGCCGCGAATGGCTTTTGAACTCCTTTAAAAAAGCCGGAGCGGCAAACTCAAACAATACCAATTACCAGTTTTGGCAACAGCATAATCAACCCATCGAACTTTGGAGCAACGAGGTTATACAGCAAAAGATGGACTATACGCATAACAACCCGGTAGAAGCCGGCTTTGTTGAAAATGATTACGAATATTTATACAGCAGCGCGCGCGACTACGCTGGTATTAAAGGTATGGTAAAAGTAATTGTTGATTAGACAACATCCGCTGACTTGCATGCGGGCCACAAGCGGGGACGCTTGCGGCAGCGACGGAAATATTATCAACAAAAAACGGCCTCCGATTACTCGAAGGCCGTTTTTATATATCAAAGAATTTTGATTCTTATTTCACTGCATCTATAACTGCTTTGAAAGCATCTGGATGGTTCATAGCTAAATCGGCTAATACTTTACGGTTTAAACCGATTTCTTTAGCGGCTAATTTGCCTATTAATTGTGAGTAAGAAATACCGTGCTGACGGGCACCTGCGTTGATACGCTGTATCCACAAAGCGCGGAACTCTCTTTTCTTGGTTTTACGGTCGCGGTATGCGTACTGTAAACCTTTTTCTACTGTGTTTTTGGCAACGGTGTAAACCTTGCTGCGTGATCCCCAATAACCCTTGGCGAGGATCATGATCCTTTTCCGGCGTCTTCTCGACGCGACTGCGTTAACTGAACGTGGCATGTGTTGTTGTTTTTGGTAGTGAGTGTCCCTCTCGGAAGCTTTTGTACTCTAATACCTGGTTAAAAAATTTGTGTAATTACTTTCCGATACAAAGCATACGTTTTACGTTACCAAGGTCAGCATTAGAAACTAAGCTGGTGTGACCTAAGTTACGCTTACGTTTTGTCGACATCTTAGTTAAGATGTGGCTTTTGTATGCGTTTTTACGGGCAATTTTACCGGTTCCAGTAAGCTTAAAGCGCTTTTTAGCACTGGAATTGGTTTTCATTTTTGGCATAACTCTCTATTATATATATTTAATTTATTCTCTTTTTAGAAACAAGAGCTAAGAGCCAGGAATCAAGACAAAACTCTTGGTTCTTGATTCTAACAATCTTGCCTCTTATTTCTTCGCTGCCTTAGGCGCTACGGTTAAAAACATCCGTTTACCCTCCAGCTTTGGTAATTGCTCTACCTTGCCTACTTCTTCTAAAGCCTGTGCAAAACGCAGCAGCAATATCTCGCCATGCTCTTTGTACACAATTGCGCGGCCTTTAAAGTGAACGTATGCCCTCACCTTTTCGCCGGCCTCCAAAAAGTTGGTGGCATGTTTCAGCTTAAAGTTGAAATCGTGGTCGTCCGTGTTCGGTCCGAAGCGGATTTCTTTGATAACGGTTTGCTTGGCATTGCTTTTTATCTCTTTAAGCTTCTTCTTTTGCTCGTAAATAAACTTGTTATAGTCCGTTACTTTACAAACCGGCGGGTTAGCATTCGGGGAGATCTCAACTAAATCGAGTTCCTGCTCCTGTGCTATAGCCAAAGCATCTCTTAACGAGAAGATACCCTGCTCAACGTTGTCACCTACAAGGCGCACTTCCTGAGCCCTAATGAACTGATTGATATTATGTTCGGCTTCTTTTTTCTTGAAAGGAAGCCTTGGTCCTCTGTTGAAAGGTTTGTTTAATGCCAAGTTATACTGTTATTTCTTTAATTATTTGTTGTTTTAATTCTTCTATGCTCATGCTTCCCAAATCGCCTTGCCCGTGCCTGCGAACCGAAACCTGCCCTTCGGCTTCTTCTTTTTCGCCCACTATAAGCATGTATGGGATTTTTTTGACCTCAGCATCGCGTATTTTGCGACCGATTTTCTCGTCCCTGAAATCAATTAGCCCGCAAATATCGGAATTCTTTAACTCATCTGAAAGTTTTTTCGCATAATCTTCATATTTTTCCGATATCGGCAAAATAATGAATTGCTCGGGCGATAACCACAGCGGGAAATTGCCTGCGCAATGCTCTATCAGCACGGCAATAAAGCGCTCCATCGAACCGAATGGGGCACGGTGAATCATTACCGGGCGGTGCTTTTGATTGTCGCTGCCGGTGTATTCCAGCTCGAAACGCTCGGGCAGGTTATAATCTACCTGAATAGTACCCAATTGCCATTTACGGCCCAGGGCATCCTTCACCATAAAATCGAGCTTAGGGCCGTAAAAGGCAGCCTCGCCCAATTCCACAACGGTAGTTAAGCCTTTTTCGGCAGCAGCTTCTATGATAGACGACTCGGCCAGGGCCCAGTTCTCATCAGTACCGATGTATTTGGTTTTATTCTCCGGGTCGCGCAGGGAAACCTGTGCAGTGTAGTTTTCAAAACCCAGGGCACCGAATACGTATAATACCAGGTCGATCACCTTCTTAAATTCTTCCTTCACCTGGTCGGGGCGGCAGAACAAGTGTGCATCATCCTGTGTAAAGCCACGTACGCGGGTTAAGCCATGCAGCTCGCCGCTTTGCTCGTAGCGGTACACGGTACCAAACTCCGCCAAACGAACGGGCAGGTCCTTGTACGACCGTGGTTTTGTTTTATATATCTCGCAGTGGTGCGGGCAGTTCATCGGTTTCAGGAAGAACTCCTCCCCTTCCTGCGGGGTACGTATCGGCTGGAAAGAATCCGCGCCGTATTTTTCGTAGTGACCCGATGTTACATACAGGTTTTTATGCCCGATGTGCGGGGTCATTACCTGCTCGTAACCGGCTTTTACCTGGGCACGCTGCAAAAAGTTCTGCAGGCGTTCGCGCAGGGCGGTGCCTTTAGGCAACCATAACGGCAAACCCATACCTACCTTTTCGCTGAAGGCAAAAAGCTCAAGCTCCTTGCCCAACTTGCGGTGGTCGCGTTTTTTGGCTTCCTCTATCAGGTGCAGGTACTCAGTCAGCTCGCTTGCCTTGGGGAAAGTAACCCCGTAGATGCGTGTAAGCTGCTTACGGCTCTCATCGCCGCGCCAGTAGGCACCGGCAAGGCTCATGAGCTTGGCTGCCTTTACGAAGCCTGTATTGGGGATATGCGGCCCACGGCACAAATCAGTAAAGTTACCTTGGGTATAAAAAGTTATGCTGCCATCGGGCAGGTCTTTGATCAGGTCGAGCTTGTATTCGTCGTCTTTCTCGGTAAAATATGCAATTGCATCGGCTTTGCTCACCGGCTTGCGGATGTATTCGTTTTTGGCCTTAGCCAATTCGATCATCTTATCCTCTATTTTCTTGAAATCGTCGGACGAGAGGGTTTTGTCGCCAAAATCCACGTCGTAATAAAAACCGGTTTCTATGGCAGGACCAATACCGAATTTAGTGCCCGGATACAATGCTTCCAAAGCCTCGGCCAGCAAGTGCGCGGATGAGTGCCAGTAGGTTGATTTACCTTTAGCGTCGTTCCAGGTCAGTAATTTTACGGCTGAATCTTCATCAATCGGGCGACTGGCATCCCAAACTTCGCCGTTTACTTCGGCGGCTAATACGTTTCGTGCCAAACCTTCGGAGATAGACTGGGCTATCTGCATGGAAGTGATTCCCTTGTCGTACTGACGAACGGAACCATCAGGAAGTGTAATACTAATCATCTACAACTATGATTTGAGCCCCTCTCTAAATCTCTCCCCTGAAGGGGAAAGACTTTCCAGAAGCCCGGTTAAAAATTTATAAATAGTGGACTATAAAAATCACTTACTACGTGATTCACATTTGGCGCAAAGTTAGGATTAATTTTATAGGCTGGAAGTCAATTTTAATTTAGGCTACAGAAATGTACCTTAGCCTAAGTCGTCGAGTTAAGATTTTTTATCTCGCAAAGCCGCCAAGGCCGCAAAGTGATAAACTTAAATTCTTTGCGGCTTTGCGCGAAATTATTTACCGAATATCCTCAACTTAATGATATTGAACTTCATACCATGAACCGCCGGAAAGAACCATTGTACCGAAAAGAAAATAAGGCATCCTTAAGTACCAAATACTACGTTAACAAAGGCGGCGATTTCCGCCACAGCCGCAACACCAAAGCTTTCCGGAACGATGAACGCATGCATCAGCCCATGCACAGCGGGCAGTTCCAGTACGATTATACGCCCTTGTTCATGTTCCTCCTATCGCGGGTGGGCAAAAGTTGGGACGAGGCCTACAGCGAAGCAAAATCACGACTGGACAAAGAAGAACCTATCTTTTACATGGTTGCCCTGCATGAGGCAAACAGAAAAGACATCGTACGTTGCGGACAAAGCAGTTATTACTCCGGCCTTTTTGTAGATGATGACGGTTTATTGCAAAAGGTAAACACTAATGCAGTGCCCACCGATTATATCCACGATAAAGAAACGCTCAGCTTTAACGGCAAGCCCATGATTTCATGAATCGATAATTTTAGATTATCATTTTTATGCGTAATTTCATCGGCAAAACCTTACACAAATAACGAACAATGATTATCTACGGAACCAGGGCTAAGGCGCTCAGCACCGAACAAGTAGTAGATGCCTGCCCCAACTGCAACTCGCGAAACACAGTACACATCAGTGTGCTACAGCAATGGGCGCACATTTTCTGGATACCCATCTTCCCTATCGGGAAAACCGGTGTATCGCAATGCACGCACTGCAAACAGGTTTTAAAACTAAAGGAGATGCCCGCCGGCCTGCGCCTGAGCTATGATAACATCAAAGCGCAAACCAAAACCCCGGTGTGGACCTTCGCGGGCCTGGTGCTGATCGCTGTGGCTGCAGTGGCAATTACGCTTATTCAACAACAAAAATCCCAAAGAGTAACCCAAATGATCCCTTCTTTAAAAAAGGGGGATATTATCCACCTGAGGTTAAGCGATACTACCTTTACCGTGGAAAAAGTAAGCCGCGTTAAAGGCGACACGGTATTCTTGCTGTACAGCAAATACCAAATTGATCGCTTCATGGATATCAGCGACCTGGAAAGCAAGGAATTCGAGACCCAGGAAGAAGCCGTTACCGTTGCTGATTTAAAAGCACAGGACAAAAAAGATGAAATAATAGATATAAAGCGACGCTAAACGGCATCCGAGTATTCGGATGCCGTTTCGCGCTTTAACCACAACGTCATTGAGGAACGAAGCAATCTCTAAGCAGGACAAACAGATTTGCAAAGCGGCTCTGCTTATCCAGAGATTGCTTCGTGCCTCGCAATGACGTTGTGGTGAGGAGCTTGCGCTTTTGTTGGTCTTGTAAGCAACGAACCTAACTCCCCCTAAACGCCAAAAGCCCCTACCCGGGGCTTTTTTAGTTGTAGTATTTTACTACTATAAATTGTCTATCGTTTCCTGTTCCTTCAGGGCAGCGATATTGTTCTTATCGCTGAACTCGTCGGTTTGGCTGGCAAAATCTTCCAGTATGCTGGCAATGGTATCGAGGTTATCGGCCACGCGCTGGTGCATATCGGGCAGGTCTTTCTCCAGGCGTTTGTTGCCCAGGTCCATGTTATCCACTTCTATCTTGCCCAGTTTTTGGATGATTGCCTGCTGGCTATTCTTCAAATCTTCCAACTCATGGACTATCTTCTCCATCAACCCAAATTTCTTTAACTTATCCATAATACTATTTTCTTTATGTTTAAATATCCAACACCAAAAAGATAAATTTGTTTAGCATTTGGAATTTCAGTTTATAACTAATAATTTAGTTATATGAAATACATGCTTTCTGCCCTCCTGTTCGCCTGCCTTCAGATAAGTGCTTTTGCACAAAATAAAGCCGACGATGCGCTGCTTTTAGATTATTACCAAAACCAACGCTTCGCCGAGGCTGCTGACTACCTGAAGTCTGTTTACACCGAACCCATAACTGACACCAAGGCCCTCTCCCAACTGGCCTATACCACCAACATGGCTGGTCGCCTGCCCGAGGCCGAGACTTATTACCAGCGCATATACGATATCGATTCTACCCGCTTAGGTACGCTGTTTAGCCTGGGCAACATCAATATGCGCCGCAGCAATACCGTAAAAGCCGAGCTATATTATAAACGTATAGCCGCCCGCGACAGCACCAACTTTATGGTGTATAAGCAACTGGCGCAGTTGAGCCTTGATAAAGCCGACTTCGGCTCGCAGATCGCCTACTTGCAAAGGGCAAACAAGATGAACCCAGCCGAACCTGATGTAGCATCAGACCTGGCCAACCGCTATATCGAAATAAAACTGTTGCCGCAGGCCGAAAAAGCGCTGATGCTGGCCGTAGTTGCCGACCCGGAAAATATTGTGCTGCTGGAGAGCCTGATGAAACTGAGCTTTGCCCAAAAGAAATGGCCCGAAACCATAGATGTTTGCAATAAGCTGATCAAAGCGGGTAACAGTGCCAGCGGCATGCTTACCAAGCTGGGTATATCGTATTTTAACTTAAAAAATTATACCTGTGCTATTGAGTCCTTTGCCAGCATAGCCCAGCCCGCACAAAACGAATACACTTATTATTATACTGCCATGTGCTACAAAGCCATGAAGGACCATAAACAGGCGGTCGCATACCTGCAGAAAGCCATAACAGAGGGCATTTCGCAAAGCATCGCGTCGTATTACGGCGAAATAGCGGATAGCAACGAGAAGCTTACGCGATATAAAATGGCTGTGCAAGCGTATCAGAAAGGTTTGCAGTTTGATGATAGCCCGATGATATATTACTCGCTGGCCAGTTTATATGAAACGAATTTGGGAGATAAGAAAAGCGCAACTAAATATTATAAAAAATACCTGGCCAGCAAGCCACCGAGGGAGCAGCAGGCTTATATTGCGTATGCTAAAAGCAAGGTGAAGTAAGTTGTTGGCGACAACACCAACAAGGGCAAAAAAATCACCGCGTCATTGCGAGAAGCGGCGTGCCGGGCTAAGAGGTGGGGCGACGAAGCAATCCTCGGCTAGCGGGTCCGTCAGGCAAATCGGCTATGTATAACTGCTCTGCTTGCCGATGGTTGCCGCGCTTCGCTCGCAATGACGTTGGGTGGCGAAACGAGCACTATCACTTAAACGCCTTACCATCCAAATCGCTGAATTTCTTCTTCTTACCCGCGAAAAAATCCCATACGATACTCCGTGCATAATAGCCAGTGAGATTTTGCCAGCCGGCGCGTTTTATTTGCTGCCCCTGGCCTTTGGTTTTCCAGAAAAGCCTGCGCACGAAGTTTTGGTGCGCCTTGCTGATGGCCCAGGCATTTTTGCCCTTGCCCTCCATCAGGAATTTGAGCAGGGCCAGTAAATCCAGCCAAAAGCGGATGCCGATAACCCAAAACGCCCGCCAGAACGGTAGGTTGTTCTTCAGCATCAGCAAGTTATTACGGAAGTTGAGATAAGTTTTAAACGGACTTTCGGCATTCAGCGTGCCGCCGCCTACATGGTACACGGTTGATGCCGGGCTGTACATAATCTTATACCCCATATTCTTCAACCGCCAGCAAAGGTCAATTTCTTCCATGTGCGCAAAAAAGGTTTCGTCGAGGCCGCCAGCGGCATCCCACAATTCCTTACGGATGAACAGGGCCGCACCCGACACCCAAAAAACTTCGCTTTGCGTATCGTACTGCCCCTTGTCCTCCTCCAGCACGTCGAATATCCGGCCCCGGCAAAACAAATAGCCAAAATAATCCATGAAGCCGCCGGCCGCACCTGCGTATTCAAAATGCGTTTTTTGGTGGTACGATTTCAGCTTGGGTCCGGCGGCGGCTATGCGCTCGTCGGCCTGCATCATGGCTATTACCGGCTCTATCCAGTCGGGGGTTACTTCTACGTCGGTATTGAGTAATACGTAGTAATCGGCATCCACCTGTGTAAGTATGCGGTTGTAGCCGCCGGTAAAGCCGTAGTTCTCATCGTTCTCAATAATCCTTACGGAAGGGTACATGCCACGCAAAAACGCAACTGAGCCATCGGTAGAGGCATTATCGCCCACCACCACATCCAAATTGGGGTAAGTAGAGGCCAGCACCGATGGCATAAACTGCTGCAGGTGCTGCAGGCCGTTCCAATTCAATATTACTACGGCAACTTTTGGCGTGGGCATCATTTTGCAAAATCCTCCGGTTTAAATTTCCATCGTTTATGGCTCCAAAGCCAATATTGCGGCGTTTCTTTTATCTGCTTATCCAAATAAGCCACATGCGTATTGGTTATTTCGTATTCGGCGGTTTCCTTTGGGTTATCTATCAACGGCACCAGCGTGTAGGTATAATAGCCGCGTTTTACGCGCTCAATTCGATAAAATACCACGGCGGCGTCCGTCATTTTTGCTATTTTTTCTATCCCCAAAAACACTGCGGTGGGCTGATTGAGGAAAGTAGTGAAATAGTTCACCTCGTTTACGCCAGGGGTTTGGTCTGATGCCAGCACGCTGACGATGCGCTCATTCTTGAGCCCAATGATGGTGCGCAGGGTTTGTTTCATGGTAACCAACATAGAGCCGAAACGCGCCCGCTGCTTGTTCAAAAACGCATCGAAAGTGGGGTTGGTAAGCGGCTTGTAAACGATGATGGTTTTATTGGGCGTAAGCAAGCCAAACGCTAGGGCCGACATCTCCCAGTTGCCGTAATGCCCCGCGGCGGCAATGATGCTTTTACCCTGGCTGAAGTAATGGTCAACAATTTCGGGGTTGGTCATGTGCATACGTTTGCGCAGTTCATTTTCAGATATGCTGACCATCTTAAAGGTCTCCACCAGCAAATCGGCCATGTATTTAAAGTAATCCTTCTCTATCTTAAGGCGTTCGGCATCGCTTTTATCGGGGAAAGCGTTGCGCAGGTTATTGCGTACCACGCGGCGGCGGTATTTTACTATGTAGTAGATGATGAGGTAAAGGAAATCGGAAAAAAGGTATAAAAACCAAAAAGGCAGCAAGGAGAACAGGTACCAAAAAAATATACCTATACCGTCTGCCGCTTTTTTTAACATTATTTTAACCAATTTTGCCACAAACATAAAAAATATATATGATTGAGAATGGTGCTGTTTTCCCGATGTTCTACCTGCCGCCGATAGCCTACTTTACCCTGCTGCAGCAGCACAAACCCAACGTGCTGATAGAGAAGGAAGAACATTTCCCCAAGCAAACGTACCGTAACCGGGCCAATATCTACTCGCCCGATGGCTCGCTGGCGCTTACCGTGCCGGTAATAAAAGGCGCCAAGAACCACACCAAAATGAAGGATGTAAAAATAAGTTACGATTTCAGGTGGCAGCGGGTACATTGGTTGAGTCTGCAGACCTGTTACCGCAGCTCGGCTTATTTTGAGTATTACGAAGCCGACTTTGCCCCCTTTTACGAGAAGCATTACCCCTACCTGTTTGATTATAACCGCGAACTGCTTGAGTTGCTGCTGCGCTTTTTGAAAATTAAATTGCCCCTGCAATTTACCGAAACTTACGAAGCCGCATACCCTACCCTTACCGACCTGCGTTATACCATGAGCGCAAAAACCCCTGTAGAAATGGAACAAAAACCTTACTTTCAGGTTTTTGAGGAACGGCTGGGCTTCCTGAAGAATCAGAGCATCGTCGACCTGCTATTTAACCAGGGGCCGCAAGCCGTTAATTATTTGTAGATGAGCAATTTTACCAAACGGATACATTTCAAAAACAAGAAACATAAGATTGAGGTGGGTGCCCGCCCCGGTACTATAGATATACCGGATGATGCGCTGAAACCGCAAATTATTATCTATTCCTTCAACGAAACCGACTTGCAAACCAGCAAGGGCTGCGATATGAAAACCATAACGCAGCAGCTGAAGAAATGCACCGACCATACCCATTGGATAAAGATAAACGGCCTTGGCGATGCCGGGCTGATAGAAGATATCGGCACCTTTATGGGCATAAACCAGCTGGTTTTGGAGGATGTGGTTAATACACATCAGCGGCCAAAATTCGATGAATACGATGGCTACGTATTCGGCACCAGTCGTATTATTTACTTTAACGACGAAGGCGAACTGGTAAACTGCCAGTTCAGTGGCATCGTGAAAGATAACATCATCATCAGTTTCGAGGAGAGCCATCTGGACTACTTCGAGCCGATAAAAACCCGTTTAAAGGCCGGAAAAGGCATCATCCGCACCGCAGGGCCGGGTTACATCTTCTACGCCCTTACCGATACCATACTGGATAATTACTTCGTGGTGCTATCGCAACTGGGCGACCGCATCGACGCAACCGAGGATAAGCTTTACGAAAGCCCCGATAAAAGCATCATGTTTGAGGCGCAGCAATTAAAGCGAACGCTCATCATCATCCGCCGCTCGTGCTGGCCCGAACGCGACAAGATAAACGACATGATCCGTAGCGAAAGCGAACTCATCACCAAAGACGTAAAGATATACCTGCGCGATGCCTACGACCATTGCATACAAGCCATGGATATGGTAGAGAGCTACAAAGAGGTAACCAGTAGCATCATAGATTTGTACCTGAGTATGGTAAGCAACCGCATGAACGAGATCATGAAAGTGCTCACCATCATCTCGGTGGTTTTTATTCCCCTTACCTTCATCGCCGGTATCTACGGTATGAACTTCAGCCGACAGGACGATCACGGCCACCTGATACCCGATAACATGCCCGAACTATACTGGCCGCACGGCTACGTGTACGCGCTGATACTCATGTTCGGCATTGGCGCTGGGCTGTTGTTTATCTTTTGGAAAAAGGGGTGGTTTAATAAGCTATAACCGCGATTTTTAACTTTTTGATTGTTTTTTTCGGTGTTAAAGAGGGCTTCGCCGTTAAGCGGATTTATGTAATTTATTGGATTTGACTTTTTTAAGTTAGTAGAGTCTAAACAAGAAAATAGTTCCTTTTATGCTTTCAATTAAAACTGTCGTCGGCCTGTTATTAATCTGTCTTTGTTTTAATTCAATTGCATCAGCTCAAACCCAAACCGGGAGTATCAGCGGCACTATAATCGCCGCCGATGACAAACCCTTATCAGGCGCGACCATCAGCATTATGGGTGTGGCCAAAACGCAAAGCGATAAAAACGGTGCATTCACATTGCCTGCAGTTCCGGAAGGGACCGTGAGCCTGCAGATCACTAATATCGGCAAAATCCGTATCAATACGCAGGTAACCGTGAAGGCGGGGCTAACCACTCAGGTAAATTACGCCATGGACGACGACGTAAAAGCGCTGAAGGAGGTCACCATCGGCAGCAAAAGCATCTCCCTTAAATTTACCGACATTGCCAACCTGCCTGCGGCGCTCTCCAATACCACATTCGTTACCGACGACAGATATATTTATGCTATAAACGGTCGCGTAAGTACCGGGGCGCTTGACAAGGCAGTTTTGAAATACGACCCTGCCTCTAACACATGGTCGGTCCTTACGCAGCGGCTGACACCCAAAATGGATGTTTCGGCAGCTTACGCGCCATCCACCAACAAAATCTATGTTATCGGCGGGCTCAATACCTCGAACGAGATCAATCAAAGTACCGAAAGCGTAGACGTTGGTACCGGCGAAGTAAAAAAAATTAAAGTGACCAATCCCATGCCCTCTATGGCCGGCGGCAGCGCGGTTTGGGATAACCAAATATACTTTTTTGGCGGCAGCCGTTTCAGGCTGGAAACGAAACCGCTGGAAGGTATAGTTTCAACAGGCGCATCTTATAACTCGCTGTACCGGTTCGAACCGGAAACGGAAAAGTTTACAGAACTCGCCGATATGCCCTACGCGGCGGAAATTTCGGGCGCTATTGTCGATGGCGTGCTATATACTTTTGGCGGTTACGACCCTTTTCAGCATAAAGCGTTCAATTTCATTTCGGCTTACAACATCGCTACCAACACCTGGCAATCCCTGGGGAAACTGCCTGTGAATGTATCCGCTACAGATGTTGCTGTATTCGGCAACAAGATATTTATCGTCGGCAACTATGATGATGACACCTTCCTCGGTTATTATGATACCAGCAATAATACCTTTACTAAGGTAAAATCCAACCTTAAACCCCGCAAACACGCTGCAGCCGGCATAATAGGCGGCCGCTACCTGGTTGCCTTCGGCGGCGCATCGCGTATTACCAACAGATACGTAAGCGCGCAGATGATCGATCTGCAAAGCGTTTTTGGGGAATAAGTCTGAACCGGGATTTTTAACTTTTTGATTGTTTTTTTTCGGTGTTAAAGAGGGCTCCGCCGTTAAGCGGATTTATGCGATTTTTTGGATTTTGATTTGCAGGCGGCAAGGTAGTTAGTCCACAACTTGCAAATCAAAATCCAATCACCACGTGCAAATCAAAATCGTATAAATCCGGCAAATCCGCTTAATCCCGGTTCAGACCCCTCTTCAACCACTTCCTCACCGGCTCATCATATAATTTCAACGCCGCGTAGGCCAGCAGGATAAAGAAGAAGAACAGGCCAACCGCTACCGCGATGACGGCAACGGGCTCGGGTTTGGCTTTGGCAATCCAAAAGGTGTACACGTATATAAAGGGATAGTGCATGATGTAGATGGGGTACGATATATCGCCCGAGAATTTGCACAGCGTTGCCCAGCGACCGGCTATCTGTCCCCCCGCCCCTGCCGCTACGATAAGCGGGAAGAAGATGATAATGCACAGCGCATCGAAATACCCGTTCCAGCTATAGTAAGGGAAGAAGAATAAAGCCGCCAATAGCAAAGAACAAAGGGTGTATGCCATAGGCACGCGAATGAGTTTCCCGGTGCGAAACAACAACAAACCGGCAAAGAAAGGGAACATCATGCGAACAGGCGCAACCCATATGTTGGGGTAGCCTTGCGAGCCTTTGCCATAGAACCAATCGGCAATAAAGGCTGATTTTATTTTCATGTAGCCCCAGCCGGTGCCCAAATCGCCATGATCTACCGATACCACGGTAAGCACCACGGCACTGATGACAACCAGCACCCAAAGGCCTGTTTTGCTTAGTTTGCGACCCACTATAGCATACAAGAAGTTGGCCAGGTATTCCTGAAAAAGGCTCCAGCAGGGGCCATCCAGCGGGTGGGTTTCGCCCCAGCCCCTTACATCGGTTGTGGCAGGCAGTAAGGTGAAGCCGAAAAGTATCACGGCAACGAATTTGCCGATATCGACTATCTGCATATCCTTATAAGGGTCGAACCAAAAGCAAACTGCCCCTACTATGGTCCCCAATATCACCAGGGGATGCAGGCGTATGAGCCTTATCTTAAAGAATTGTCCGACGGTCATACCCTTGGCCCAGCGGTCGTCATAGGCATAGCCCACCACGAAGCCCGATAGCAGGTAGAAAAAATCTACCGCCAGATAGCCGTGATGCATGGGGTGTTTAGGCAGTTCGGGGAAGTTAGCTTCCATCAGGTGGAATATCACTACTAAAAGCGCTGCGGTACCGCGCAGGCCATCCAATATAGGATAATGGGGTTTACTCATGAAGGTTTAAATAATCGGTTCGGGCTACAAGATAAGGTTAGATGTGCAGATTTCAAATTACAGATGTGCAGATGATGGATGTGCAGAATATTGATGTGCAGGTGTGCAGATTTCAGATGTGCAGATTTCTTTAAATGCGCCATCTGAAATCTGCACATCAATGTCGTTTACTGAAGCCGCTTAGTAGCCTCACCTAAATCCTCTCCAAAGGAGAGGACTTTAAGCCCCTCTCCTTTGGAGAGGGGTTGGGGGTGAGGCTATGCAGCAGGCCAAATCATAAGTAAACGACGTTGATTTGCACATCTGAAATCTGGAATCCAATTTAACCCTACTCATATTTCGACCACGGATTTTCCAAAACTATTTCCCTACACGAAAGATTTGCCCAATGACTAAAATACTAACAAATGCTTAAATTTTTTAAACGTAAAATTCTGATAATCTGCATTAAAAGCTTAACTTTACAGCAACCCTACATTATCATTATATGGCTTCTTACCACTTCTCCGAGAAGATTATTATCAACAAGCCCGCCGAAGTGATTTTTGACTACACGCAAGACTACGGCAAACGGCTGAATTGGGATACTTTTTTGAAACAGGCAGAATTGATAAACGGCGCCACCGAACCGGATAAAGGCGTGAAAGCCTGGTGCGTAGCGCGTAATGGTTTCGGTATGGAAACCCGCTACGTTACCTACAGCCGCCCCCGAACTACCGCCGTAAAAATGACCAAAGGCCCTTATATGTTCCGCACTTTCGCCGGCTCATGGATGTTTAGCACCATAGAGGTAGATAAATCCAAGGTTACATTCTTTTATACCTACCGCTTACGTTTCCCTTTTACGCTGCTGGGCGTCTTCATCAAATCCAATTTACGCAATAATGTAAGGCAGCGCCTTCGCGATTTGAAGAAATGCGTGGAAGTGGCTTGATTTAATTCTGCACCGCACTTCAGACTTTGACTTATAAGCCCGACACCAGCCCTATTTGTTCCGGGGTGGCTTTTGGCTCACTGCCTGTTTGGATATACTTCTCCAGTGCCGCTTTTAAGCGGAAATAACGTTGTTTTTCGAATAACGCCAGCTTGGGTTTTACGTCGTCCAGCATTTCCACGGCCTCGGCCAGGTATTGCCTCAGTTGCTCTGTGTCGTTTGTATGTTCCATAACCGGGTAATTTATCGTCAAAAATAACATCTTTTCATAAAAATTGCTAATTATTTTAGCTTTTTATATTGTTACGGCGATTCAAACACGGAGTTCACAATGATAAGAACGCAGAGGTCTCGGAGCTTTTATTGCGTTTAACCAGGCAAAAAGCTCCGTGCCCTTTGTGTAAATCTCTGCGGACTCTGTGTTTAAATAATCGCCAACTATGTATACCAACTTCTCTCTAGGATATAGACACGCCCCCCACCCCAATGTTTTATATAAAAACAAAAAGGCCGGCAACCTTGCAGCGCCAGCCTCTCGAACTATTAAACAAAACTGATCTTAAACCCTTAAGCGCAAAGTTTCTCTGCCAATACGGGTTCGCCCTGTTTTATGGGCACGGGTTCATCTGCTTTAACAGTCTTCGGCTTGCCGAACGAATATTTGCTCAGGTTAACCAGCAGTACGCTCAGCAAAATGATAACCAAGCCTATTACCTGCATCCAGCTGATGATCTCACCCGCGAATAACACGCCCAGCAGCACCGCAATAACCGGGTTTACGTACGAGTGCGTACTCACCTGCGTGGCCGGCCTCACCTGCAGCAGCCAAACATAGGCGCTGAACGCCGCAATCGACCCGAAGAATATCAGATACAACACCGCCATCCAGGCTTGAAACGGCACCGCGCTGATGTGGAAAGTGGCGTATTCGTTATCGATAAACCCCGCGGGGATAAAAGCCAGGCCTGCCGCCATCATTTGCCAGCCGGTATTTACTCTTGCAGGTGCACCAGTTGCAGTCTTTTTAGAATATAATGAGCCTCCCGACCAGGCAATAGGGCCAACAATAAGCAGCAGTAGTCCTACCAAATGCTGCGTATCCAATCCGCCGGCTATCGATTTGGAGAATGCTTCGCCAAACAGCAGCAACACGCCGCCGAACCCGATGATAAGCCCCCAGATAGTACTGCGGCTTTTGAGATTGATACCCCAGTTGGCTTTATCCAACACCACGAACCAGATAGGGTTTGCCGATACCATAATGGCCACCATGGCGCTGGGAAGGAATTTTTCTACCCATATCACAATGCCGTTGGCTACAAAAAGGGTAAACAGGCCGCTTACGCCCGATGCCTTGATGGTTGCCTTATCGAATATCTTATCGCCTTTTAAATAACACCAGGTAAGCAGCAAAATGCCCGCTGCTATAAAGCGCATGGCACCCATTATCATAGGCGGTACGCCGTGAAGGGCCATTTGTATAAAGAAGTATGTAGAACCCCACACCACGTACACCGCAGCAAATGCAATTACTACTAATAAGGTGGAAGGTTTACCGGTTGCTTTCGTTTCCATTGTTTGTTGTTATATATATGTATTGTGGGGCGTTATTCATTACCTGATGATATCTATCAAATGGTTACCCCCGTAATAATCCAGCCGCCCAAAGCAATACTTCTGCCGCCATGCATCCAGGCTCCATACGTATGAGGGTGCGGTAGCCAGCACAAAGCTGGCGGCACTAACTGTAAATACCGAGTAATTGAGCGGTGCCTCTATCCCAAAAGAAATAGCCATAGAAACAGCGAAACTCAGGCTTAGCAAACCGCTGCCCAGCGCGGCGTACCGCGTAAACAGGCCGAGGATAAGCAGAAGACCGATCAATATTTCGAGCGAGGTTGCCATTACGGCTAAAGGTGCTACAAATGCATCGGGTAAAAAACCCATTACTTGCTTACTATAATCTATAAAGTGTTGCCAGTCGCCCCAGCCCACATGCGGCTGGCCATGCGCGCCAACAATGCCCAGCCTATCGGCCGATGCCCAGAGGTAGCTGGCAGCGATGGCTATTCTGAGAAAAACGGAAGGGGCTTTAAAATTTCCGGAGAGTTGCATGATGTGATTTGTTTTAATGATATAAAATTACGTACTTGGTGGACTATACACATAGTCCACAAATAACAATCCACATAGTCCAGATGGAATTATTAGAAAGCCTTGTCTGCGTTGATAAAAACCTACCCACGCCGGTGTACCTGCAGGTAGCCAATGATGTGATATGCTCTATCCGCAAGGGTATCTTAAAACCGGGGGCCGCATTGCCGGGCAGCCGGGTGCTGGCGCAATCGCTGAATTTGCACCGCAAAACCGTGGTGGCAGCTTATGATGAGCTGTATGCCCAGAGCTGGGTAGACGTGTTACCGCGTAAGGGCATCTTTGTGGCCAAAAACCTGCCCAACGTTGCGCCGAGGGCATTGGTTGCTACCCCGCCGCGCACAGGCTTCTCGCAGGAAACCTTGTATGAGGTTGATGATGCCCGCGTTATTTGTCAGGATATGTTTGTGGCTCCGCCCGATGGTAACCTGGTGTTCAACAATGGCTCCCCTGATACCCGCATTGCCCCGCTGGAACTGATGATACGCGAGTACCGCCGGCTGGCATCGCATAAATTCAATACCAAATACCTGATGTATGGGCCCGAGCAGGGTTCTGAGAATCTGCGGACAGAGCTGGCCAAATTCTTTTCGGAAACACGGGGACTGCACGTAAGTCCCGATAATATCATCATTACCAAAGGCGTGCAGATGGCCTTATATATTATAGCACAGGTGTTGTTGAATAAAGGCGATACCGTTATCGTAGGCGACCCGGGTTACAGCATGGCTAACGAAGTGTTTACTCAGGCCGGTGCGGTGATAGCCCCCGTGCCGGTAGATGAATTCGGCATTAACCTGAATGCGGTGGAGGCTCTCTGCAAAAAGCAAAAGATACGCATGTTGTTCGTGATACCACATCACCACCAGCCAACCACGGTAACCCTGTGCTCGGAAAGGCGCATGCGCCTGCTTGAGCTAGCCAAAACCTACAAATTTGCTATTGTGGAAGATGATTATGACTACGATTTCCATTACTCCAGCAGCCCTATTTTGCCGCTGGCTAGTGCCGATGATTACGGCAGCGTAATCTACGTAGGTTCGTTTTGTAAAACCATCGCATCGGGCCTGCGCATTGGTTTTATGATAGCGCCCCAAAACCTCATTAAGCAAGCTACCCGCCTGCGCCGCCTGATTGACCGCCAGGGCGAGCAGCTTTTGGAAGAAGCCATGGCCAACCTGCTCAAAAACGGCGACATAGGCCGCCACCTAAAAAAAGCCAACAAACTTTACCAGGAACGCCGCGACGTGCTTTGTCGCCTGCTGCAAGAGAAACTTGGCGACCAGGTAGCCTTCACTATCCCCAATGGCGGTTTTGCCGTTTGGATGGAATACAAAAACGGCGTTGACCGGCTGGTAGTGACTCAAAAAGCTGCCGAAATGGGCCTCACCATCGGCAGCGGCTGCGAGTACCACCACGACCCGCTAGTGCGCCACAACTTCGTACGGCTGGGCTTTGCCTCCATGAATGTAAAGGAACTGGAAGAAGCCGTAGATATTTTGGCAAGAGCCGTGAAGAAAGCTGCCGTGGTGAGGCAGGAATAATATCGAATAATGAATTTCGAATATCCAATTTCGAAGTGAACTTCGGCTTTGTGGCTTTAACTTCATCATTCGATATTGGATATTCGGTGTTCCTTACTTAACTGCTTAAAAAGCCTCACCTAAACGGCGAAGCCCTCATGAAATAATCCTCTCCAAGGAGAGGACTTTAAGCCCCTCTCCTTGGGAGAGCGGTTTGGGGTGAGGCTACGCTACGGTGTCCCCACCGTAGCTCCCATGTTTTTTTAACATAATCCGCCGCTTTTCCCCTATAAATCCCTATTATTGACGACTAATTTAATCTACATTAATGTCATTCAATTACCGGCGGGTTATTATCAAGGTAGGATCCAACGTTATTACCAGGGCCGATGGCTTCCCCGATACGGAACGCATAGCCCATTTGGTTGACCAGATTGCCGCCATCAAAAAACAGGGCAAGCAGGTAATTTTGGTTTCTTCGGGCGCAGTAGCATCCGGCCGCAGCCTCATTACCGTGAGCGATAAAAATGATGCCGTGGCCACGCGCCAGCTCCTGGCCTCCATAGGGCAGGTAAAGCTCATCAATACTTATTCGCAGCTGTTCGATAAATTCGGTATCCTTTGCTCGCAGGTATTGGTTACCAAGGAAGATTTCCGCGACAGGCTGCACTATCTCAATATGCGCAACTGCCTCGAAATATTGTTGCAGCACGAGGTGATCCCCGTGGTGAACGAGAACGACGTGGTATCGGTAACGGAACTGATGTTTACGGATAACGACGAGTTGGCAGGGCTGATAGCCTCCATGCTGAATGCCGAGGCGCTTATCATCCTGAGCAATGTAGACGGCATTTATGATGGCGACCCAAAACTCCCCGGTTCGGCAGTTATAGAAGAGGTAACAGGCGACATCGATTTCTCATCCTTCGTGAGTACGGGCCGTTCGCAGTTCGGGCGGGGCGGTATGATAACCAAATCGACCATGGCGCAAAAAACGGCGCAGCTGGGTATAGCGGTGCACATTGCCAACGGCACCAAAGATGATATCTTAACCGATGTATTGGCTAATAAAGCAGTCCACACCCGTTTCGTGCCGACCAAAAAAGCTTCGGGCAAAAAGAAATGGATAGCCCACTCCGAAAACGCTGCAACCGGCGCTGTACAGGTAAACGAAGGCGCCAAAACGGTGCTTATCTCCAGCAAAGCTTCCAGCTTGCTGCCGGTGGGTATTGTTAAGGTACTGGCCGATTTCAAGAAAGGCGAAATCATCAAAATAGTAGATGAGGACAATAAGCTGATAGGCCTTGGCCTGGCCGAGTACGGTGCCGAAAAGGCCCGCGAGTTTACCGGCAAAAAAAACCAGCGCGCGCTGGTACATTATGATTATCTTTATTTACAGGGATAGAAATGGGATACACACAATACTTTGAAGATGCCGTAAAGGCGGGCCGCAACCTTGGCCTCGCCCCTGCCGTTATAGATGCCGTGCTGCTGGATGTGGCCGAAGCCGCCGTAGCGCAAACAGATTACCTGCTGCAGGAAAACCAAAAGGACCTGGACCGCATGGACCCGGCCGACCCAAAATACGACCGCCTGAAGCTTACCGCCACCCGCATACAGGATATTGCGAACGATATAAAAAACGTAGCCGGATTGGCTAGTCCGCTGGGTGGGGTGCTATCTGATAAAAACATGCCCAATGGCCTGCACATTACCAAGGTACGCGTGCCGCTGGGTGTGGTAGGCGTAATATACGAGGCAAGGCCAAACGTTACCTTTGATGTGTTTGCGCTGTGCTTTAAAACCGGCAACATCAGCGTATTAAAAGGCGGCAGCGATGCCGATTACTCCAACCGGGCCATCATCAGCATTATCCATAGCGTATTATCGGCGCATCATATCGACGTAAATACGGCTACCCTACTGCCTGTGGAACGCGAAGCTACGGAGGCCTTGCTGAATGCGGTAGGCCACGTAGACGTGCTGATACCGAGAGGCAGCCAGTCGCTCATCAACCATGTGCGCAACAGCGCCAAAGTACCGGTGATAGAAACCGGCGCGGGCATCGTGCATACTTATTTAGATGAAACCGGGGATTTGGAAAAGGCCACCGCCATCGTAGACAACGCCAAAACCCGCCGCGTAAGCGTTTGCAACGCGCTGGACTGTTTGATTATCCACACCAGCCGCCTGCCCGAGCTTAGCACATTGGCCAAGCCATTAGCCGAAAAGGGCGTGGAGATATTTGCGGATGCACACTCCTACGCCGTGTTGAAAGACACTTACCCCGCAAACCTTTTGCACCAGGCGCAGCCCGAACACTTCGGCACCGAGTTTTTATCCATGAAGATGGCCATTAAAACCGTTAGCAGTTTGGATGAAGCCTTAGAACACATCGCCATCAACAGTTCCAAGCATAGCGAAGCCATCGTTTCCGAGGATGCTGCCCATATCGAAACCTTCCTCAACCGGGTAGATGCCGCCGCTGTGTATGTTAATGCTTCCACCGCCTTCACCGATGGTGCACAATTCGGCCTCGGTGCGGAAATAGGTATCAGCACGCAAAAGCTGCATGCCCGCGGGCCAATGGGATTGGAGGAGCTGACGAGTTATAAATGGGTGGTAAGAGGTGATGGGCAGGTGAGGAAATAATAAGGGCCTAAAGGCTTGCTTCGACAGATAAATTTAATTGCTCAGCTATAGCTATTATTTTTTGAGGGGTATTGAGGCTTTTTTGAAGGTCCTCTAACTTTAAATTATTCGCCCGGCTTTTAAAAATAAATGTTTTGAATGCGTATCCACTGGCAACCGCATTGAAGTTGTCCGCCCCTTGATTTTTAATTTCTTCTGTAAATGAATCTATAGCGTTTTTTAGTAGCGGAAGCATTGCTTGAAGTTTTTCAGACCAATTTTTAAGTTTGGCTAAATATGTTGCGGCATCTCCGTCGTCTACAAAAGATAGCTTCTCCAATTGTTTGTTGATTGCGTCGAAATCCATGTTTTGCCAATCCTTAGCCCGCAGCACCGCCGTTTGCCAAACTTTCCGTTCGCTTTTCCAATAGTCCTCTTTCGCTTTAACCTGGTGAACAATAAATCCGGGCAGTTCTATTGCCGTTAAATATCCACCATGGCAGGCTCCGGTGTCAATTCCATAAGTATTATTTTTCACATCCGGATAGTCGCCAACAACACGATGCCCATAAATAACAGGCTTAGCGCCGTCATAGCGATCGTTCCAATGCGCATCCGGCCCATAAATTTTTTCTAAATACCTTTCTCCTGATGTTGACCCGCAAAGTACCTCCGGCTTTTGCTGCGGCAATGTCTTACCGTTTTCCAAAGCTGCATGAACAATAATGGCATCATCTGTCTCATAATAATAGCCGAGCGTATTTAGCCATCCAATAAAATCTTCGTAATCCCGACCAAATTGATGTTTAACAATATCCTGCGCATAGGTAAGCACGCTATTTATATGCTTACGCTCGTGATTTCCAATCAATACAACAGAATTAGGCCGGTTAAGAAAATATTCATACACCTCTTTGGATTTGTTACCACGGTCAACAATATCACCTACCGAAATAAGCATATCATCGGCCTTTAGTCCTATTTGTTGGGTGAGGGCTACCAGCTCATCATAACAACCATGAATATCTCCTATAATAAATGTCCTCAGCATAATTTCTCGATCCTCCTCTCAAAATGCTTCTCCTTTACCCAATCGGGCATAATATTCTTCCCGGTACCCGGTACAATTGCTCCTATAAAATGATCCTCAAAAATCGTTAAATACTTGTTGCGTTCATTGCGCTTAAGCCGTATATTTCCATACCCTACAACCGCAGATCATTGTATTTTTTGCGCAGGTTGGCCGGTTAAATATTCGCTTTTTATTTAATACAACCTTAAACCCTATGAAGCATCTTTTTGCTGCCGCAATTATTTTATGCCTGCTAAGCTCCTGCGCGCGTATGATGAATGGCCCTTTTAAAACGGTTATCATCCGCACAACAAAGCCTACAAGGATATTGTTGAATAACGATACGGTATCAACCGTTAAAAATAAAGCGACCATCAGCCTTGCCCGAAGCGCAAAACCGGTGACTATAATTGCCCTCACCGATAGCTTAAAGAAAACAGTAACCATCCCCGCCCAAAACTCCTTTGGCTATTATTACAATATTCCGGGCAACTGCGGCATTGGGATGCTGTTCGATAAAAACAATGCAAGGCGGTACACTTACCCGAATAACATTTACCTGAACTCTTCAGACACGCTGAATAAGTTTTTCCGCACCAGCCCGGCCAGCAAAAAAGGCGAATTTCTATTACATCTTTCCCTCCCCAATGCCAACCAGTTTCTGTTTAAGCCAGATGGCGAACAACTGCAGTCGAACGGAGGATTTCTTGGGCTTTCGATAGGATTAGAATATTACCACAGCCGGTCGCAATTCCTCAACCTTTCGGCAAGTTGGGTTACAGACTTCCCTTTTCCTTTCCCCGCTCCGTACGATCGTTTCGGTGACATCTATAAAGAAATGTCCTCCACCTTTGTCAGTTTATCCAACAACCATAAGGTGCAACGGTTTTCGTTCGGATACGGGCTTTTTTATGGGCAAAACAAATGGCAAATAAATTACCCTCGTGATAGTTCCCTGATAATAGACCGATCTGTAACAAAAAAACACAACGTGCTTGGCCTTGTTGGCTCAACGTACTTCCAATTGGGGAATAGCTTTAACATGGGCCTAATTTACAGGCCCTCGTTCATTCGCTTCGGCACCCAAAACAGGTACCGCTACGAGCACCTGATCAGTTTAGACCTGGCCTGGAAAATAAAACTTTAACGGTAAAGCACTTGACGTTGTAGCAGGGCCGACGATGTTTGTCATCGTTTAAGCTTTCACTTCCAGCCTTCAAAGGGTTTCACCGTAGCGCAATTAGGCATACCGTTTTTCCCGGTGCCGGGTACGGTGGTATGTAGTTCTTTTCCGCTTTCCACCTGCTGCCAGGTTATGCCGGTCAACGGTATCTTAAGTCGGCCGCTCCAGCCGCCTCCGCCTGCATATGAGCCGATATCCAGGTAAACAAATCTCCCGCCCAGAGGGCCTTGTACGAAGGGGCCGCGGAAATCGGGCGCGGCAAGCGTTTGCGGCGTGCCTTTGATTTCTATCGAAAAGCTAAATTGAAGGTCGTCGCCCCGTGATGGCTGCACCTGCACAGGTTCGTAATTTGAACCGGAGCCTTTTTGCAGGGAGTAAACCGTGTTTAGCGGTGGTTTCTCGAGTGTGATGTGGAGGGCGATGATATCGGAAGTTTTGGCCATAATGCAGGAAAAATATGTTTAGTTGTCGGTTTACTTTTGATTTGTGGGTATGCCGAAACAATGAGAATAACCATCGTGGTCGGTCATTACGAATTCGGTTTGGCCGTAATCGCGGTCTTCTATTTCAGATACGGCGTACCCTAATTGCTTTAAATGCTCCCTTGTGGCAGCAATGTCGTCGGGCGTCCAGTACAGCCGGATGCCTTCGTAACCGGCTGGTATCATGCCGCCATCGCGCTGGTTCAGCCAAAAATACAGGTTGCCGTTATCCACCATGCAGCCTATCAGCCTGCCCTCCTGTTCCATTTGCCGGCTCACTTTAAACCCGAGCCCATCCACCCAAAAATGAAGGCTTTTCTCCAAATCAACGCTGGGGATTACGGGCAAGCAATATTTTACGGCCATAATTTTGATTTTGATTTCGGGATATAAATATAGTTGATTTTCGACTACGAGGCCTAAACGCAAATAAATCAGCGGAAAATAGGTTACCTTTCCTCATTCTCCTTATTAATAGCAACCAAACCTGAATTAAAACACATGAAGAAACTCCTCAAAATAACCCTCCGCGTAGTTCTCGGCGTCATCGCATTTGTGGCGTTGTACCTGTTCTCGGCATGGAGCTTATCCAAAATAACTATTTCGGCAGAGCCCGTTACCACGCAGGATGTCACCATTTATATACTCACCAACGGCGTGCATACCGATATCGTTGTGCCCGTTAGGAACGAACAGATGGATTGGAGCAAGGAACTTAAATTCGAGAACACTGTAGGCAAAGATACCGTTGCCAGCTATGTGGGCCTCGGCTGGGGCGACAAGGGATTTTACCTCAACACCCCTACCTGGGCCGATTTGAAATTCAGCACGGCATTCAAAGCGGCGTTTGCATTAAGCACTTCTGCCATGCACGTTACTTATCATAAGGAGCTGGTAGAAAGCGCGACCTGTAAGAAAATAATCATCAGCAAAGCGCAATACGCCCGGTTGATTACCTACGTTACCGAAAGCTTCAAGACCGACAGCGCGGGGCATTTTATCAACATCAAAACCAACGCCAACTACAGCAAGGAAGATGCCTTTTACGAGGCGAACCGCAGGTACAACCTCTTTTTCACCTGCAACACCTGGGCAAACAATGCCCTCAAAAGCTGCGGCCAAAAAGCCTGTTTATGGACGCCGGCGGATACGCCTATATTTGATAAGTATCAATAAGATATAATAAAAACGTCATGCTGATTTTTTCAGCACCCCATCATAAAAGTGTGCGATTGCATAGTTCGTGACCTGCCGTGTGGGGTACCGAAACAAGTTCGGCATGACGTTTTTTAGAAAGCCCGTCAGGGCGGTGGTGGGGACACCACCACTTAGGGGAATTTTTACACGGCAATACTATCAATAGCGTTTTCCAGTGCGTGTTCCCCAACGCCGGGCACTTTGAGGCCCTCGGCACGGTAAACGGTAAGGTCCGTCATGCCCAGGAAACCCAGCAGGCCACGGAGGTAGGGTTCTATAAAGTCGTAAGCTTTCATCGGTCCCTCTGAATAGATGCCTCCCGAAGATATAGCCACATACACCTTTTTGCCTTTAACCAATCCTTGCGGGCCTTTTTCCGAATAGCCGAAGGTTTTGTTGGCGCGGCAAATATGGTCAATCCAGGTCTTCAGGGTAGATGGTATCTGGAAATTGTACACCGGTGCATCAATGACTATAGCATCAGCGTCCATCAGTTCAGCAATGGCTTCGTCAGAATGTTTGATGGCTTCGGCAAGTTCAGGCGAGTGTTGCTCTGCCGGGGTGAAGAACGAGGTGACGTGCACCTCCTCCAGGTGTGGGAAGGGGTTGTGGGCAAGGTCTTTTGTGACCAGGGTGCTGCCGGAGTTTGCGATTTGCAACTTCTCTACAATAGCGTTCCCTAGTTTCAGGCTGACAGATTCGGCGCCGCGTGGGCTGGTAATCAAATGTAATATTTTCATGTGCTTGTGTTTTAAATGTGAAGCAAACCTATGTACATTCGCTATGAAAAAGATACTACTATCCCAAAGGATAGCGGTATCCTTTGGGATAGTTAGCACCTTTGCAATATGCAACAGACAAGAAAACTCAGCAACGAGGCATGTAAATCGGCCATGGGTTCGGTTAAGGATGCGCTGTATGTTCTGAATGGCAAATGGAAACTGCCGCTCATCATCGCCCTGCGCGAGGGACCGCGCCGTTTCAACGAAATACAGAAAGAACTGGGCGAAATTACCCCCAAGGTACTTTCCAAGGAACTGCGCGAGATGGAGTTGAACGAATTTGTGGTGCGCAAGGTGTACCACACCGTCCCTGTAACTGTAATTTATGAGCTCACCCCCTACAGCGATTCGGTAGGCCCTATTATAGAAGCCTTGAAAGAATGGGGCGAGCAGCACCGCGAGCGCATCGTAAAACACCGCAAGGAAGAGGTGGTGGTTGGAGATTAGAGGCAGAATGTGCGACATAACACTTAAAAAAACGCCCCTCTGTTTTTCTTAAATAAAAAGATACCCTATATTACAGCAGATTAGTACTGCTATTTTTTTCTATGCCAACTTCACAAACAACCTCAATAAACACCTGCATAAGTTGCGGTGGCAAACTCAGCTTTGATTTTAAAACCAATAGTAATAAATGTGCGTATTGCGGCAATGAATTCCCGGTAATTACTGCGCAACCTACAGATAACGAACACGAAGAGGAAATAGCCACAAGCTATATACCCTTTTATTTCGCGGAAGATATATTTAAAGAAAAAGTGCAAAAATGGTTAACCGAAGGCGACTATACCCCTACGGATATGCTGTCTTCCGGCGTTAAGTACCATTTTAGAAAAAAATATATTCCTGTTTGTTTTTTTTCCGGTGAATATTTCGGCAAATACACCACGCTTGCTCTTGATGATACCATCATTACCGAAAACATACCGATAAGTGGTAAGTATGAGTTTGTGCAATATACCGGTTTAGGAACAGCGGTTGAACAAAAAATATTAGAAGATTTTTTACCCCAAATTAATTTAAAAGATGCCATCCCGTCTTCTGACGATGAAATTCCGATTAGCCATACGCGAGATAGCGAAAGCATGTGGGAAGAATCAGGAGTTTTGCGCGCAGCCCAACAAGTATATCAAAAACTAACTGTTCAGGATGCCGCTAAAAAATACAAGCACTATCTAACTTATCAAAACCGTAAATCGAGTTTACTGTATATACCATTTATATACATGCCCTACCAATACAGCTATGAAAAAGAAGAGTATGAGATTTTCATGAATGGTAGAACCGGCGAATTATTCGGGACTAAACCGGTATCGAGATTGATAGCACCGCCAACCCGAACTTCTATATTTACTAAATACCTTTTAATTGGCCTTGGCCTGTGGTTTTTCCTCCTTATACTTCGTGCAGCCTTTCGTGCCACAATTGGGCCCGATACCCAATACAACAATTTACTGATAAGCCCTCCCGCAGAACTGTATTGGCTAATACGGGGGGCTTTTTTCCTACTGGTGTTGCCATCGGCAATGGCTATCATTTTTTACCCATATTTCAAAAATATGTATTTCAAAAAGTTGCTATTTACCCGCAAGCAAATACTCGAAAGGATATTGACTGGCAGGGCGCCGTCGCCATTCGCCTAATGGTTTTTACCCTTGCCTGACCTGGCTTATCACCAATATCCGCCGTAAAGCCTTATCTTTGCGCCCAATATGAGTAAGCACGGAAGGATATTGGTAGCGATGAGCGGCGGAGTTGATAGTTCGGTAGCGGCAGTAATGCTGCACGAGCAGGGCTACGAGGTGATAGGCCTTACCATGAAAACCTGGGATTACGCCTCTTCCGGCGGCAGCTCCAAAGAAACCGGTTGCTGCAGTCTGGATAGCATCAACGATGCCCGGGCTTTAGCCGTTGGCTATGGCTTCCCGCATTATATACTGGATATCCGCAACGAATTCGGCGATTTCGTTATCGATAACTTTGTTGACGAATACCTGGCGGGCCGTACCCCTAACCCATGCGTGCTATGCAACACCCATATCAAATGGGAAGCATTATTAAAACGTGCGGATAAACTCGATTGCGAATTCATAGCCACCGGCCATTATGCCAACATCCGCCAGCAGGATAGCGGCCGCTATGTAATATCAAAGGGTAAAGATGAAAATAAAGATCAATCGTACGTACTATGGGGCGTTTCGCAAAAAAACCTGGCGCGTACACAATTCCCTTTAGGCAGTTTCTCTAAGCCCGAAATACGCCAGATGGCCGTAGATATGGGCCAACTGGAACTGGCGGGCAAAAGCGAAAGCTACGAAATATGCTTCGTGCCCGATAACGATTACCGCGCTTTCCTGCGCCATAAGGTGGAAGACCTGGACGAGCGCGTAGGCCCCGGCAACTTCGTGTTAACGGATGGCAGCATCGTGGGCAAGCATCAGGGTTATCCATTCTATACCATCGGCCAGCGCAAGGGCCTGGGCATTGCTTTGGGCAAACCCATGTTCGTAACCAAAATAGACCCGGTGACCAATACCGTGGTTTTGGGTACCATAGAAGAATTGGAAAAGAAAGAAGCCTGGGTGCGCAACCTTAACCTGGTGAAATACGAAAGCATCCCCGAGCCGATAGAAGCCGTTACCAAAATACGCTACAAGGATGCCGGTACCGAAAGCAAGATCGTACAGATAGGCGACCACATGAAAGTATCGTTCGACCACATGGTATCGGGGATAGCACCGGGCCAGTCGGCAGTATTTTATGAAGGGAATGACCTTTTGGGTGGTGGATTTTTGTTGTAAGATGTTGTTGTAAAGTTGAAAGGTTTGAAGGTTGAAAAGTTGAGGAAATAAGCGACTTAAATTCACTATAACTTTAAGGCTTTTCGGCCGAAGAAACTAACGTTTCAACCTTAAAACTTTCCAACCTTTCAACAACAAAAACCAACGTTCCAACCTTCCAACAGCATAATAATTTGCGTTTCTACCGCATTTTATGTTTTCTTTGCAAAAACAACCCTGTTAAATGGCTAAAAATTTACTCATAGTTGAATCTCCGGCGAAAGCCAAAACCATCGAAGGATACCTGGGCAAGGATTTTACCGTAAAATCGAGCTACGGCCACATCCGCGACCTGGTGAAGTCTGAAGATGCCATCGATATCAAGAACAACTTCGAGCAAAAATACGAGGTGCCTGCCGATAAGAAACAGGTGGTGAGCGAATTAAAGAAATTAGCCAAGGAAGCCGATATGGTTTGGCTAGCGTCCGATGAGGACCGCGAGGGAGAAGCCATATCCTGGCACCTGTTCGATACGCTGAACCTTAAGGATGCTACTACTAAACGCATCGTTTTCCACGAGATTACCAAGCCCGCCATTTTACGCGCCATAGAAAACCCGCGCAAAATTGACTACAATTTGGTGAATGCCCAACAGGCCCGCCGTGTTTTAGACCGATTAGTGGGTTTCGAGCTATCGCCCGTATTGTGGAAAAAAGTAAAACCGTCGCTTTCTGCAGGGCGTGTGCAATCTGTTGCCGTGCGCCTGATAGTTGACCGCGAACGCGAGGTAAATAAATTTAAATCAGAAGCCGCTTTTAAGATAGTAGCCATATTCGGCAAGGGTAAAAACGCCTTCAAGGCCGAGCTTGCCGAACGTTTCACGCAACAAGGCGATGCCGAAAAGTTTTTGCAGGATTGCGCAAAGGCCATCTTCGATATCAAATCATTAGAGACCAGGCCCACCAAACGCTCGCCTGCGGCGCCGTTTACTACTTCAACACTGCAACAAGAGGCCAGCCGCAAACTGGGTTATTCGGTGGCGCGTACCATGCAGGTGGCGCAGCGCCTGTACGAAGCGGGGCATATCACGTATATGCGTACCGACTCGCTTAACCTGTCTGACACCGCAATCGCGGCAGCAGCAAGCGAAATCGTATCAGCCTGGGGCGATAAGTACCACCAGAGCCGTAAATACAAAACCAAGAACGCCAGCGCGCAGGAGGCCCACGAAGCCATCCGCCCTACGTACTTTAACAACCATACCATTAACGGCGAATCGGGAGAGAAACGCCTTTACGAATTGATATGGAAACGCGCCATCGCATCGCAGATGAGCGAAGCGCAGTTTGAGAAAACGGTTGCCAAAATAGGCATCTCTACCCGCAAAGAAGATTTGACAGCCAATGGCGAGGTGATGAAATTCGACGGCTTTTTGAAGGTTTACCTGGAAAGCAACGACGATGAAGAGGATAACCAAACCGCCGACGGCGAAAACGCCATACTGCCACCGTTGACCAAAGGCCAGGTACTGGACTTGCAGGAAATGACGGCTACCGAACGTTTCAGTCGCCCCCCTGCCCGCTACACCGAGGCAAGCTTGGTGAAGAAACTGGAAGAGCTGGGAATAGGTCGCCCATCTACCTACGCCCCTACCATCTCCACCATCCAAAACCGCGGGTACGTGGTAAAGGAAGAACGCGAAGGCCGCGTGCGCAACTTCAGGGTGCTTACGCTGAAGAACGAGAGCATTACTAAAGAAGAGAAAAGCGAAAACACCGGCGCGGAACGTGGCAAGCTGTTCCCTACCGATATCGGTGCCGTGGTGAACGATTTTTTGGTACAACATTTCCAAGGCATCGTAGATTTTAACTTTACGGCCAGCGTAGAGAAACAATTCGACGAGATTGCGCAAGGGCTGCAGGACTGGACCAAAATGATCCGCTCTTTTTACGACCCTTTCCATAAAGACGTACAAAGCACCATAGAAACGGCCGACAAAGCCACCGGCGAGCGCGAACTGGGCGTACACCCGGAGAGTGGCAAAAAAATGTCGGTACGGATAGGCCGTTACGGTCCATTTGTACAAGTGGGCGAAAACGCGAGCGACGAGAACGAGGAAAAACCGCTGTACGCAAGCCTGCGCACCGGCCAAAGCATCGAGACGATATCGCTGGAGGAAGCGCTCGAATTATTTAAGCTACCTAAGGTAGTTGGCGAATTTGAAGGCAAACCAATGAAGGTTGCTATTGGCCGTTTCGGTCCGTACATCAGCCATAACAGTGCATTCGTATCGCTGCCCAAGGAGATAGATCCCCTGGATGTTACCGAAGAGCAAGCCATTGAACTGATAGAGGCTAAGCGTAAAAAGGATGCCGAACGCCTGATAAAAAGTTTCCCCGAAGATGAAACCGTAAAGGTTTTAAACGGCCGCTGGGGCCCTTATATCGAATTCGGCAAGCTGAACGTTAAGATACCTAAGGACATAACCGACCCGCTTACCCTTACTTACGAACAGTGCAAAGCCTTAGCCGATGCTATGCCTAAGGATGCCAAAAAAGGGCGCTTTGGCAAGGCTGCGGCGCCTGCGGCAAAGGCAGCAACGGCAAAAAAGAAAGCCCCCGCAAAGAAAGTGGCGGCGAAGAAAAAGTAATTTGTTGAAAAGTTTTAAAGTTGGAAAGTTGAAAGGTTAAATAACGAAAAGCAACTTTTCAACCTTACAACGTTCCAACTTTACAACAATAGACATGATAAAAGACCTCCCCCAAAACGTAGTAAAAGATATAGGCATTGCGGTTGCCCTCGAGAGCGAAACGCCCGAGAGCAAAATATGGTACGTTTACCTCATCAACAAGAAAGATGTGCCGCTGGAGACCGTGCTGATTACCTCTAAAGGCTACGGCGAAAAAAATGGCGAGCAGGTGAAAACTTCTATTTTGCGCCATGCGTTCCCGCTGATACCTCCGCAGTCATTTAAACTGATAGAACCGATAGACGAGGCAACCTTCGGCCTCAGCAACGAGTACTGGCTCAGCTTCTACATCGGCAAGGATATTTTCGATAAAAAATTCATCTTCCTGCCAGAGAGTATCGTAGATGGTAACTTCATCAAGCTACCTTTGGTAAATAAGCCGGGGGTGATGATTCTATAAGTTAAGATCGCGCATCAACTGCATGCTATCCTTTAAATCGCCATAAAGTTTTTTATAGATGGGGAATATCTGCCCGTAGGTATCATGCCTTTGCGCATCGGGCTCAACCGTGGCGCTTTTGGCGGTTTCTGCGTCGAGAATATCCTGTACATCTATTCCAAGTGCTTGCATGGCCAGATAGATAGCTCCCATGGCAGATGAATCGCCGCCCTGCAGCAGCACCAGTTTCTTGCCGGTAATATCGGCCAGTATCTGCACCCATACCGGCGAATTGATAAAGCCGCCGCTCACCACTATCTCTTTCACCGGCTCGGCAGACGATGCTTCAACGGCGTTCAGCACGTCGTACAGGGCAAAGCAGATACCCTCTAAGGCGGCGCGCATAAAGTGTTGCTGCTGGTGCTTAAAATTAATGCCCAAAAACGCGGCAGAGCTTTTGGCATCCCAAACCGGGGCGCGTTCGGCGTACAGGTAGGGTAAAAAGATAAGCCCGTCGCTGCCGGCGTTCACGGCATCTATCTTATCGAATAGCATCGCGTAATTTTCGTCGGTAATACTTAGCTTCAAAAAACTTTTGATGAGCCAATCAACCGCCGCGCCGCCATTATTTACTGCCCCGCCACAGATAAATGTATTGGCGTTCAGCAGGTAATTGAAGGTCATGGCTTGATAATTATACGCAGGTTGGATACTCCCTACCCTAACCGCGCCGCTGGTACCAATAGTAAGCGCCGCTACGCCCTGGCGCACCGCATTGCCGCCTAAGTTGGCGCAGCAGCCATCGCTGGCACCAATAACAAAAGCTGTGTGCACATCAACGCCCGGTACCACTCCGCTTCCTGATTCCATATAACGGATATGCCCCGTGCTTACCGGTTGCGACAACCGATCGCGATCAATCCCTGCAAGGCTTAGCGAACCCACGTACCAATCTAACAGCAATATCTCCAGCAAGCCCGTAGCCGAGGCAATAGAGTGATCCACCTCGAATACGCCGAAAAGCCGGTACCATATATATTCTTTGATGGAGATGAACTTATGGGCCTCTGCAAACAACGCGGGTTGGTTTTGGCGCAGCCATATCAGCTTGCACAGTGGCGACATGGCGTAGATTGCCGTCCCCGTATTGCGGTAAATTATCTCACCATCGGCGCTACCCCGAATGGCCCGGGCAATATCGCCGCTACGGGTATCGGCCCAAAGCATAGCGTTAGCTAAGGGCTTGCCCTTGCTGTCTACCGGCATAATACTGTGCATAGCCGCGCTGAAGCTAACCGCTGCAGGTGCAGCGCCCATTTGGCCGGCTATATCCTTGAGGCATAGCAGAAATGCGTCCCATATTTGTGTGGCATCCTGCTCGCTGATGCCGGGCTGAGGGCTATAAGCAGTGTAATGCTGCTGCGCTGTGCAGAGCGTGTTACCCGCTTCGTCCACAGCAACGGCTTTGGTACTTCCTGTACCTAAATCAATCCCGATGAAGTATTTTTGCATAAGTTGCACATACATAATGGCCTAAAGTAAATACTGGCTAAGTTATTGCATTAAGTATTCCACATTAGCATTATTTGTCAACATTTTGAGAATTAACGGTAAAACGCGGGCGTACTTACAAATTAATTACTCTACTTTTAAAAAAAACACCCCGTAGGGTAATTAGTGTATTGGCCAGTTTTATAAATATTTGAGAATGAATTTAATTACCTAAAATTCGTTAGTAAGATATTTTTTTACCGTTTTTTGATTTAAAAGCACCATATTTATAGCAGAAACACGATAATATCGGCATGAAGAAAACACTATTAATTGTTGATGACGATTTGAGTATATTGAAACTGCTCAGCTTTATCTTAAGCAAAGACTATGAAATAGTTGTTAAGAACAATGGTATAGAGGCCTTTAGCTGGCTGGAAGACGGCAACCTGCCTAAACTGATCATATCTGACTTGCAAATGCCGTATTTCGATGGTCAATCTTTTATCAAAAACGTAAAGATAAGTGGCTTTTATCGCAATATACCGGTTATCATGTTATCGGCAGCATACGACTTGGAAGAGCAGGTAGCCAATATGCCCTTCAAGGTAGAAGCCTACATCCACAAGCCATTCAATCCAACAACCTTAAAAACAGCCATTAACCAAGCCCTACAAGTTTATGACGCGTCAGACAGCAACTGATTGGAACGAAAATTCGGGTTCGCAAATCAGGATAGCCTACGCAGGGCTGGAACTGAAGGACCTTATCGTTAACGACCTGAGCGATAACTTCCGGATTTCGTTCAGCGACACCCTTAAAGACCTGGAAGATTACCTGGGCGACCAATCTATCCTCACCATCCCCGAAATTATTTTGGTAGAGGTAGATAAGGATGAGAAATGCTTCGAAATGGTAGAACAGTTAAGGGATAGCTTCTTGATGAACGGGCTCATCGTTGTGATGCTATCTACCCGTGCCGATAAAAAATTGGTACAACTGGCCATGAAGCTGAAGCTGCATGATTTTTACACCTACCCTTTCTCTACATCAGATTTGCGCGAACGCCTCAACTTTTTGGTGAGGTTTAAGCTGATAAAACCAAAGCTGCTAGAGCTATCTAAGGAAGTAGATACCACCTACAAGATGCCTCCGGGCAAGCGCTTCCTGGATTTATTCATCTCGATATGCATGCTTATTTGCCTGTCGCCGGTGATGCTGCTGGTAGCCATTGCTATAAAATTCGATTCGAAAGGCCCCATATTTTACAAGAGCAAACGCGTAGGCACGGGCTATAAGGTGTTCGATTTTTATAAATTCCGCTCGATGCGTACCGATGCCGACCAACTTTTGGCGCAGATGGCTGTTACTAACAACCAGTATGCTGCCGAAGAAGCAGGCACTACAAAATCTGCTTTCGTGAAAATAAAGAATGATCCGCGCGTTACCAAGCTGGGCAATTTTCTGCGTAACAGCAGTTTAGATGAGTTGCCGCAGTTGTTCAACATCCTGCGTGGAGATATGTCTGTAGTGGGTAACAGGCCCTTGCCGGTTTATGAAGCCGAGATGCTAACCTCCAACGAGTGGTCGATGCGTTTTTTGGGCCCGGCAGGCTTAACCGGTCTTTGGCAGATAAGCAAACGCGGAAAAGAAGATATGAGCGAACGCGAACGAAAAAAACTGGATAATTTTTATGCGCAGAAGTACTCATTTTGGCTGGATGTTAAAATCATCCTGGGTACTATACCTGCTATGTTTCAAAAAGAGAAAGTTTAATCAATATGCCTAACAGATTCATATTATTGGTCCTTTTGGTACTGGCTTTATCATGTACACAGGGCGCACGCGCTCAGGAATCATTAATACCTGACATCTCCTACCCGTACTTAGAAAAACTCATCGCTACAGCTAAAAAGAACTATCCGGAAATAAAATTACGCCAGGCGCAGGTAAATCTGGCCCAGGCAGCCTATCACCAGGCCAATGTATCGTGGTTGGATGCTTTCACGGCATCGTATATATACAGCCCAAAAAGCTCACTCAATTTAATACAGCCAACCATTTTTAATGGCTACCAGCTAAGCGTATCGGTAAATATAGGCCAGTTTCTGGCCAAACCGTTTGCATCGCGCGGGGCAAAAGAGGCGGTAAGGATAGCAGAGTTTCAGCAACAGGAGTATAACCTCACGCTGGAAGCCAACGTAAAACGTTTATACTTCCAGTACCTTGCCGCCCAGGCCGAACTGCGTTTGCGATCGGGTGCCATTGTAGATGGCCAGGCTGCGGTAAAACAATTGAAGTATTCATTCCAAAAAGGAGAAACAACATTCCAGGTATATAACGAGGCCCTTACGAGCCTTTACCAACAGGGGGGATTTAAAGTGACAGCAGAGTTGGCAATGTTAACCGCAAAAACTAACCTTGAGGAGGTTTTGGGCGTTAAATTAGAAGAGGTTAAATAAAAAAATGGAGTTTGCTAATTTTCTGAAAGTTTTATGGAAACATAAAAACCTGCTGATAATTGTTCCGCTTGTTACTATTATTATCTCTTATTTCCTGGTAAAAAACCTTGCGGATAAGTATGTATCTACCTCACAGATAGCTACGGGTATTATCGACGAATCGCGCCATTTGCTGGATAAAGAAACCAACAGTGCAGCACAGGCCCAGCAGATATACCAAAGTTTTAGCAACCTTATCGAGATAATGAAGCTTAAGAAGCTCGTTAACCAGGTATCGTACCAACTCATACTGCACGATCTTACCAGCCCTACCCCATTCAAACCTTACAGCAAGCTGTTCCTGACCATGAATGCAGGAGCAAAGAAACATGCCATTGAACTGTTTTCGAGCAAATTCAAACGCATGGAACCGCTTGATTTTTACAATAAAGACGAAAACGGCCTCAACGAATTGCTGAGATCCATGAAGTACGACGAACGCAGCCTACGCGAGGGTATGCAGATTAACCGTGATGAGGATAGCGACTTTATTACCGTTAGTTATGAATCGGCAAACCCGCAGCTTTCGGCTTTCGTGGTAAATGTGCTGTGCCGCGAATTTATCAGTTACTATACCCACACCATCAGGCAAAACGAAACCGATGCAGTTACCTTCCTGGCAAAATTGCTTAATGAAAAACGTGATGCACTGAACAAAAAAACAGCCCAGCTGCAGGATTATAAGATCCGGAACGGTGTGCTGAACCTGGAAGAGCAATCAAAAGCTATTTACGACCAGATAGTTGCCTACGGCGACCGCAAACAACAGGCCCAAAAAGATGTAGCAAGCTACAACGGTGCCTTAGCCAATATCGATAACAAATTCGATCCTAAGGATCGCGGCTACATAGAAGCCAGCCTCAACAAATACAATACCGCTGTTGTGAGCACGCAGGAGCAATTGCATTTGTTAACAGATCAATACGTACGCAGTAATTTTGCGCCACAGTATAAAGCGCAGATAGATTCGCTATCAAAGCAGCTTACGCAGCAGTTAAACCTCACATCTGATAAGTACCTCACCAACCCGTTGGCGGGCAAGGATGCTTTAGTAGCTCAAAAAATATCGCTGGAAGTAACCCGCGACCTGGCCAAATACAGCATACTGGCCATAGATAAATCGCTTGACGACCTCAACGCGCGCTTCAATCGCCTGGTACCCTTCGATGCTACCGTAAAAACCTACAATTTCGAGCTTGATATTGCCAGCAAGGAATACCTGGAGGTGCTAACTAAGTACAACGAAACCAATTTAAAATCAACCTTCTCTATAAAACTAAGGCAGGTAGATTATGCTACGCCCGATGCCGCCGAGCCATCAAAAAAAATGCTGTTGATTATCATTAGCGGTGTTGGGATGTTTGTAGTATGCGTTGTGTTTTTATTCGTGATGTACTTTTTGGATGAAACCATCAAACAACCCGGCGAACTGGTTAGCCGTACCAACCTGGCATCTCTTGGGTACCTCAATACCGTTACCGGCGGCACGCTTGATCTGAAGAAACTGTGGGATGTAGAGCACCGCGAAAAGATGAAGCACTTCAAGGAGCTTATCCGTTCTTTAAGGTTCGAGATAGACCAGGAACTGAAAGGCGATAAGGTGCTGGCCATTACCAGCCTAGCGCATCATGAGGGGAAAACGGTACTGGCCATTGCCTTATCGTACTCCTACGCCATGATCAACAAAAAAGTATTGCTGATAGATGGCAACTTTACCAACCCTACCATTACCGGCATAGCACAGCCGCGTTTGTACATCGAAGATTATTTTAAAAACAATCCCGATAATTACGAAGCATTCTCTGGCGCTACCACCGTATTGGGCAACCATGGCGGAGATGTTACCCTGTTGGAGGTAAGCGACGAAAACTTCATACGCAGCCGTTTCAACGAATTGAAAACCAAGTATGATATCATCATTATAGAAACTCCGGCATTAACCACGCTGAATAAATCTAAGGAGTGGATGTTGTTTGCCAATAAGGTAGTAGGTGTTTTTGAAGCTAACAAAGGCATCAAGAAAACCCAAAAGGCCGATTTAGAGTATTTGCGCGCCATGAACGGGAAGTTTGCAGGTTGGGTATTGAACAAGGCCAGCATCCCCGAAGACTAACCGCGGCCCTGTGTCTTTAATTTTTTACGCACTTTGATTCCCTGACATGAAAATAACGCCAAACACCAAAATAAAGGCAGACCCATATGCAGGCCTTAGCCCACTTGAAAATAAAACACGCAAGGTTGCCATAGCATTTGTATTTGCCGGGGTTTTTGTGTGGGCAGTTAAAATATTGATTCTTGCATAAAACCCGGCCCAGCATATGCTTGATAAACAATTGAGAAATATCGGCCTCAAAGCCTATCTGCGCAATAAACTGCAGCTTAATAACTTATCAACCACCCGGATGATAGTGCTGATGCTGCCTGTTGGTGTTTTTGTAAGCGTTGTAGTTGCAAAAGCGGGCATTATGGGTGCCGCAGGCATTATGGCCATTGTTGTTGGCCTACCTGTTGTTTATGGCATCATTGCTTACCCCAAATTTGGTATCGCCGCGCTGGTGGTGGTATCGTTCATGCTCAATTATCTGTCGTCCATCTTTCCCAGCGATCAGCCTACGGGCGTTTTGCTCGATGCCATTACTTACCTGCTCATCTTCGGCTTTTTCGTAAAAAAGAAATACGACGCCAGTTGGAATGATTTTAAAAACCCTATCACCTATTTAGTACTCGCATGGCTTGGATATAATTTTTTAGAAGCCGTAAACCCTGCTTCGCCCTCAATATTAGCCTGGGTGTATACGGTGCGTACGGTTGGTTTCATCATGCTGATGTATTTCGTTTTCCTTTACCAGATACAAAGCATCGAGTATATAAGATTTTTGATAAAGTTGTGGCTTTTTCTGTGCCTGTTGGCGGCCATGTCGGGTTTCCAGCAGGAGAATATCGGCTTGTTTGGTTTCGAGAAAGCCTGGTACGCATCAGACCCGCTCAGGCTAAGCTTCCTTTTCATCAACGGGCATTTGCGTAAGGTGGCAATTTTCCCCGATCCGGTTACTTTTTCCTACAATATGGTTGTGGCATCGGCTATGTGTATTTGCTTTTTCATGCTCGATATCAGCAAAACAAAAAAAATAATACTGGGCTGTTTGATACCATTTTATCTGCTTACCATGCTCTACAGCGGCACCAGGGGCGCATATGTGCTGCTGCCCGGCGCTTTAGCGCTTTTAGCTATACTTAAATTCAACCGCAAGATACTTGTCTCGGTACTTACGGCAGGGTTTATGCTGGTTGTGGTCATATTCATGCCAACATCCAACGCCACTATCAAACGCTTCCAATCGGCCTTCAATCCCTCGGCCGATGCATCATTTAACGTACGCGCAGAAAACCAGCATAAAATAAAACCGTATATACTATCGCACCCTATTGGCGGCGGGCTTGGCTCGGTAGGTATTTGGGGGCGCCGGTTTGCGCCAAACTCCATGCTAGCCAAATTTCCGCCCGATAGCGGGTACGTGCGTGTTGCAGTAGAAATGGGTTGGATAGGTCTCTTATTGTTTTGTACTTTAATGTTCGTAATTTTATATACGGGGATCAACTATTATTTCCTGATCAAGAACCCCGAGTTGAAAGTTTATTGCCTGGCCATGGTACTGGTTCTATTTATTTATAATATAGGCAACTACCCGCAGCAGGCGCTCGTACAATACCCGTCGAATATTTTGTTCTACCTCGCCGCGGCGTTGCTCAACGTAACTATGCGGCTTGATATTGCAGAACGTAAAGCACAGGGCGATAAGAGCATTGAAGGATTGAAAGCATAATTAATTTTTTATAGATGTCGTTACTTTCGGTAATTAAATCTCACCCCCGTATAAAAAAATTTGTGCACTGGCTATTGGTACGGTCAAACCACTCGCGCCCCCGTATATGGACGCGGCTGTTTGTAAACCCGTTTTACCATAAGCGCGGCCGACATTCTATCGTAGGCCGCTATTCGCGAATAGACGTATTCCCTTTCAATAATTTCACACTTGGCGAATACAGCATTGTAGAAGATTTTGCAGCCATTAACAACGGCGTTGGCGACGTTTTAATAGGCCACCATGTAGGCGTAGGCCTCTCCAACACTATTATTGGCCCGGTAACGCTGGGCAACTATGTAATGATGGCGCAAAACGTGGTATTATCGGGCCTTAATCATGGCTACGAGGATATTAATACCCCGCCGCGCACGCAAAAAGTAATTACCCGCCAAATAACGGTGATGGATGATGTTTGGATTGGCGCCAACAGTGTTATAACCGCGGGCGTAACCATTGGCAAGCATGCCGTAATTGGGGCTGGCAGCGTAGTAACAAAAGATATACCCGAGTATAGTGTGGCTGTAGGTAACCCCGCCAAAGTGATAAAGAAGTACAATTTCGAAACCGGGATCTGGGACAAAATTTAACGCTGAAGGCTTTTATGTCGTTTTTAAAAAAGATTGTAAACAAACATACCATCAATTTGGCCAGCAGCGCGGCAATGCCTGTTATTGGATTATTGGTGATATCGCAGTTAACCAGGCATTTTCCCAGCAAAGCCGATTTTGGTAACTATATCTTCTTTCTGAACATTTTTTTACTGGCCGATATGTTTCGTACCGGCTTCCTGCAAACCTCGCTGGTAAAATTTTATGCCGGTGCGGCCAAAGACCGTGCAGTAACCGTGGCCGGTTCTGCCTGGGGCATTGGTTTTATTTTAACTTTCGGGCTTGCTTTCATCGATCTTTTGCTTTACCTCTTCTTCAAAAGCAAAAATCCCGATTTGGTGGCCACGCTGAAATGGTTCGGCATCATTTACATCTGTACGCTACCATCTGCCATTGCAGGCTGGATATTGCAGGCCGAAGAACGCTTTGATAAAATGTTCATCATCCAGATCATCAACCAGGGTGGCTTCCTTTTACTCGTACTTATTATCGTTTTTTTCAAGGTTATCAATTTCGAAACTGTTATTTATTGTTACCTGGCTACCAACATTTTCACCAGCCTGCTCTGTATTTTTATGGGCTGGTCGCAAGTACATGCCATCAGGCATAAAACTATCGAATCGATGAAGGAATTAGCCAATTTTGGCAAATACGGTGTGGGCACATCTATAGGCTCAACCCTGCTGCGCAGTTCTGATATTTTTATCATCGCCGCCATGTTCCCTAAAGATTTGGTGGGGGTTTATTATATCCCGCAACGCTTAATGGAGTTCTTCGAGATACCGATGCGCAGCTTTGTATCCACCGCCCTACCAGAGCTTTCCGCAGCGGCGCAGCATGGCGACAAACCAGCTGTAGCGCACACCATGAAAAAATATGGTTCGCTGCTCACGGTATTATTAATACCTATAGCTGTAGGTGGTTTTTTCCTGGGTGGGCTGGTAATTCATCTCCTTTCGGGCGAAAAATACGCCGGCAGCGAGGCTTTTAATATTTTCCGCATCTTCCTGTGTTATGTGATTATTATGCCCATGGATAGGTTTTTTGGCATCACCTTAGACATCCTGAACAAACCGCACCTCAATATGATGAAGGTATTTTTGATGCTTACGGTGAACGTTATCGCCGATTTTGCCGGAATAGCTATTTTTCATAGCCTGTATGGTGTGGCCATAGCATCACTATTCACCTACTACTCCGGCCTGATCTTCGGGTATATACAACTGAAAAAGCATCTCCGGTTCCGTTTGCGCGATCTGTTCAGTGTGGGCTTTGGAGAAGTAAAAGGGATGATAAATCACGTTTTGCATAAACAAGCAGAAAAAGGAACGGCATGAGTTTAACCGGTAAACATATCGTTGTTTTTTCGCAGATGCAGTTTGATAACAAGCTGGAATCGACGCCCTATATTATGGCACGATTGCTGGCTAAGGACAACTATGTGTACTTTGTAGACAGGCCCTTCACCTGGAAAGATTATTTTAAGTTTAAGGATACCAAAGCATACCAGGTGCGCAAGCCGCATTTCTTCTCGGCAAACAACAGCTTCATCCAAAGCGACCTGCCGAACTTCAAGATCATCATTTGCCCGCCGGTGCCATCTATCAATGCTATACCCGAGGGGAAAGCTTACCGCCTTGCCGTAAGGTTTAACGAGTGGATGGTAGCATCGCGCCTCATCAAGGTTTTTAAGCAGTTGGGTGTTACCGATTATATCTACATCAACTCCTATAATTTTTCGTATCCGCAATTGCACAAAGCGTTGCTACCCCAACCAGCTCTCAGCGTTTACCATTGCGTTGATCCGATAATTGAGGAGTATCAGTTAAAGCACGGCGTTCACAACGAAGAAATACTGGCCAAAAGCGTGGATATGATCATCAGTACCAGCCGCGAGTTGCGCAACAAAAAATCATTCTTAAACCGCAACTCTTACTTCGTGCCCAACGCGGCAAACCTTACCCATAGCCAGAAAGCCTTGAGTGCTGATTTAAAGTTAGCCGATATCCTTTCGGGCATAAAAAAACCAATTGTAGGCTATTTTGGGGCAATAGAACGCAGGATAGACTATACGCTGATAAAAAAGGTAATCGCCGATAACCCTGATAAAAGCTTCGTTTTCGTAGGCCCCGTGGATGCCGACTACATACGCGAGGGGGATTTTGCTGCACCCAACCTACACCTGCCCGGCCCGGTGGATTATCAACAAATGCCTGCCGTATTGAAAGGTTTTGATGTCTGCATCATCCCTTTTAAAAAAGACGATGTTAGCAATAACATTTTCCCGCTAAAACTTTTTGAGTATTTAGGGGCTGGCAAACCGGTGGTTTCTACCGATTTTAATGATGATTTACAGAATTTCACCAACGGGCTTGTACCCTATTGCAGCACGGCCGATGAATTTACGGATGCGTTGAATGCTGCTTTAGTTGATTCGCAGGCAACCGAAAAAGTTGCACGGCGTATAAGTATTGCGGCCAACAACACCTGGGAACACCGCATTACCGATATTAAAGAATTATTATCGGCTGGTTTAGCACAAAAAGGCAAAAACCTTTGATAAATTTGATTAAAAGGCTCAAAAATGGAAATTATTAAAATCGTCTTCTCTGTTATTTTTAGCCTGGTATTTGTGTACCTGGGCATTTACAGCCTCTACCTTTTTGTATTTTCGGTATCGGGCAAGCTCATTATTAAAAAGGCGCCGCCAATGGCTTCGGCCTACAGCAAATTCGTGATATACATTTGCGCTTACAAGGAGGATGCTATCATCCTCAACTCAGCAGAACAGGCCTTGACGATCGACTACCCGAGCGATAAATTCCATGTATGCGTAATAGCCGATTCGATGCAGCCGGAAACCATTGCAAAGCTTAAAGAAATGCCTTTGCAGGTAGTTGAGGTGGTATTTGAGAGCAGTACCAAGTCGAAAGCACTGCATGCCGCCATTGCCGCAACCGTGGACGATGTTGACGCTGCCGTAGTATTTGATATCGACAACATTGCCGCGCCTGATTACCTGCACCATATTAACAACTACATCCACGCCGGCAAAAGGGTAATACAGGGGCATCGTGTTGCCAAAAACACCGAAACCCCCGTAGCGATATTAGATGCCATAAGCGAGGAAATAAATAACCACATTTTCCGCAAGGCGCAGCAGGTTTTTAACCTTTCGGCCGCCATAATAGGATCGGGCATGGCGCTGGAATACAGGTTATTTAAGGATACCATGGCGCAAATAGATGCCGTTGGTGGCTTTGATAAGGAGATGGGGCTTGTACTTACCCGCCAAAACATCCACGTGGCTTATGCCGATGCTGCCCTGGTTTACGATGAGAAGGTGAGCAACCCCGAGGTATTTAAAAAGCAGCGCCGCCGATGGCTTTCGGCACAATTTAACTTGTTAAAAACCTACGGGATGACTGGCTTTGAAGAGTTGTTTGCGCGCGGCAATTTTGATTACTTTAACGAAATATACCAAACCGCAATATTGCCAAGGATACTGATGCTGGGGCTGATGCCTTTTATGCTGCTTGTATCGTTGTTAACACCGGGCGTTGGCCCATCGTGGCAAATGTGGTTAACGGCAACAGCGCTTTGCTACATCGGCATATTAGTGGCCGTGCCGGGTCATTTTTTCAACGGCAAACTGCTGGGCGCGGTTTTGAAGATACCATTAATATTCTTCACCATGCTTGCGTTGCTGTTCAAACTAAAGGGGGCCAACAAAAAGTTTATCCATACGCCGCACAATACGCCCGGAGCCTGATGGCTTATAGCTAATAAGTGTGGGCTGCAGCGTGTGATTATGTGTTAAATCATTAAATTTGAATTGTACAGCTGTAAGCAAAGCTACCCCCTGCTTACCGTTAATTGATACTATGAAAGCAACGATACTAAACAACACCGAGGTAGATTATCCAAAAGAAAAAGCCCTTTTCGAGCTTTTTAACGAGAGCGCACAAAGCTTTCCGGAAAAAATAGCGATCCGCTTTCATGATCGCGCGTTAACTTATGCCGAGGTTGCCAATACAGCTAACCGCATTGCTGCATTGCTGGTACAAAAAGGCATCAAAAAAGGCGATATCATCGGTCTCGCGCTTGATCGCTGCCCGGAGCTGATCATCTCTTTGCTGGCCATCATGAAATCGGGCGCCGCCTACGTGCCGTTAGATCCCGAATACCCGAAAGACCGCATCGAATTTATGCTCGAGGATTCGGCCGCCAAAATACTCATCACATCGGCAAAATATGCGGGCCATTATGCTGCAAACACTATCGAGGTTTTAATTGAGCAGGCCCTGGCAGATTCTGCCCCCCTGATACCGGAGCAACCCGCAGCCGGCGTAACCGGTGCGGATTTGGCTTACATCCTATATACCTCTGGTTCAACCGGTAAACCAAAAGGCGTACAGATAGCCCACCATAGCCTGGTGAATTTTGTCCTGAGTTTTCAAAAGAAACCGGGCATTACTTCTGCTGATAAAACTTTGGCCGTAGCAACTATTTCGTTCGATATAGCGGGGTTAGATATATATCTGCCGCTAAGCATTGGTGCAGAATTGGTTATTGCCGATTCGCTCACCGCTAAGGATGGCCGCGCCGTGCTGGATATCGTGCGCACGCAGGGCATCACCATACTACAAGCCACCCCCTACACCTGGCGTATGATGCTGGAAGTAGACTGGAACGAAAAACTGCCCATGAAGGTATTCACCGGCGGCGAAGCGCTGGCCAAAGACCTTGCGGCAAAACTGATTGAGCGCAGCAGCGAAGTTTGGAACCTGTACGGCCCTACCGAAACCACGATTTATTCGGTGATAAAGCATGTAACCGATGCCGAGGATGTTACCATTGGCTGGCCGATAGACAATACGCAGATATACATTGTTGATGAGGCCATGAACAGCCTTACCAATGGCGATATTGGCGAGATACTCATTGGCGGCGATGGCGTATCATGGGGATACCTGAACCGCGAAGAACTTACCGCCGAAAAATTCATTGATAACCCTTTCTCCAAAAAACCCGGCGACAAGATATACCGTACCGGCGATCTGGGCAAGATCAGGCCCACAGGCGAAATCGTGTGCCTTGGCCGTATAGACCACCAGGTAAAAGTGCGCGGCTACCGCATAGAGCTTGGCGAAATTGAGTTCCACCTGGGTAAACAGGAAGATGTGAAAGAAGCGGTGGTAATAGCCCGCGAAGATACACCCGGCTACCCGCGCCTGGTGGCTTACCTGCTATTGCATTCGGGCGAAACGGGTCACCCCTCGGCACAACAGCAGGATGCATGGCAAAACGCCCTGCTTGCCGAATTGCCGGAATACATGGTGCCCGATGATTTCGTACTGCTGGATGTTATACCATCAACCCCCAACGGCAAGATAGACCGTAAGGCCCTGCCGAAACCGGATTACAGCCACATCGTACGTGCCGAAGCCTATGTGGCACCACGCACCAGCAACGAAAAAATGGTGGCCGACGTTTGGCAGGAAATGATGGGTCTGGACAAGATAAGCATGGTAGATAATTTCTTCCAATTGGGCGGCCGCTCGTTGGTGGCTGTAAAGATAATGGCCAAACTGGAGGAGAAAACAGGCAAGCGTTTGCCGTTGGCTACCTTATTCGAGCATTCTACTGTGGAAAAGCTTGCTGCACGTTTAGATGTAAACTCGGAGTTGATTACATGGGATTCGCTGGTACCAATAAAACCGATGGGCAGCAAAATGCCGCTATACATCGTACACGGAGCTGGCCTCAACGTATTACTGTTCAATGCCCTGGCCATGAATATGGACGATGAGCAGCCGGTTTACGGCCTGCAGGCGAAAGGCATAAACGGTATTGACGAACCATTGGACGTAATGGAAGAAATTGCCGCAAACTACGTGGAAGAAATCATCAACCACGACCCGGTTGGCCCTTACGCTATTGCAGGTTATTCGCTGGGTGGCATGATAGCTTACGAAATGGCTAAGCAGATGCTCGCCATGGGCAAAGACATAAAAATGCTGGCGATGTTCGATACTTATGCCGACCAAACCAAAGTACACACGCCGCCGCTTAAACGCACCATCGGCGATTTATGGTTCCTGGTGAAACAGATTGCGTACACGCCTATATTGTTCATAGAAGACCCAAAACGCACCGTAGAATACAAAAGCCGCGAAATTGGCCGCAGGATAAGCAAACTATACAAAAAGGCTTTCCCGCATAAGGTTAAGAAAAAAGAAGGCTTTGCCGCATATACCGATGATATACACGAGAAAAGCGAAACCGCACAACGTAATTATTTACTAACCCCGGTGAACATAAAGTTAGAGCTGTTTCGCGCCAAAAAGAAGACCTTTTATATGGACGACTTTAAATACCTCGGCTGGATACCTTACGCACTGAAAGGCGTTGCCGTACACGATATCCCGGGCGAACATAATACCATTTTTGCCCCACCTAACGACAAGCAATTTGCCCGCGTATTGCAGGAATGCTTAGACCAGGCTGCGAAAGTAAAGTAGAAGGCAAGCCGTTTTTGCGGTACAAAACGTAAACCAAACCACGTAACCCGCTGCTATCGGCATGAACTTATCATTTCAAAACAAAGCCCTAATCCCCATTCTCATATTGATGATGGGGTTTTCTCATTGTGGTACCGGGCCTGCAAAAGTTGCCCCGACGGTTGCGGCTACTCCGGAAGGCAGCACCATAACACTACATGATTCCCTCGCCGAAGTAGAGGGTGTGCCGCTGCGGAATATGTTCGGCGTAAACGGCTACGAATGGAATTTTCTGGAAAACCCTGCCGCCCCCAACGAGCGGGGCTATATTTACGAGGATAATATGGCCCTCATCAAATGCTTCAGCGGGCTGCGGCATTACATGAACTGGAACAAACTGGAAAATATGCAGGGCGATTATACCTTCAATCCCACCAATAACGGCAGCTGGGATTACGACTTGATATACACCCGCTGCAAGCAGGACAGCATACTGGTTTTAGCCGATATGAAAAACCTGCCCGTATGGATGATGAACACCTACCCTACAGACCAGCGCGACGACGAAAACGTACCCGTGTTTTATGGTGCCGACCTTAACAAACCCGTCTCTTATATTGTGCAGGCACGCACAGCCTTCCAGTTTGCGGCCCGGTACGGCTATAATAAGGCTATTGACCCTAAACTGGTTAAGGTTGATACCCGCCCGCGATGGGCAGGCGATAAACCCAATGAGGTAAAAATTGGCCTCGGCCTCATCAGGTACATCGAATGCGGCAATGAGAACGACCGCTGGTGGAAAGGCGATAAAGCCACCCAAACACCCGAACAGTATGCCGCCAACCTATCTGCCTTTTACGATGGGCACAAAGGCACGCTGGGCAATATCGCGGGGGTTAAAACCGCCGACCCTACCATGCAGGTAGTAATGACCGGCTTAGCCACTGCGGATGTGAACTATGTAAAACGGATGGTAGCCTGGTGCAAAACCAATCGCGGCTATAAACCTGATGGCAGCATAAACCTGTGCTTCGATGTTATAAACTACCACTTATACGCCAACGATGGCAGCGTATTTACGCATACCAAAGCTACCACGGGCATTGCGCCGGAACTATCTGATGCGGGCCGTGTAGCCGACAGTTTTGTTAAATATGCCGATAGCCTGCCCGGCAAACCCGAAGTTTGGGTAACCGAAACAGGATACGACATCAACCCAGGCAGCTACCAGTGTGCGCCCGCCATCGGCAATAAATCGGCACTCCAAACACAGGCTGACTGGATATTGCGCAGCTCGCTGCTCTACGCCAGGCATGGCGTAAAAAGGCTTTTCTTTTATCAACTTTTCGATGCCTTTCCGGATAAGGCAGAGCAGTATGCCACCTCGGGCCTTGCGCAAAGCCCCAAACGCCGCCCTGCCGCCGACTATATATTACAAGTGAGCAAATTGATGGGCAATTATCGTTACGTAGGTACTATCGGGCAAAATCCTATCATCGATAAATACAGATCGGGCACGAACAGCGTAATTTATGCATTGACCATCCCCGATCAAACCAGTCGCAAGGCTACTTATGTGCTCGATTTTGGCAAGGCGATAAAAACCGCCGTGCTTTACACCCCAAAGGCTGGCGCAGATGTGATGACCAAAACTACGCTGACTTTGACAAACGGCAAGGTAAAGATTCCCGTATCAGAAACGCCTGTGTTTTTGCAAACCGCCTATTAAAGATACGCACTAACGTAACTCCGCAGTTGCTGTACATACCCTCCGCCAAACAGATTCACATGAACCAGCAACGGGTAAAGGCTCCATAGCTTCAGCCTTTGCTCAAAGCCTTTCGCCAAGGGATAATGATATTGGTAAGCATCGTAAAACGCCGCCCCGAAACCGCCGAAGAGCATCGTCATGGCTATATCCATTTCGCGGTGGCCGTAATACACTGCCGGGTCGATTAAATATGGCCGGTTGTTTTTATCGATGATGAAATTCCCGCTCCATAAATCGCCGTGCAGTAAAGCCGGTGATTCGGGTTCGAAAAGATCGGGCAATTTGGTGTACAATCTTTCAAATTGTAGTGTGTCTGCTTGTTCCAGCTTGCCGTAATCTACTGCCATTTTCATTAAAGGCTGCAACCGTTCCTCCAAATAAAAATCGCTCCATTCTCGGTGTATCCTATTGCTTTGGTGCAGAGAGCCGATGTAATTGTCCTCCCCGAAACCAAACAATACCAGGGTATTGCGGTGCAGGTTTGCAAGCCCCTCTCCTAGCTTTGCCATACCTGTATTGCCTGATTGCCCGGCCTCTACCCAATCCATCAGCAAAAAGCTAAACCCTGCCGCTTCGCCTACGGCAATTGCGCGCGGTACATTGATGGCACCTGTGTTAGCAATGATCGCTAATCCGTCTGCTTCCCTGATAAACATATCCGGAAAACGCGCGGCAGAATTGATTTTGATGAGGTATTGCCCGCTATTGGTTTGCAGGCGGTAAACTTGGTTAATGTCCCCTCCAGGCACAGGTTCTGCACGTATTATTTTTTCGGACAATATCGTTTCGACCGCGGCGGTTATTGCTTCGTGTATCATCAGGCAGTTGTATTAACTATCAGGAAGTTAGCAAATCGCCCAAAGCATGCCAAATTATCCGCGCAAAAAGTTATTTTTGCGGTTGAATGAAGCACATACGTAATTTTTGTATCATAGCGCATATCGACCACGGCAAAAGCACCCTTGCCGATAGGTTGTTAGAATACACCGGCACCATCACCCAGCGCGAAAGCCAGGCGCAATTGCTTGACGATATGGACCTGGAGCGCGAGCGCGGCATCACCATCAAGAGCCACGCGATACAGATGGAATACGAACTCGACGGGCAGAAATACGTACTGAACCTGATTGATACCCCGGGCCACGTAGATTTCTCTTACGAAGTTTCGCGCTCTATAGCTGCCTGCGAAGGCGCATTGCTTATAGTAGATGCGGCGCAAGGTATACAGGCACAAACCATATCTAACCTGTACCTGGCCCTGGAGAACGACCTGGAGATTATTCCCGTCCTCAATAAAATGGACCTCCCCGGCGCTATGCCCGAGGAAGTGAAAGACCAGATAGTAGACCTGATAGGCTGCAAACGCGAAGAGATTTTAGCAGCATCCGGCAAAACCGGCATGGGCGTATTCGATATTTTGCGCGCCATTATCGAGCGTGTCCCCGCCCCCGTAGGCGACCCGGATGCACCGTTGCAGGCATTGATATTCGACTCCGTTTATAACTCCTTCCGTGGTATCGTAGCGTACTTTAAAGTAGTTAACGGCGAGATACGCAAAGGCGATAAAGTAAAGTTCTTCGCTACCGAAAAGCAATATATTGCTGAAGAAGTTGGTACCCTGAAACTAAAACAGGCACCAAAAGATGTTATTAAAACCGGTGATGTAGGTTACATCATCTCGGGTATAAAAGAATCGCGCGAGGTTAAGGTTGGGGATACCATTACCACTATTGCCCGCCCTTGCGAAGGCGGTATCCAAGGCTTTGAAGAGGTAAAACCAATGGTATTTGCGGGTATCTATCCTGTTGATACCGAAGATTACGAAGAGCTGCGCGAATCTATGGCGAAACTGCAGTTGAACGATGCTTCGCTGGTTTTCGAACCGGAATCGTCTGCGGCACTGGGTTTCGGTTTCCGTTGCGGTTTCCTGGGGATGCTGCACATGGAGATTATCCAGGAGCGTTTGGAACGCGAGTTTAATATGACGGTTATCACCACCGTGCCCAACGTATCGTACATCGCTTACAACACCCGTGGGGAATCTATCATCGTAAACAATCCATCGGATCTACCAGACCCAAGCAAGATAGATTTTGTAGAAGAGCCATATATTAAAGCCACCATCATCACCAAATCTGATTTTGTGGGGCCGGTAATGTCGCTCTGTATCCAGAAACGCGGGATGATCATGAACCAGTCGTATTTAACATCCGACAGGGTCGAGCTTACCTTCGAGATGCCGATGGGCGAGATTGTATTCGATTTTTACGATAAACTGAAAACAATATCAAAGGGTTACGCATCGTTCGATTACCACCAGATAGGTTACCGCAAGTCGGATCTTGTTCGTTTGGATATAAAACTGAATGCAGAACCGGTTGATGCATTGTCATCGTTGATATTCCGTGGCAATTCTTACGATTTCGGTAAAAAAATCTGCGAAAAACTGAAGGAACTATTACCGCGCCAACAGTTCGAGATTATCATACAGGCATCTATCGGCGCCAAGATCATCGCCCGGGAAACCGTTAAAGCGATGCGCAAGGATGTTACCGCCAAGTGTTACGGCGGTGATATTTCGCGTAAGCGCAAACTGTTAGAAAAACAAAAGGCCGGTAAAAAACGCATGCGCCAGGTAGGTAACGTAGAGATACCACAAAGCGCGTTTATGGCGGTGCTGAAATTGGATTAAAAATACTTGATGAAAAACATCTGGCTTATTTGTTTATTTTCTTTAGCTTTTGCCAAAATATCGAACGCGCAATCCGTCGATGAAAAGATTTTCTACTTCAAAGAATTATTTCCCGAAAGCGGACTTTTTCTACGTCCAGACTCATTACCCGATGGTAAATGGATAGCTTATTGCAAAGAAAAAAGCTCGCAAATAGGCTTGGTAATCCATTATAAAAACGGAAAAAGAAACGGCGAATGCGTTATATATTGGCCAAGCGGCGCCATACACAAAAAGTTTTCATACTTAAATGGCATAGGTTTCGGGAAATCTGAATCCTGGTATAAAAACGGAAAAAAGGAAAGTGAATCTGATGGTGCACAAAATAACCGTTGGAATTACTGGACCGAAGACGGAACTCAGATTATAAAAGAGGGAAATGGTTATTACATTGGATATCATCCCAACGGCGCGTTACAAATAAAAGGTAAATATGTAAACGGGTTACAAGAAGGAGAGTGGAAATGGTATCGCGAATCTGGTAAGGTGTTATATATTGAAAATTTTGTTAACGGCAAGCAAAACGGCGATTACATATTTTACTTTGAAAACGGACAGATTCGCACTTTTGGACAATATCAGAACGGAAAGATGGAAGGAATTTGGAAAGAGTGGAATATTGACGGCAAACAAATCAGCGTGTTAGTTAGAAATAATGGAGCCGCAAACGGAGAGTATATAAGCTGGTATGATAACGGAAACATGCAGAGTAAAGGAGTGTTTAAAGTTGGCAAAGAAGACGGTAAATGGGAATATTGGAATGAGGATGGAAGCTTGAAAAGAGTTGTAACTTTTGCCAACGGAAAAAAATTATAGTTTATGCAGCTTTTAGACGGAAAATACGTATCAGAAAAACTTAAGGTAGAAATAGCCGAAGAAGCGGCTAAGATATTGGAGCGCACCGGCCGCAAACCGCATTTGGTTGCTGTTTTGGTTGGGCACGATGGCGGCAGCGAAACCTATGTGGCCAGCAAGATGAAGAACTGCGAAAAGGTGGGTTTTAAATCCAGCTTAGTGCGTTACGAGGATGATGTTACCGAAGAAGAACTGCTTGCCAAAGTAGCTGAGTTGAATGCAGATGCCGATATCGATGGTATCATCGTACAGCTCCCACTCCCCAAGCATATCGACCCGGAGAAAGTTACCGAGCGCATAGACCACCGCAAGGATGTAGACGGTTTCCACCCCGTGAACCTGGGGCGCATGCAGCGCAACCTGCCTTCATTCATTCCTGCTACCCCCTACGGCATCACCCTGATGCTGAAAGAATACGGCATTGAAACCGCAGGCAAGCATTGTGTAGTGGTGGGCCGCAGCAATATCGTAGGCTCGCCAATGAGCATCATGATGGCGCGCAACACGCAACCGGGCAACTGCACCGTTACCATTTGCCACAGCAAAACACCCGACATTAAAAAATTCACGCTGGATGCCGATATCCTTATCGTAGCCATCGGTAAAAAGAATTTCATCACTGCCGATATGGTGAAAGACGGCGTTGTGGTAGTTGACGTGGGCATGAACCGCGAAACCTCAACCGTAACAAAATCGGGCTACAAACTATACGGCGACGTGGATTTCGAAAATGTTGCCCCAAAATCATCCTGGATAACCCCTGTACCCGGCGGTGTAGGCCTGATGACTATCATCGGCTTGCTGAAGAATACACTGTCTTCGGCTAATAAAGAGGTTTATTCTTAGTGAGTAATTGACGGTACGTTTAACAAGACACGTCATGCCGAATTTATTTCGGCACCCCATCTGAATGGCTCGCGTCAATGCAAAGTGGTTTTGCATATTGGCTACTTTTATGATGGGGTTCTGAAACAAAAATGACGTTGGGCTATACCCACTCACCTGCTATCAAGCCACCAGCTCCGCCGGTATCCGGTGATTCTCGTTCTCGTCGTTCCAGGCCATGGAGCTTACGCGCCAGGTGTCGCCATCTTTTACGAATTGCATGTAGTTGATGCCGCGTGGCATTTTGCGGGGCGGTATCTCCGCAAAGCTGTACTCGTAAACACTGGTGCGTTGCGCTATCTTGCCAAATACTTCGGTTTTGGAACTTATTTCCCGCTGCAAAAATTGCTTAAGGTTGCCAATAGCAATCTGCGATTCCAGCGCCTTTAGGTAACTTGCCGTAGTGAACGCTATCGGCTCGTCAAAGCTGTTGTTGATTAGTATGCCGCCTTCGTAAAAAAACTTACGCAACTCAGCTACTTTAGGCAATTTAGAATTACGGAAGCTGAGCGTATGGTACAATTCATAGGTAAGCAGGTCGATAGCATTGGTTTCCATTTATTTGAAGGCTTGTTTTAGTTTATCAAAAAAGGATTCTATCCCCACATAAACCTCCTCACCTTTCACTTTAACCGGATAGCTATCCACATAATCGTTTTGGCCGGGGCTGCCCTTGCCGGTCTGCAAATCGTAGCTGAAACGATGGTAAGGGCAAACCAGCTTACCATTGGCGCACCAACCACGGCTTAAGTCCTCTCGTGCATGCGGGCAAATGGCACCAAGGGCAAATAAATTGCCCTCATACCCTACCAGGCATATGCTTTTGCCTGCAACCTTTACTTTTTTAATAAATGGCTCGCCATTAAGTACAACACCGTCAATCGGGTACCACTTCATCCAGCATCAAAAATCTATCTTCAAATTCATCAGCGAGGGGTTCTTCATCACCTCATCCATGCTGGTAACCAGGGTAACTGTATGCCTGTCGGCAGATAGCACGGCTTTAGATCCGTTCATTTTCTTCACGGGCCTGGCAAATTTCAGCACTACTTTATAAGGCATATCTATCAGCATAGCCTTCGCCATAGCAAACTTGGCTCCCGCCTTTTTTAAGAACGCGGCAAATTTCACCTTGTCTATAATGCGGTAAAACCGGTGAGGCGTTATCTCATAGTTGTAGTAGCTTTGCCCGTTTATGAGCGGCTGCGGGTCGAAACCGCCTGCTTGCTTGTTTTTGGTCATCTGGCTCAGGTTGCCATTCATGGATATGTTGTTGAGGTGTTGCAGGTAATATTGCAGGTCGGCCGCGTTTTTTGCCTCATGCTTTATGCTCACTTTCATAATGTTATGCTTCAGGTCCATTTTTACGGCCAGGTCGCTGCCCTGGGCCATCTTTATCTCCTCGGCATTCATTTTATTGGCAATACTATCAGGCAGGGCGTTGTAAAAGTTGAGCGTGGTATCTTTCACCAGATTGAATTGAGGCGTCTCGCGTACCGAATCGGTCATCAAATTGGCCAAAACCGAAACCGCTTTACCCATATCAAAGCCGTAAAGCACGTTGCAGGATCCATCGGCCTTGAAATCATAACGTTCTTCGATGTCTACGCAGGAGCTTAGGCAAAACAAAAGGAAGCATACAAACGGCAGGTTTAATTTCTTCATGTTTGGGGCCAGGTAAAGTTTACCCTATAAAGCTAACGCCAAATAATGATATATAAAAGAGTCTCAGCCAATTAAATAGCATATTTTGCAGATGCCCCTTATCACCCAAATATCACCTTTTGCCTTGATGCTTTAAGCTTTGGCCGTAAAAGCCTACCTTTGCGCCCTATTATGGCACATCAAGTTCCGGACGACGGCACATTGCTTCCTTTGATGGAAGAATTTTATACGATACAGGGAGAGGGATACAACACCGGCAAAGCCGCTTACTTTATCCGCCTGGGCGGCTGCGATGTGGGCTGCCATTGGTGCGACGTTAAAGAAAGCTGGGATGCCGAACTGCACCCCCTTACCTCTGCCGATACTATTGTGGCCAACGCCAAAGTGCACCCCTCCAAAGCTGTGGTGGTAACTGGTGGCGAACCGCTCATCTACAATTTAGATTACCTCACCGCCCAACTGCATAACGAGGGAATCCGCACGTTTATTGAAACATCGGGCGCGTATCCCCTATCGGGCGATTGGGATTGGATATGCCTCTCGCCAAAAAAATTCAAGGCCCCCATGCAAAACGTGGCCGATAAGGCGCACGAGCTAAAGGTGATTATCTTCAATAAATCGGATTTTGAGTTTGCCGAACACAACGCCAAACTGGTTGCGCCCGATTGCAAGCTGTACTTGCAGCCCGAGTGGAGCAAAAACAAAGAGATGGCACCACTAATTGTAGAATATGTGATGAATAACCCGCAATGGGAGGTTTCGTTGCAAACGCACAAATACTTAAATATCCCTTAATTTTGTAACTTAGCTTATTGATTAACGAATCAACAAGCGATGCGCATTTTTTACTTGTTTGCCGTCTTCGTGTTACTATCCCCCGTGTATGTGTTTGCCCAGCAAAGGCAATATTCTACTACGGATAAGGAGTCTATTAAAAACTTTGCGTTGGCCAACCAAAGCCTGGACGAACACTTGTACGACGATGCCATTGCCCAATTGCAAAAAGCTATAGATAACGATAGCAAGTTTATAGAGGCCCAGGCGCTGTTGGCAGATGTTTTGCACTCGCGCTTGCAAAACAAAGCCGCAATACCACACTATTTAAAGGCGATAGCACTTTCGCCCGAGTATTCGCGCTCGGTATATTTACGCGTTGGCGATGCCGAAGTTAGCGAGGCGCAATATGTTGCGGCCAAGCAGCACCTGGAAAAATACATCACCTATCCAAACCTGGTTAGTAGAGACGAAGCTTACGCCCGCAAATTGCTGCGCGATTGCGATTTTGCCATAGATGCCATTAAGCACCCCGTGCCTTTTTTACCCATAAACATGGGCCCCGAGATAAATACAGCTGCCGACGAATACCTGCCCGTAGCTACGGCCGACGAAGGCACGCTGATATTTACCCGAAAAATAAACAGCAACGAAGATTTTTATAAGAGCGATAAGCTCAACGGCAAATGGAAAACATCGGTTTACTTAAGCGATGCCATCAATACGCCTATTTATAACGAGGGGGCGCAATCGATATCGCAAGATGGCAAATACCTGTTTTTTACCGGCTGCAACCGGCCCGATGGCCAGGGCCGCTGCGATATTTATATAGCGCAACGCAAAGGCGACGACTGGGGCAAGCCTTTTAGCCTGAGTTCGCCCTTGAACACCTCAGGATGGGAGGCCCAGCCAAGCATCAGTGCCGATGGGCGTACCATTTACTTCGTAAGCAACCGCAAAGGTGGTTACGGCGGTTATGACATTTGGAAATCTACCCTTACCGATAAAGGCTGGGGCAACCCCGAGAACATGGGGCCAAACGTAAACACCGTTTACGACGAGCAGTCGCCTTTTATACACCCGGACGATAGCACCTTTTACTTCTGCAGCAACGGCTGGCCGGGCATGGGCGGAAGGGACCTCTTCATCAGCCGGATGGCTAAAGACGGTAAATGGCAAAAGCCGGTAAACCTGGGTTCGCCCATCAACTCCAGCGGCGACGAAAACGGCCTCACCCTCACAGCAAACGGTGCTTACGCCTTTTTCTCATCCAATAACTTAAACGGCTTTGGCGGCTATGATATCTACACCTTCGAGCTGCCGCTAAACCTGAGGCCCAATATCGTTACTTACGTAAAGGGCAATATAAAAGACATTAAAACCCGGGCCCCCTTAGAGGCCATCATCGAAATTGTGGACCTGGAGAAGAATATGCCAGTGTACCAGGATTATAGCAGCGAGGATTCGGGTGAGTTTTTAGCCACGCTGGCCGCCGGCAAAAACTATGGCCTCAATATTTCGCGGCAAGGATATTTGTTCTATTCGGATAATTTTTCGCTGATAGGGCATGCTCCAAAAACAGCCTTCAATATATCGGTGTTGCTATCGCCAATAGAAGTTGGGGGCAAAGTAATATTGAAGAACATCTTTTTCGATACCAATAAGTTCGACCTGAAGGTAGAATCGAAAGCAGAACTCCAGAAGCTCATTGAGTTTTTAACGCTTAACCCAACCGTTCGTATAGAAATATCCGGTTATACCGATGATGTGGGCAACGACGCGGCAAACCAACTGTTATCAGAAAACCGGGCAAAATCTGTATATACTTACCTTACCTCGAGCAATATTAACCCGGCCCGTTTGGTTTACAAAGGTTACGGCAAAACTGAACCTATCGCACCCAACACGTCAGACGATAACCGCGCCAAAAACAGAAGGACGGAGTTTAAGATTATTGCGAAATAGTCGCCCTTTAAAAAGTATATAATCATTTGTTATTTAACCTCAAACGAAAAATACTGACTCCCCGCATCGCCTTTAGTGTTGATCCCTTGTATAACGCCCACGTATTTTCCTGGTTGATCGGATGTATAAAATGATACAATATCATTACCCTTGTTGTTCACCGAAGGTGTCCAATACAATACGTTACGGAAATCGGGTAAGCGGGTGGCTGTTTTAGTGTCGGAATCATAAACCGGCGAATAAAATTCGCGGCGCAATTGCAATCCTTCATAATCAAGCACCACCGATTTAGGATCGATGTCGATGCCACCCAAATCGCCTTTATAAGTTGTGAAACTAAATATACCTTCATGTTCAACCGTGCCATGGAAATACCGGAAAGGGACAACTTCGAGTTTTTTTACTTTTAAGGGATCGATAGCAAATATTTTGTCGATATCAAAAACAGGGATACCATCAAGCAGTACCAACGGATCGTCATCTAAAAATCCATTACCGCTTAATACGACGATATGAAAATGTCCCTTCTTTTTCACAATATAATCTTCGGATACATATTCTCTTAAATCCTCTTCCATCGTTGTAAAACGCGTAAAGTCGTCGAGCTTATAAGTTTTATACGGCCTGCCATAAAAGGGGAGGCTATCGGTCTTTGCATCATAATAATTACGCAATTTACTACCAAAATAAATATTCAATATCTTCATACTAAGGCTGTGCTTCTGAAGCGCTTTGGCCGTTGTCGAATTAAAATCTAACGTTGGGAATATTGTTTTCGAAAATTGTTCGGAGAATGGGCTCAATACCTCAATCCGATAGATGCTATCTTTAAGTGTATTTGTTTGCACAATAACTTCATTCGGACCAAAAAAATCTTTAGTGTTATAAATTAAATGGCCCAGTGAATCACTTTGCGAGCAATATAATTGCACCCTTTTCCCCGGCACACCCAAATACGTTATTATGTTTTTAGCAGGTGCTTGGGTTTGAGCGTTAACTATTTTGGCCGAAATAATATGTCCGTTATACTCTGGCACGAAAGTAAAGCCGGCGGGTTTATTGGCCAGCACCTGCTGCCATTCAAACCTGCGCCAACCCTGGGTTAACATCAGGTTATCTAAAGCTTCAGATGTTTCGGCATCTTTGTTTTTTAAATAATAATCGGGCGATTCAATAAAGCCTTTCAAATCCGAATTAAGCCACAAGTAATTAAAAATATCAATTTTGTCAACCGCTTGCAGAGAATCGACTTGATAAATCGCCATAGATAATTCTGCATTTTGCAATTTGCCTCCTTTGTCTTTCGTGGCAACATTTATATTAACCTTTTTACGCCGCCCATATAGTTGCTGATCGGTAGCCGCATCAATAAATAATTGCCGCTCGGGGCTTTTGAAATATAGTCTTTCACAAACCGGTTGTTTTAGGCTATTAAAAACAGTTAAATGTGAAATGCCATCACTCAAAACACTGGGATCAATAAAAAAATGGGCTGTACCATCAGTGCTTACTGCGGTTGCTGCGGCTTTAATTTCCTGCCTTGTATGCGCAAACAGATAAATAGATTCGCCTGCTATGTTGTCGCTATGCACTGTAATATCCAATTGACCATTTTCGGTTTTTGTTAACTTCATAGCGTAACCGTGCGCCTTAATTTCGGATATGGTCTTAATTAGCGGTGCATTGTTTTTTATATAAATAATGGCTTTATAGGTGTTATTTATATCCGGCGTAAACGAAAAAGATCCCATCCCGAATTTTAGTGTTTGAAATCTTATGAGCGTATCATTATGTTGGTTTACGATTACTCCTTTTGCAGAAACACCTTTGCCATCTGATGCGGTTATTTTGAAAGCAACTTTACTTTCAAGGCCACTTACCAGATTTCCTCCCTCGGGAAAAAACTGCACATCGTATTTTAAAGCTGTTTCTTTAAGCGGATCAGGAGACTTTAAGGGGTGATTAGTGAGGGTTATCGCTTTTTCAAAATAAAAATCGGGACTAAAATTTTTCATCCAGTTGGTGTAGGCCCTCAATTTATAATTGCCATTTGCAGTAGTAACCGGCACATAAATAGAACCATCGCCAAAACCATTTTTCATTTCAACTTTTACCTGGGCTATAGGGTTTTGGCTACCATCCAACACATCAACATAAACAACTTTACTTAAATTGAGCGGTTTATGATCGTTACCGTCTACACAGTAAACCTTAAACCAAACTATTTCGCCGGGCACATAAACGGTTTTATCGGTGTGTACGAAAACCTTTTCGAGCAAGGTGGTTTGCTTATATAAGTTAAAACTGTTTTGAACCTCGTTAATAGTTTGGGCGCTACTATTGGAGTAACAGGCAAATAGAGCCATCGTAAAAACGGTCAACCTGATGACTTTCACTATATTTCTCATGATCAAATATTTATTCGTTGTAAGACCCTTCACTAATTTGGATACAAACTTTTCAACTTTTTTACAGTGTTTTCCTATTTTTTACACTTCGAAACTTAAACCATCAAAATACTATTGCCAAAATGGTGGTTGTTTTGTGGTGCCACGTTCGGTACAAGACGCACATACCTGGCTCGAAGCCGTATATCCAATAATCCCGGAACTGTCTAATAATTGGTCCAATGGTATAGATTGCGAGCCGAGGGGTATTAAACGACCGGCTACCTGATTAACGGCCGGCCCTCCATTTGGCGACTGGTAATCAAACAATACCGTATCTAGTTTGCAGGTGTACGGAAAGGTGAAGTAGTTAAGGTCACGGGGTAATTGATACCGGGTAATAAATATCCTCTTTCGCTGAACATTTGAAACACCGATAAACCCAATAACTGGTTTCGATGGTGTGCTCAGGCATTGTATATTTCCATTGATAGTTGATGGCTGGGCATCAAATATACTCCCCAATTGTTCGGTATTCTTTTTCATGTTAACCCAAAAATTATAAGCATCTTTCGATAGCGCGTATTGGTTTACCTCAATACTATATTTATCCTGGAGTTTTTCAGTATTGGCCAACACGTGCACAATTGGTTTTTGATGAATTACAGGCTTTGTTAGCTGGGCCGATGAGCCTAAAATAATGGTACTTGATGAATCGCGGCCAAAGCAGTAATAGACCTGCTGGGCGGGGGTCCTCCGAACTATTTCCTTTCCGTTGGTAACAAACGCCGACTCATACGGGCTGTGGAACTTCCATGTTTCGGCGTAATCCCAACGATAGTAATTTACCACATTAGCCGGATCGTGCGTATTTACATGAATCTGTACGGTATTGTAATCGGGTACTGTATATCCGATACTGTCGATAGGCGGGTTATTTAATACTGCCTCATACGACGAAAGATATGATTCATTGTTGGATGTTGTTATCCTTAAACGATATTTATGTGTTTTATCAAGTGATAGCGCCGGTGTAGCATACATGCCTTTACCAAAATCCATTAAAACATATTTCGAATTATCATCGCCTTCTACAACTAGTTGCGCCCCCAACTCCGGCTTATGAGTATTACCCGACGAAAGGGGAACCGTACGACTAAGTTTTATAAATGTAGAGTCCGTGCCACTATTTATCATTCCCTCAACTACCAGGTAACTACCTGGCGAAGCAATCGGCTGCGGGTCATAAGGCAACTTGCAGCCTTGTGATGCCACTATGAAAAATAAAATGCAACTCCAGGTAAAAACTTTCACTATCATTTTTTTTTCTGTTTTCAAAAAAGCAGATTGATTATTCATATTGCTTAAAATCGTATATTATAATTTATAAATGGGATAGCGGCCGCGAATATGGATAATTTATAACCACTGATTATGCCGCCCTGTTCGGTAAAATAGGTTGAATATGCATTTTGCTGGCCCGTTAAATTGTAAACACCGGCAGACCATGAACCATGGAAGCGTTGATGTACCCTGTGGTTACCTTCGATGTTTATCGAAAAATCGGACCTGAAATAATCAGGTATTCTATAGGCATTTCTGTCCGAATAAAATACCCTTTCGGAGCCCGAATATTCAAATTCGGATACTGGCAAAGTAATTGGTCTGCCGGTACTGTAAATTATATTGAGCGAAACGCTATAACGGTGGGTAAATCTGTAATTCCCCGTAAAATTAAAGGAATGTGGTTTATCGTAATTAGCCGGGTAATACTTTCCACCGTTTATTAACTCTCCGGCATTCGGGTCATCCTGTCGTAAAAGCGTGCGTGAATAGGTATAGCTCAGCCATCCATTTAATTTCCCTTCAGTTTTCTTTATTAAAAACTCAACGCCATAAGCTTTTCCCCGGGTATTAATTACCTCCTGTTCGATATGGTGGTTTAACAAAAGGTTTGCACCGCTTTTGTAATCGAGATAATTATTGATGCGTTTATAATAAACCTCGGCCGACAATTCGATGGTATTAGATTTTACGTTTTTAAAAATGCCAAACGAAACCTGGTCGCCAGATTGGGGCTTAATATTAGGATCGCTTAATTTATAAACATCGGTTGGCGAAATAGACGTAGAGTTTGAAAGCAAATGGAGATATTGGTGCATGGTATTGTAACCCGCCTTTAACGATAAATCGTCGTTAATTAAATACCTCGCCGATAGTCTGATGTCGGGCGCGGCATAAGTATTAATAAACTGCCCACCTTTGTAAATGGTGCTGTCAATTACATTTGTTGCATCTTTTGGCAAATTGGCGGCATAATAATTTATCGTTTGCGCACCGAGGTAGTTATATATATTAAACCTTACACCTGCGCTAACCGATAATTTAGATGTTATATCATATTTATCACCTAAATACAATGCGCTTTCCAGGGCTTGCTCGGGTGCTACAACATCGGGCGCTACGAGCGAACTACTGCCGTAGGGTTCGAAACCGCCGGGGTTGGCCTTATACAAAATAGAGCTTACCCCGAAATTAATGGTGTGTTTATTGCTGAGATAGTAAGTAAAAACACCTTTAAAATTGGCCTGGTTAATATTAAAGCCCAATTTAAACGCGTTAACCGGATTGGCACTGGCTCTTATTTCATATTGGTACCTATCGACCCCGGCAGACAAAAGGCTATATAGTTTATTGTTAAAATTATGTTTCCATTTTAAAACAATACTCTTGTTGCTATACGAATAAGCAGTGTCACTATTGAGCCGGAATTTATCGCCACTGATGTAGCTTGATAGGTAAAGGTTGTTTTTATCATTTATTTGATGGCTCACATCAAAATTCACATCATAAAAAGAAGCCGAACTGTTTTTGTACGCAGCGGGCAATAAACTTAGCAACCAATCGGAATACGTTGTGCGTGCGCCAAATATAAATGAGGTTTTATCTTTAACAATTGGCCCTTCAATGCTAAACCTACTGGTTAACAAGCCAATCCCTGCCGAACCAGTGAAGACTTTCTTATTGCCTTCGCGGTTGGTGATTTCCAATACCGACGATAAACGCCCGCCAAATTTTTCGGGGATACTATTTTTATAGAGTTCAATACCCTTTACTACATCCGGGTTAAATGCCGCAAAAAAGCCAAAAAAGTGAGCCGGATTATAAATAGTAGCACCATTCGATAAAATCAGGTTTTGGTCGGCAGCCCCCCCGCGAACGTTAAAGCCCGTGGTAGCTTCGCCAACCGATGTAACCCCTGGGAGCGTAAGCACTGCTCTCAGTACATCGGCCTCGCCAAAAACAGTTGGTATTTGTTTAATGTTTTTAATATCGATCCGCGTTACACCAAGGGCTACACCGCGTACATTTGCCACCTTATCGGCCGAAATTTTAACCTCCTTCAACCTGTTTACCTGCTCCTGCATTTCGATATTTAATTTGCCATCGGCATAAAGTATTATCTGCCGGCGGGTATCGCGCATTCCCATCCCTCTAATATTTAATAAATGCCGTCCACGAGGCATTGTAAGGGCAAAATACCCGAATTGATCAGTAGCTACACCAGCTTTAGTGCTTTCAACATAAATACTTGCACCAGCCACCGCTTCGCCCGTTTTAATATTGCGTACGTAACCTGATAAAACTGCATTGCCCGGTGCTATGACGTTTGTTTTTAAGCCGACTTCGTAAACCTTGTTTTCGGTTGTGGCCTCGGGTATTTTTTTATCACGATCGCCGGTGTAGTATGCTATTGCCGGGTTCTGTGTCACCTGCTGATTATTTGTCGGTGTTTCCACAAAATCGGACGCTAATTCGCTTTTAATGTCTCTACCTTTAGCTAAAAAAATTTGCTGGTTGACAATAGCATAGTGATAATCGGTATTGCTGAACACTATGTCTAAAATGTTTGTTACCGATTTATCGGTTACCTGCAGGGTAACTTTTAAACTGTCGAACTGCGTGGCATCGTAAAAAAAACGATAATCTGATTTCGATTCCAAATCAGTCACAAATTGCTCAATTGTAGCCTTTTCGAAATTTACGCTAATCAACTTTACATCTTTTTGCTGCGCGAAGCCAACCCGGATTAGAAAGACCAAACAAAAAATAACAAGATAAAGGCTTTTCATATTAATTGCTTAAATGGTCATAAAAAGATACAATTTTGACCATTGCCTCTTCTGGTTTAGCCCGAAACTGAATGTGATTCGTTTTAATATATTGCTTTAATTCCTTTTTTTTATCCTTTAAAAGCTCTAACAGTTCGCCCTGATTATTGAAGCTATAAAAAACGTTGTTTTTTTGGAGGAACCACTTTGTGGACTCCGAAAAATAGCTTTCGGCCCAGTTGTTTGTTTGAATTGTTTTTTCGCGTTTTACCAAAATTTCAGTTTTACCGAGATATAATTGATCATAAAAACCCGGCTTTAAACCTTCCTTTTCGCCAAGGGCATCGCTTTTTACATTGACGAAATGATGGTTTAAGAAATTAAAACTTTCTACTTTTTCTTTAACTAATGAATACATAGAATAATGATTGTATAGAAGGGCTACCACTTGGTCGGTATTTAGATCGTAAAGCATAGGTACACCATCGTAATAAACGTCATCGTAATAAACCGATCCGGGAGTAAATGAGTTTACATCCGAAAAATAGGCGTTGCCCTTTGCAAGTGGGTCGTGTAAATGGTATTCAATTCCATTAAATATATCGGCCTGCTTGCCAATCGACGAATGATAAAACGTTACCGCCTTATCAAAGGCATTTTGCTGTGAACTACTATCACGGTTAACAACTTGCGCTAAAGTTTTTTTGCTAATTATTGTATTGATAAGGCATAAAATCACGGGCAGGTAAACAATTTTTCTCATTGAGGATGTATATAGGTAAAACTGACTCATATTTTAGAAATGGACTTAGCTTTTAACCTGGCAGTTGTGATACTAACCTGATTTTTATTTTCACGCACATCAAAAATGGCATGCCCCATTTTTTTTTAACAATGAGTGAGGATTTGGTGCTGAAGCCGCGAACGTAGTGTATTTAACTTCTATGATATCATCCTTAAAAACGGCGATGTACATTAAGCCTTTATCCAGCTTAAGTAGCAATCCCCTGGCGTCTTTTTATACGATATAACAGTGGCGTTAGCAGATAAGCTTATGCAAAGCAGAATCAGGGGAATTATCAGTTTGCGTACTGGCGACTTTGTTCAACATGAATATAGGTTTATCATAGGTTTATCTAATTGGTAGCAAATTACATTGTTCCCGGCTATAAAATGATAGCTAACAAAGCCGTCCCCGCATTGAATGCCGGTGTTCTCACTTCCCATCCGGAAACAAAGAAACTACTATCTCTTTTTTTAAAAGCTATCAGGTTTATTGATTGGGCTGGCCAAAAGTATAGATGGGAAAGATAAATGAAAGGGTACAAAAGTAAATAAATAGGGCACAAAATGTTCAAAATGACGAAATACTACGGCCTAACACATAGGACGGTCATCCACAATTTGAAGAAGAGCGCCTGATTGTGGTTGGTTCCACATGGTCGCTACCAAGCGAGGTATAAAACGTAGCATTAACACTTGACCTGCGGCGCACCTGATCAATTAAAGCCAATGGCTCCGCGCCTGTGTTAACCTGGTTTAAATAAGTTTTATAAAGTCTCGAGTCGAAAGTCTGAAGTTTTATTTGAGTCTCGCTAATAAAAGAAAAAGCCCGGAGGGGAGCTCCAGGCTTTTATAAAAGGCTTATCTAAGTGTACTCTTGGCTTAAAGCTTAATTCCCTACTTCCGACATGAATTTGATACGCATCAGCTGTACCTCTTCGCGGGTGTAATCATCCGGACCAAGGTCTACCAGAGCATCGTCTATGGAGTCTATCTCGGCTGTCTTGAAGTAGTCATAAACCTCTTCTTGTTTGTCCTCATCAATAACCTCGTCAATATAGTAATTGAGGTTAAGTTTGGTACCCGAATTTACGATTGTTTCTACCTCTTTCAGTATCTCTTCGTATGTGAGGCCTTTAGAGGCCGCTATGTCATCCAAATTCAAATGGCGGTCGATATTCTGGATGATGAATACTTTCAAAGCCGATTTATTGGCGGCGCTTTTAATAACCATATCCACCGGGCGGTCTATATCGTTATCGTCCACGTATTTCTCTATCAAATCGGTAAACGGCTTGCCAAATTTCAGCGCCTTGCCTGCTCCCACGCCGGATATTTGCTTAAGTTCCTCTGTATTTATTGGGTAATGCGTGCACATTTCTTCCAAAGAAGGGTCCTGGAAGATAACGAACGGTGGCAAGCCTTTTTGCTTGGCTATTTTCTTGCGCAGGTCTTTCAGCATCTGCAGCAGTGCCGTATCTAATGCGCCACCACCCTGTTTAGGGCCGTCCTCGGCCTCGTCATCGTCTGTCGGGCCCATGTCCCTATTCAGTACGAAACGGATGCTGTAGGGGTTCTCTATGAAGGAATTGCCGGCCTTGGTTAAATGCAACAGGCCGTAATGATCAATATCTTTCGACAGGAAATTGTTTAGCAAGGCCTGGCGCATGAGCGAGTTCCAAAGGTTATCGCCGTCTTCTATACCGGTGCCGAAGTAATCTTCCAGTTTATCGTGCTCATAGTTCTTCACCTGGGCATCATCTTTGCCCATCAGGATATTGATGATATGGCAATCGTCGAATTTCTCGCCGATTAGTTTAATCAGGCTAAGGGCTTTGTGCAGCTGCGCTTCGCCATCGAAATGGGTTTTCGGTGCCGAACAGTTATCGCACATGCAATTGCAACCGGCTTCGTTAAAGTTCTCGCCAAAGTAATGCAGCAACTGCTTGCGTCGGCAAACCGACGATTCAGCATAATCGATAACCTCTTTCAATATCTGGGTGCCTATCTCGCGCTCGGCCACAGGCTTATCTTTCATAAACTTCTGCAGCTTATCGATATCCTTGCCGCTGTAGAAGGCAACGCAAACACCTTCGCCGCCATCGCGCCCGGCGCGGCCGGTTTCCTGGTAGTACCCCTCCATGCTTTTGGGCATATCGTGGTGTATCACATAGCGTACATCAGGCTTATCTATACCCATCCCGAAGGCGATGGTAGCCACAATAACGTCTACATCTTCCATCAGGAACTTGTCTTGTGTATCGGCACGCACCTTAGGGTCTAAACCGGCGTGGTATGGCAATGCCTTTACCCCGTTGAGGTTAAGCGCCTCGGCCACTTCCTCAACCTTTTTACGGCTGAGACAATAAATGATGCCCGATTTGCCCTGATTTTGCTTTACAAACTTTACTATTTCTTTGATAGCCGTGCGCTTAGCCCTTACCTCGTAAAACAGGTTAGAGCGGTTGAACGACGACTTATAAACCGTAGCGTTGTTCATTTGCAGGTTCTTTTGGATATCCTGCTGTACTTTGGGCGTTGCGGTTGCGGTTAAGGCTATAATAGGGATATCATCGCCTATATTGCTTATCACCTGGCGTATCTTGCGGTATTCGGGCCGAAAATCATGCCCCCACTCTGAAATACAATGTGCTTCATCTACCGCCACAAAGGATACCTGGTTCAGCCTCAAAAAATCGACGTTCTCTTGCTTGGTCAATGATTCGGGCGCAACGTAAAGCAGCTTAGTTTTGCCGCTTAATACATCGTCTTTTACCCTCAGAATATCGGCTTTGGTAAGCGAGGAATTGAGGAAATGCGCTATGCTGTCTGAGCCACCGAAGGCCCTTAGCTGGTCTACCTGGTTTTTCATCAGTGCAATGAGCGGGGAAATCACAATCGCTGTGCCTTCGCTCATCAATGCAGGTAGTTGATAACACATGGATTTGCCACCACCGGTAGGCATTATCACAAATGTATCGTTACCTGCTAAAATGTTCGTAATTATCGCTTCCTGCTCCCCTTTAAAGTTATCAAACCCGAAGAAATTCTGCAGGTTATCAAAAAGCGATTTTTTAGCTTCTATCATTTATGTACTTTAATACGTTTTAAAAATATGGTTCAAAATAACAAAAATTTATAAATAAACGATGGGTTTTGTGTAAAATTTTATATAAAAATGATTATTCTTCTGAAAACAATTTGTTTATTTATCCATTTAAAAGAGTGTGTTTTCTGCGCGTAAATATTTAGTTCTATTTAATACTAAATTTACAAATTAATGTACACATTTAAACCAATGTTTACCAAATAAAAATTCTTCAACCCGAACATGAATAGAAACTACTATGCCATCATTATGGCTGGCGGTATTGGCAGCCGTTTTTGGCCAATAAGCAGAACTTCGCACCCAAAACAATTTATAGACATATTGGGTACCGGGAAAACATTGATACAAAATACTTACGAGCGTTTCTTAAAGGTGTGCCCTGCAGAAAACATCTTTGTTGTAACAAATGAAAATTATACAGGTCTGGTAAAAAAGCAACTTCCCGGTATGGCCGACAGCCAGATACTTACCGAGCCTGTAATGCGCAACACCGCCCCCTGCGTTGCTTATGGCTGTTTTAAGATAGAAAGTATTAACCCCGACGCAGCTATTGTTGTTGCCCCATCAGACCACCTGATACTTGATGAGGCGGCATTTTTAACCGCTATAGAAAAATCATTCCAAACAGCTGCCGAAAGAGATTGCCTGGTAACGCTTGGCATTAAGCCATCAAGGCCCGATACGGGTTACGGCTACATCCAATATACTGAAGATACCATTAACGAAGATTTCCATAAAGTAAAAACATTTACTGAGAAACCCACCGTGGATATTGCCAAAACCTTTATCCAAAGCGGCGACTTTTTGTGGAATGCGGGGATTTTCGTATGGTCGGCAAAGGCTATCGTAAATGCCTTCAATAGCTACCTGCCCGAGATGCACGAGATATTTGCCGAGGCCCGCTCCGTTTACAATACCGACGAGGAAAAGGCTTTTGTGCACAAGATATACCAGCGCTGTATCAATATATCTATCGATTACGGTATTATGGAGAAGGCATCCAACGTTTACGTTCTACCATCAGAATTCGGCTGGAGCGATTTGGGTACCTGGGCATCCATCTATCAACTGGCCGATAAGGATTATGTGGGCAACGCTGTTATCCCATCAGAAAAGGTGATTATGTACGATAGCAGCAACTGCATGGTAAACGTACCCGGCGACAAGCTGGTGATATTGCAGGGACTGCACGATTTCATCGTGGTAGAAAGCAATAACTCCTTGCTCATCTGCCCCCGCGACCAGGAGCAGAATATCAAACAAGTAGTTGCCGACGTAAAAAGCAAATTCGGGGCTAAATATATATAGATGTGCAGATTTTAAATGTGCAGATATGCAGATGAATAAAAAGCGCCTGTTCGATAATCGAACGGGCAATTTTGTTGACCAAGGTTGGATAATCTCATTTGACGGTAATTGAGTTTAATTTGGTAAATTTGGTAATAAACATTACAAAATAGAAGGATGGAAACGGTATTAATAGAGCTAACCAATCAAAAAGCTTACAAATTGCTTAAGGATTTAGAAGATTTGAATATCATTAAGGTTTTAAAACAGCCGGCAAGCCTATCATCACTAAGGGGGAAAATTCAAACCAAGATGAGTAACGAAGATATTGATAAGCAACTTGACGCGTAATAAATTCCTTTCAACCTATTGAAAAACGAATATTAAGAGTGCCTAACATTGGCGCTCTTGTTTAAAATTTCATCTTTAATATTTGTTGACATGCACCCTCTCATGGAATCCTCTTATTCTTATTTAAATATGGATTTGAGGAAAGAAATCCTTTATGATTCACTTTCGTTAGAACACAGAATATCTATTTTTCTTGCCAAATTATTGTCAATTGAGGATTACAAAGTCTCAATGTCATTTGGTTATACATCTAAAGCTTTATCATTCAATCAAAAGATGATTTTACTCATCGACTTAGGAGCATTGGACAAAGCTGTAATTAAAAAATTCTCGAAATTCATGGAGATTAGAAATAAATTCATGCATAATCTTGATATCAAAAGTTTTGAAGAATGCGATGATACTTTTCCAGATAATGAACTAAAGAAATTTTTATTAAGAAACTATCCGCAAGAGCAAAATGGTTCAATTGAAATGCAATTACATCACGCTTTTAGACAACTAAATACTGAAATTATTCAAATTACTAATACATTATTCGATAAAATAATCACTAAAGCTGAAACAGAAACGGAGCATGAGATAAACAAATGCATTGTTGAGTCATACGATAAAAGCATAGAGAATCTAAAAAGCTTATTAGATGACCAAATAGATTTATTTGCCGATAAAAATCCTAACGTTAATATCGATGATTTGAAAAATTTAGGGACTAAAATTTATCAGTCAATAAATAAGAAAGTTGCGGAAGATATAAGACAACGAAATAAAGTTAAGAATTAGTTCTCTGCCTTATCGCTTCATACAATATTACCGCTGTAGATACTGATACATTTAATGATTCAATCTCGCCGAACATGGGTATTTTGGCCAAATGGTCTGATATACGGATGATTTCGTTGCGGATACCATCTTCTTCCGAACCCATAATAATAGCCGTTGGTGCGGTGTAATCTGGCGTGTAGATAAACTCGTTGGTTTTCTCGGTGCAGCAAACCAGCTGCAGGCCCGATTCCTGCAAAAACTTCACCGTTTGCATAAAATTATCATGGCGGCAAACCGGTATCTTATACAGCGCACCTGCCGATGTTTTGATCGCATCGGGGTTTATTTGTGCCGAACCCTTTGCCGGGATAACGATGGCGTGCACGCCGGCACATTCGGCCGTGCGGGCTATGGCCCCCATATTGCGCACATCGGTAATGCTGTCCAAAACCAAAATCAAAGGCACCTCCCCTTTTTCAAAAATCTCCGGGATAATGTTCTCTACCTTATGGTAAGTAATGGGCGATATGAACGCGATAACGCCCTGGTGGTTTTTCATGGTGATGCGGTTCAGCTTCTCTACCGGCACCTGTTGCGCGGTAATCTGATACTCGTTCATCACATCGCGTAGCTCATTTAGCAGGCCGCCGCCCAGTCCGCGCTGTGTGTAAAGCGCTTCAATTTCTTTCCCGGCAAGTATCGCCTCGATAACCGCACGTATGCCAAAAACCATTTGGTTGCCTTCGCGCACCGGCTTAGAATTATAACTCATTTCTTGTATGTTGGATAGGGGCAAAAGTAGCTATATAAACTCATTTTACGGTTATTGAACTAAACAGCATTTTGGTATTCGCCAAATATGCCATTGCCGTAGTTAACAATTGCCAACTTTTATCCACATTGTTATATTGTACTGATGTTAAGCCAATTATAAAACACCCAACAAGTTATTAACATCGGGCCTTGATAACAATGCCCCAAATTTATATCACTGATACCGTTTTCATTAAGTTTTAAATTAGTATGTGGACGAAATATCGAACATCCTCCATGTTATTTTGTATATTTTTGTTCGTTATGATTTTCGAGAACGATTCTACCAATAATAAGACAAACACCGACCGTAAAAGCCGCTTCAGCAACCCTACACCAAACGGCTTGCTGGGCAAATTACCTCCCCAGGCGCTAGACCTGGAGGAAGCTGTGCTGGGTGCGCTGATGCTGGAAAAAGATGCCCTTTCTTCAGTTATCGATGTATTGAAACCCGAGGTTTTTTACGAAATCCGCCACCAAAAAATATTCAATGCCATTGCGGTGCTGTTCGAGAAAACATCGCCGGTAGATATCCTTACTGTGGTTGCCCAGTTGCGCCAGCAAGGCGAACTGGAAATGATTGGCGGCGCGTACTACGTTACCGAGCTTACCAACCGCGTGGCTTCTGCCGCCAACATCGAATATCACTCGCGCATCATCATCCAAAAATACATACAGCGCGAATTGATACGCATCTCTACCGAAGTAATCAGCTCTGCTTATGAAGATACCAGCGACGTTTTCGACCTGCTGGATAAAGCCGAGAAGAACCTCTTCGAGATAGCCCAGAACAACCTCCGCCGCGATTCGCGCATGATGGACGACCTGGTGCATGAAGCGCTAAAGGATATGGAAGCGCTAAAGGACAAAAAGGATGGCCTAACAGGCGTTGCCTCTGGCTTTACCGAGCTTGACCGCATGACCTCTGGATGGCAAAAATCCGACCTGGTTATCATTGCTGCTCGCCCTGCAATGGGTAAAACAGCCTTCGTGCTTACCTGCGCGCGTAACGCCGCAGTAGATTTCAACAAGCCGGTGGTAGTGTTCTCGCTGGAGATGTCCTCGGTTCAGTTGGTGAATCGTTTAATATCCGGCGAAACAGAGATTGAACAGGAAAAGATACGTAAGGGAACTTTGGAAGAGTGGGAATGGCAACAGATACACTCTAAAGTTGGCCGCCTGGAGCAGGCTCCTTTGATTATAGACGATACCCCATCCTTAAATATATTCGAGTTCCGCGCTAAATGCCGCCGTTTAAAATCTCAGCACGATATACAGCTGATTATCATCGATTACCTGCAACTGATGCACGGCAAAGCCGATGGCAAGGGTGGTAACCGCGAGCAGGAAATCGGTAGCATTTCCCGCGCTTTAAAAACGGTAGCTAAAGAACTGAACGTACCGGTAATTGCGCTGTCGCAGTTGAGTCGTGCGGTAGAGAGCCGCCCCGGTGGTTCAAAAAGGCCAATGCTATCAGATTTGCGTGAATCGGGCTCGATTGAGCAGGATGCGGATATGGTACTGTTCCTTTACCGCCCGGAATACTACGGGCTGGATGTGGATGAAGACAATAACCCAACAGCAGGCGTGGGCGAGGTAATTATTGCCAAGCACCGTAACGGCGAAACCGGCCGCGTAAGGCTTAAATTTGTTGGCAAGTACGTGAAATTTACGGATCTGGAAACTAATATGGATGGCTTTCCTCCTGCCGGCAACGCCTTTGCAGGTTTGGCCCCTTCACAGGATTTCGAGAAGCAAAGCAACTTCATCATCCGTCCTTCCAGGATGGATGATATGGAGGACGAGCCTCCGTTTTAGGCCAAAATCAGAAACAAGAGATAAGATACAAGAATCAAGAAAGCCCTCAGTCCACAATATCATGAGGGTTTTTTTTACATTATCAGGCCAAGGGCCACTCCTATCAAAATAATCACAGGTGCCTTAATCCTGGTAAACTGCAACAAAAGAAAGGTTGCTGCCATTAATCCGTAGGCCAATAAATCGTGGTGGAATGGCTTCATCAACATAATAAACGCCGTGGCCATAAAACCTACCGCTACGGCGTTGATGCCGCTTAAGGAGTTCTTGATGCGGGTTATCTTTTTCAGGTCGTTCCAAAAAGGTACGATGAACAAGATGAGTATCAGTCCCGGCAGATTGATGCCGATAACCGCTACCGCGCTGCCTACAATCTGCCCGGCAATGCCGTAACCTCTATCGCCCATGGCAATGCCGCCTACAAATGAGGTGAACGAGAATGTCGGCCCCGGCAATGCCTGCTGCAGGGCATATCCGCTCAAAAATTCCGAATTGGTAAGGTAGTGTTTCAGCTCCACGAATTCCGTGTACATCAGCGGCACCAATACCTGCCCACCGCCGAATATCAATATCCCGTTTCGATAGAAATTCTCGAACAAACGTATGGGTAAACTAAAGGGAGACGTGCGGCTTACGATGGCACCCAAAGTGGCGAAAAACAGCAATATCCCTATAAAATAAGCCACCTTATTTGGGTTTACGTTACTGAACAACTTTACCCTTAATTCGTTCTCCTGTGGCTGCGTTTCCAATGCGGAGGAAATGATACCGCCCATCAAAATCAACAAGGGGAAAGCATAAGGGTTCTGCAATATCAGCGTGGCAATTAACGAGGCCGCCGCAAGCATCATCGTGACTTTGGTGCGCAGGAACTTGGTGGCAAAGGTATAAGTAGCGTACCCCACAATGCCAACGGCCATGGGTTGAACAAACCGCAGTATGGCGGTCAATCTCTCCTTATCGGCAAACATTTTATAGCTAATGGCGGCCATGCACATAATGGCTGATGAAGGCAATATCCATATCAGGAAGGTGATGATGGCCAGGCGCAGCCCTCCTACTTTCCAGGCTATGCCCACCAGCGTTTGAGTAGACGAAGGGCCCGGCATAATCTGCGAGAGGGCGTTTAGTTCGAGCAGTTCCTGCTCGGTAATATAACCGCGTTTCTGCACAAATTCGCGCAGCAAAACGGCAATATGCGCCTGCGGACCGCCAAAAGCGGTGAAGGTGTACAACGCTACATCCCTGATGAATAACAGCTCCCTGCGCCTCAATGTGCTATTGGTTAATAGTCGTCGTCATCATCGTCGTCGTAACCTTTGGCGGCCATATACACGCCCTGCAATTCGCTGTAGGCATGGTTATCGCGTTTCTCTTTGGTTATCTTCATGCCTGTTTCGTAAATGCGTATGGCATCGTCTTTGCGGCCAAGGGCCTCGTACAATTTACCCAGATGATAATAAGTGCCTGTATAACCGGGGTGGTTGTTCACCAGGTCCTCATAATAGCACAGGGCTTTCTCGGTATCGTTAAGGCGCAGGTACTCTGTGGCTAAGGCATATTTCAAAAATTCGTCTTCAGGTTCGTTCTGTATAAAAGCCAACAGCTTATCTAATCTGCTTATCTCCATTTTTTACTCTCTCTTTTTTAACTAAATTTGCATCACCAACAAATACCCGTAAAACAAACCAATTATGATGAAAATACTGGTATGTATCAGCAACGTTCCGGATACCACTACAAAAATAACCTTTACAGATAACAACACCCAATTTAATACCAACGGCGTTCAGTTCATCTTAAACCCATACGACGAGATTGCTCTGGCCCGCGCCATAGAACTTACCGACGGCGGCAAAGGCACCGTTACCGTTATTAACGTAGGCGATGCTGCAACGGATGCTACCATACGCAAGGCACTGGCTATAGGCGCTACAGATGCCGTACGCGTAAACGCCAAACCGCAGGATGCATGGTATGTGGCTTCCCAGATAGCCCAATACGTAAAAGCAAACCCTTTCGATCTGATACTTACCGGCCGCGAATCTATCGATTACAACGGCTCCAAAGTTGCCGGCATGCTGGGCGAACTGCTGGATATCCCATCAGTATCTATCATCAAGAAACTGGATGTTGACAGTGGTACCGCTACGGTAGAGCGCGAAATAGAAGGCGGCAAGGAAGTATTGACTATCCCCCTACCCTTTGTGGCCGGTACTGCCGAGGGCGTTGCCGAACCTAAAATACCCAACATGCGCGGCATCATGAGCGCACGTACTAAACCCCTTACGGTGGTTGAACCTGTAGCTGTTGAAACCTTTTCAAACATCATTGGTTATGAAACGCCGGCCCCGCGCGGGAAGGTAACGCTGGTTGATGCAGGTAATCCCGCCGAACTGGTTGATTTGTTGCATACACAGGCAAGGGTTATATAATCATTCCTATTTTATCTCAAGAAGAAAACGATATATGTCAGTTTTAATATATGCGGAAAATGCAGGCGGGAAGTTCAAGAAATCAACTTTCGAAGCGGTAAGCTATGCCAAAGCCATTGCCGACCAGAATAAAACCAGCGTCGTAGCCATTTCCATTGGCGATGTGGCTGCCGGCGATTTAGCCGCCCTTGGCCAATACGGCGCCGAAAGGGTGTTGAACGCAAGCAACGCTAAACTTAAAGATTTTGTGAACCAGGCCTACGCCTCGGTAATTGCCGAAGCCGCCAAAGCACAGGGCGCGGATATTGTTGTGCTGTCCAACTCGTTCAGCGGGCGCGGACTGGCCCCACGCATTGCTGTAAAACTGCAAGCCGGCCTGGCCGATGGCGCAGTTGAACTGCCAACTCAGGACGGCGGCAAATTCACGGTGAAGAAAACGGCTTTCTCGGGCAAAGCATTTGCAACGGTGGAGTTAAGCTCTGCTATAAAGGTAATTTCGCTTACGCCTAATGCCTATAAAGTAGTAGCGACCGGTGCGGATGCCCCGGTAGAAGATTTTGTGGCAGAGGCCAAAGGGTCAGATTTTAAGGCGATGATCAAAGATATCGTTCGCTCTACGGATAAGGTTTCCTTGCCCGATGCCGAGATTGTGGTATCAGGCGGGCGCGGACTGAAAGGCCCCGAAAACTGGGGCATGGTTGAAGAACTGGCCGAACTGCTTGGCGCGGCCACGGCCTGCTCCAAACCGGTATCTGATGCCGGCTGGCGGCCACACAGCGAACATGTTGGCCAAACAGGCATAGCTGTCAGCCCAAATTTGTATATTGCCATTGGAATTTCGGGGGCCATACAGCACTTGGCGGGCGTAAGCTCGTCAAAGGTTATTGTGGTTATCAATAAAGATGCCGAGGCCCCGTTTTTTAAGGTTGCGGATTACGGCATAGTTGGCGATGCCTTTGAGGTATTGCCAAAATTAATTGCCGCGGTTAAGGAATATAAAGCTACGGCTTAAAACTGTTTTGTTGCGATGGGTAATGATATGAAAAAAATTGAGCTGGATATCGTTGGGCTTTCATATAGCCAAACACAATCCGGCGCGTATGCGTTGGTTTTGGGCGAAATGAACGGCCGCCGCAGGTTACCTATCATCATAGGCAGCTTTGAGGCACAGGCTATTGCGATAGAAATAGAGAAAATGACGCCGAGCCGCCCCCTCACTCACGATTTATTCAAGAGCCTGGGGCAAGCTTTTAACATCTCGGTACAGGAAATCATCATCTACAACCTGGTGGATGGTATATTTTATGCCAAGCTGGTTTGTTTCGATGGCAAAAAAACGGTAGAGATTGATGCGCGCACTTCTGATGCCATTGCGGTATCGGTACGGTTCGATTGCCCTATTTATACCTATGAGTTTATCCTCTCTACAGCGGGTATCGTGATAGAGGGCAACGATTTCGTGTACCTCGAGAACATCAACGAGACATCCGAAGAAAAAACACCGGCAACACCGGCGGGTTCTTTTACTTCTGTTAGTGACGACGAACTGAAGACCCGCTTACAGCAGGCCCTCGCCGAGGAAGCCTACGAAAAGGCCGCCAAAATACGCGATGAGTTAAATAAGCGAAAAGCATCGTAAAAAAACGGGGCTATCATAAATCGCTTGATAATTCGGGCAATTGATTTCTTATAGTCGCCTATTTGCTTTAAGGTGCTGCATCCAAATTACCCCAAAAGCTTGCGTTAAGTGTTCACGCGCCGCACTGTGAACACCGTGAACACTTACAAGTTACTTATAATCAAATGATTGCAAATTACCAAATGGTGTCAATATAGTGTCACCACGCTATCGTCGCTTTTTGTTATATTTTGCCTATAAAAGGGTCGCTTTGGGTTCTCGGCAAAAATTTGAGGCCTTTTGGCAAAAATCACCAAAAGGCCTCAAAGAAAAGCACAAGGCCCATAAAAGAGGTATTTGCCAGGATATGTATTCTATATCATTTAGGCAAATTGATTTTGATAATGCTTCTAATGATTTTCTAAACCTTATACTTTAGAACAGGAAACCGATGTTGATAGCCGATACCGTGTTGCGTATTGCCGAACCTGTATTATTTTTAGCGATATCGCTAAGGCCTGCCTCGCCGTTAAGTTCGACATAGAATTTAGTGGTTTGGCCCACTGGGAATTTAACGCCGATACCTAAATCGAGCCCCGCATCGGTAGAAGTGAAATAAGGCTTTACATCCTGTTTGCCCTCGGTTTCCTTAGCGCTGGTCAAAAAGCTCACATACGGGCCAAAATCAAGATACCAGTTCTTTTTACGCCCGAAGTGCCAGTTGGCCAGCAGCGGCACGGTGATGTAGTTAAGGTTATAATTGGTTTCATATTTGCCGCTGCCTGTATCCAGGTAACCGCCGTCCCATCCTTTTTGATCGTAAAGCAGGCGGGTTTTAAAGCTCCAGCTTTCTGAGAAATAATGCTCCAGCGATATGCCGACGTTTACACCGTTACGCAAATCGCTATTGGCGATATTGCCTGCTGTGACGTTGCTGCTGTTGAGGCCAATGTTGATGCCGAACTGGGTTGTACCCTTGATTTGCGCAAATGCTACGGCCGAAAAGCCCAATGCAATAAATAATACTGCGAAGAATTTTGTCATGATATGGATTTAGTGTAGCCAAATTTAGCTAATTCTCATCAACCTGCAACAACAGATTTTAAGTAAAAGTATGGCTACGGATTTTAAGGTATCGCTTAATTTCAGTACTTTCCGCTTTTGAATTTAACGTTTTACTCATACTGATCTTAAACTGTGCCATATGAATATTAAGTTCCGCTTAATACTGATGAATTTCATGCAATTTTTTATCTGGGGAGCCTGGCTGCTCACCATTGGCGCATATTGGTTTCAAAATAAACACTGGTCTGGGGCGCAGTTTGGGGCCATCTTCTCTACTATGGGTATCGCATCTATATTTATGCCCACCATTACCGGTATTATTGCAGACAGGCTGATTAATGCCGAAAAGCTCTACGGTATTTTACATATATTGGGTGCCTGTGTTTTGTTTAGCCTGCCTATGGTTAAAGATCCCGGTACGTTCTTTTGGGTGCTGCTATTAAATATGGCTTTTTATATGCCGACTCTTTCGTTATCAATTACAGTAGCTTATTCTGCGCTAAAAAATCAAAACATCGATGTTGTAAAAGAATATCCACCTATACGTACCTGGGGTACAGTTGGCTTTATAGTTGCCCTTTGGGTGGTAAGTTTAACCCATAGCGAAACTTCTTCCAACCAATTTTATATTGCCTCTTTTGTGTCGCTATTGTTGGGTTTATATTCCTTTACCCTACCGAAATGCAGGCCTTATGCCGTGAAAACGGGCAACAAATCTTTTTACACCCTTTTGGGGTTAGATGCTTTTGCTTTATTTAAAACTCCAAAGTTTGCCATATTTTTTGTATTCTCGTTATTGCTCGGGGCTGCATTGCAACTAACCAACGCGTATGGCGATACCTACCTGCACGATTTTGCTACCGTTAAAGCGTACAAAGATCTTAAGGTGGTCCAATACCCGGCTATCATCATGTCTATCAGCCAAATATCCGAAACCTTGTTTATCCTGGCTATCCCGTTCTTCCTACGTAAATTTGGGATAAAATACGTAATGCTTTTCAGTATGATAGCCTGGGTACTGCGGTTTGGGCTATTTGCTTTTGGTAACCCGGCCGATGGCCTATGGATGATTGTGTTATCGTGCATCGTGTACGGTATGGCATTCGATTTCTTCAATATCTCAGGCTCTTTATTTGTTGAAACACAGGCTGCTCCTGAAATCAGAGGCAGTGCACAGGGTATGTTTATGATGATGGTAAATGGTTTCGGCGCGTTCTTTGGCAGCCGCGCGAGCGGTTATATAATAGACAAATACTTTACGCTACCAAACCAAGCCAAAGATTGGCACGGCATATGGCTCACCTTTGCCGGATATGCCTTGGTTATTGCCATCATCTTCCCATTTGTATTCAGGTACAAGCACAACAAGGCATTGGTAGAAGCTATTAAGCACGCTTAGTATAGATATGAAATTTGAGAGGTTAGATTTGAGACAGGAGTTCATGATTTTAATATATAGAATCTACATTATGAGGATTACCGCTGAAAATAGGGCGTTCGGGCGCCGTCCCATTTTATCTCAAATCTCAAATCCCATATCTCACATCTAATATGAAAAAGCATTACCGGCACGAAACGGATTGCCTTAACTGCGGCGCCGACTTGCAGGGCCACTTTTGCCACGTTTGCGGGCAGGAGAACCTGGAGATGAAGGAAAGTTTTGGCCACATGCTTAACCATGCGGTAAGCGATTACTTCCACTTTGATTACCAGTTCTTCCACACTCTTAAACCTTTGTTTGCCAAACCCGGCAAGCTAACGGTTGACTACTTGGCCGGCCGGCGGATGCAGTATCTGCACCCGGTAAAGATGTACATTTTTATCAGTTTGGTTTTCTTCGTACTGTTTTTTAAAGTGAACGGCGACCATGTGGTAAAGGTGAGTGAGAATAAAAAGAAAGCCGAACACGGGGTTAAATTGAAAGATACCATTCAGCACAACCTGCTTACCGATATTAACAACGATGGCAGCCTAAGCCCTGAAGAGAAGAAGAAGATAAAAGGACTTGTAAGTACCTACTTGCCGGGTGCAGTAAACAAACCCGTTCAGGACTCCAGCGTAAAAGATAAGCCCGGTCATGAAAACGCCGGAGGTGAGGAAAGTGAAGAACGCGGCAGCTTTGTTATAAACAATGATACCAAAGCCAAAACATATGAGGAATATTTAGCAGAACAGGCTAAACTGCCGGAAGAAAAACGCAACGGTATTTTAATGCGGTATATTACTAAAAAAGGCTTCGATTGGAATAAACAGGGGCACCCGCAGGAAATTGTTAAAGAAGCGGTTACGCATAACTCGCCAAAAATTATGTTTGTGATACTGCCGTTGTTTGCCCTGATATTGAAGATAGCTTTCAGAAAAAATCATAAGCTGTATGTAGAGCATATCATCTATTCTATACATCTGCATTGCTTTGTGTTTCTGTTTCTTACGGCATCTTTACTCCTGCAGTTGATACTGCCGAATAGTTGGGAAAAACCGGTTATGGATTGGGTGCAACTGATCTCATTTGTTGGCATTGTGTGGTATGTTTACCGATCGTTAAGGGTGGTGTACCAACGCAGCCGCTGGCGTACCGTAAGCAAAATGATAGGTGTCTCGCTGATGTACCTTCTTACTTCAATTGCCTGTTTTTTTGTATTTCTTTTCATCATAGCACTCACATCGGTATAAAACACCTGCTAAAACTTCCGTTTTTTTACCAAAATGGGCACAAAAAAGGGATGTTTTTATCGCCTTTTTCTTGCTTATTTGGGGGCTTTCCATCCCGTTTGCAAGGCCTGTAAGGCATTCGCCAAATAGGCCAGCGGAGCGTTCCAATTAATGGCAATTTCGTTGGAGGCGTAGGCCCGGTCGTCATCAATATAAGCCTCGTCCGGGAAAAGTGAGGGCAGCTTTATTTTATCCTGCGCACCCGGATTGGGGCCACCAGCCAATAAGCCAGGGATAGGATCTACCACTCCATCGGCCACCGATGGCCTATGATGCGGGTGCATGGTTGGCTTGCTGCCAAAACCCGTAACATAACAATAGCCTGTACCATTCCGGCCCAAAATATAATCGAGGTTGGCTAAAGCGAAATTCAAATATTGTTTATCGCCAGAAAGCTTGTATGCTTTTATCAAAAGTATCCCCTGGTTAGCGGCATTGCTGTTGCTGCCCCAGTTGAAATTGGACTTTGTTTTTGTCATCACTGTTTGATAAGCGTTGCTATCGGCTGCGTTTACCATTCCATCGGCGTAGGCCAGCAGGCTTTTCTTTAGTATAACAACTTCGGGCAATTGAGGCGCGTTCTGAAGCAAGGTATAGTAAGCGAGTTGTTTAACCGAGTTCCAGGTAGGTAACTGCATCTTACCATCATCCATCGATTTGAACTTATCCAAATAAGCAGGCTTGCCCGTGGCTACATAAAGCTCTGCCGATGCCCAAATAAATTCATCGGTGACATTCCTGTCGCCATAGGTGCCGGTTACCACGGCAGGTTTAAATTGCTTGTTCATGGCGCCCTGGTTATAAATTGCGGTTGGGTTTTTCTCTGCCCAGGCCCAGGCGTACTCCGAAGCCCTTATGCACGAATCGGCCAGGCCCGGCAATTGTGTAGGAAAACTTTTGAAAATGCGCGAAGCTTGCGCCATAACCGCAGCGAAATCCAATGTAGCAGCGGTACTTTTTTGCACAACATATCTGGTTGAATCTGCCTTATCGGGCATAATCATCCCATCGAAACGGGTGTTGGTGAGTTTGTGATAAACGCCGCCATCGTTCGGATCTTGCATGGTGAGCATCCAGCGGAGGTTCCATAGCACCTCATCCAAAACATCGGGCAGTTGATTGCTGCTTTCCGGTATATTCAATTTCACGGTTTTCATGTATTCCGGAAAATCCTCGTACAATGAAAGCAGTGTAGCCGTAGTTATACCACTGTTCACAATGTATTTATTGTAGTCGCCCGCATCGTACCAGCCCCGGGGCGAGGAAATAACCGTTCCTTCGGGTCTTTGCGCCGAGGCAGCAGAAGCATGGACCAACACTTTATCATCCGGATGCCCCGCTGCCCTTTGCCATTTACCGGCATATTTCTCTTTTAGTTGGATAGATGCGCGCTGGTAATAAAAAGCCTTGATGCTACCATCGGCCACGGGTTTAAGTACGTTTGGCTTAATTTGAAATTCGTATGAATTGCCCAGGGAATCTACTTCTATAAAATACCTTCCAGGCTTGTTGAATGCGGAAAAATCGGCTATCGATGTAAATCCGCCGGAAAAAGCAGGTTGCGCAGACGTTGTCAACTGCCCGGTGAACAGCGTTTTCCGCTTCGCATCCTTTATCCGGAACTTTCCGGTTAATTTAGCGGCAATAATGGCCACCTTGGGCGAAGCGGGGTAAAAACCGAGCTGGTTCAAACGAATCAGGCTTTTAGCATTGCCAGGCGTGGTTTGCGCTTTAACGCATAAGTGCGACAAGCATAAGGCTATTATCAAAACGCTTATTCTTCGGTATTGCATATCGTTTCTGTTTTTTAATAAAGGTAATGGCTTGAGGCAACAGATTATAATATTTTATTGCCAAATGGGGCTCAATTTGCGGCAGCATTAGAGCAATCCCTTTTGGTACTAACCAGTCGTTCCGACGGAACGAAATACTTTCTTCATCCCATCGGGATGTTTGGTTGGTAGAAAGAAACACAAAATCCGACAACGTTCCATCCTTTGGTTAATCACCAACCTGTTTTTGATGAGCTATTACTCTTTAAAGAAGGGCACTTGCAGAGCCCGTAGCGTGGCCTTTTTAAAGGCGAATTGAATAAAGAGATTTTGCATCCCATCGGGATGCCTGGTTGGTAGAGAAAATTATTAAATTGCTTTTCGTTCCATGGGAACGATTGGTGCCTAATAAATATAATCAACCGATATGCCTAACACTTACACCCAACTCCACATCCATTTTGTTTTTGCCGTTAAATATCGCGCTGCTCTGATTGATAAAGAATGGAAAGAACGCTTGCATCAATACATCACCGGCATATTCCAGCAAAACGAGCACAAAATGTTACAGATAAACAGCATGCCCGACCATATCCACATTTTTATCGGCATGCGGCCTCATCAATCAATTTCTTCCTTGATACAAAATGTAAAAAGCGAGAGCAGCAAATGGATAAAAGAACAGAAGTTTTGTGCTGGTCCTTTTGCATGGCAAGAAGGCTATGGTGCTTTTTCGTATGGTAAAAGTCAAATTGATAATGTTATTCGATATATTAAAAATCAAGAGCAGCACCATCAAAAGAAAACATTTCTGGAAGAGTACCGCGAATTTTTAACCCTTTTTGAAATAGATTGGGATGAAAAATATATCTTCAAAGAACTTGAATAATTTGTAAGCACCAAGCCTTCCGATGGAAGGCTAAAACTCATTGCTGCCATTCTCTACCAACCAGCTGTCCCGATGGGACAAGGAAAATAAACATGGTCTATAAACACCGTTCGCCTCACAGAACATAAAACTCAATTCAGACAAAGCGCTTCGGCGTAGTATGGTGTTAATATTTCCGAAAAAAAGGATAGGCGCCGTAGGTGCCTAATAATTTATTTGCTTAAACGCGATTTCCCGTTGGCGATATATCCCGAAAAAAAAAAGGCCTGTACAATTCCTGCACAGGCCTTTCTGATACCATTTAAAATTACAAAAAGCTGTAACCCAGGCTTAAATTGAAAAGGCTTACACGGGTTTTAATATTAGTAGAGCCATCTACGTAGGTTTGTTTGCTTAAACCAGCCTCATAGCGCAGATCTATAGATACTTTTTGAATGTCTACCCCGGCGCCTACCGTCCAGGCAAAGTTAGAATTTTTGTAGTCGAACGTAACTGCCTGACCGGCAGCGTTGAAAAAATTCTTGTCTTTATTTATGGCAAAAGACAAAAGTGGGCCTGTATAAAAACGGCCGCCAAACCCTAACGCGCCAACTTTACCGCCAAAAAGTAAGGGGACGTCGATGCTGGTGAATTTAGCTTTGGTTGATGCGTTATTGCTGGTGTTTATATCCACGTTTTTACTGGTAAGGTAAAGCTCGGGCTGAAAATTGAACCCGAGGGCACCAAAACGGGCAAAGAAACCGCCGAGGTAGCCTGCACGGTTATCGCTGCTTAACGAACTGCTGCCCGATAGGCTGGTAAGGTTAGCACCGGCTTTAATACCAAACTGGAATTTTGGCAAAAGTTGTGCCTGACTTTTGAACGCCAATAACGATATGATCGCTACTGTAAATAAGATTTTTTTCATTGGATTGCGGTTTTAGTGTTTAACAACGCAATATAGCTTTTGTGTTGCACAGTTGACAGTAAAAAGCGGAAAAGGAGGAATTGGAAATACCCGGTACGCCGTTGATAATGGCGTACCGGGTACCGGGTTAATTCTGCGATAAATGTAATATAATATTACAATACAAAGCAAATTTTATTATAATGATAATTTTCCCTGGTAATAATCTAAAATTTTGTTATAAATGTAAACTTCGTAGCGGGCGTTGATGAGGTTTATTTTTGCCCTGTCGAGGTTATTTTTGGCCACAACGAAATCTACCGAGGTAAGCACGCCTGCATTGAACCTGATCTCCGCTGTGCGGAACGATTCTGTGTAGGCTTTTACCTGATCGGTAAGCACGTTGTACTTATCGTAGGCCGAGGTCATGTTGAGGTAGGCCTGCTCTACGTTCTGCTTCAGTTGCACCTTAGTGGTTTGCTCCACATAGATATTGTTCTGCAACTGTATTTTGGCCAGAGCCACCTTGTTGCGGTTTTGCATGTAGTTGAGGATAGGCACCCTTAAGCTTATGCCAAACTGCGTGCCGTAGTTGTTCTTGAACTGATCGTAATAACCAATGGTTTGCCCGTTGAGCTGCGCTGCACTGGAGTAGTTGGTAGATATGCCGCCATATAAAGATACGGTTGGGAATAATGAGCCCTTTGCTACGCTAACCCCTTTCTCGGCACTTTGGCGCCTTAAGATGGCGGCTTTTATATAGGCCAGCTGGTTTAGGGCGATATCATACACCTGGTCGGCAGAGTTTGTGGTTTGCTTGGCCAGGTCGTCGGCATTGATGGGCTGCAGGGAGATATTTTCCCGGTAAGGGATATTGAGTATCTGCAGCAGGTTTAGCTTAGATGTTTTCAAGGTAGCATTGGTAGTTACCACATTCAGCTGGTTATCGCCGTAGGTACCTTTGAGGTCGTACAGGTCTGACGGCAGTTTATTGGCTCCCTCTTTCTCCAGTATCTCTAAGCGTTCCACCTGTTTTTTGGAAACATCCAGCTGATTCTTCACCTGGTTAAACAATTCGGTGTTGTTAAGCACCAGTAAATAGGCGGTAATAACGTTGATGGTTATCTGGTCTTTGGCCTGTTGCAAATCCATTTTGCCTGCCTGGTAGGCCAGCGAAGTTTGCTTGATGTTGTTGAGGTTCTGCAAGCCGCTGAAAACGGTAAGATCGCCATTGAGGCTGTAATTGCCCGATTTGAACGACTGCTTTACATAGGTATTGGTAGATGGATCGATACCGCGGCCGTTGTTGATGCCATGGTCTACCTGGCCGCTGATGGCGGGCAGCATAAACTCCTTAGCCTGGTTTGAGTTCACCTGCGCAGTTGCCAACGCCAGCTCGCTCTTCTTCACGTCGAGGTTGTTCTTTATCGCTATATCGATGCATTGCTGCAGGGTAAGCGTGGTATCGGCCACCTGACTGTGCGCCAGTGCCGGTATTAGTAGGGAAAGACTAAAAAGTAGGTATTTAAAGTATCGCATTGTATGTTGTAGTTCAGAATTTTTTTGAAGATTCTACCCTTCCATCCAGCAGGTTAATAATGCGCGAACCATATTCCGCATTTTTTTCGGAGTGCGTTACCTGGATAATTGTAACGCCATCTTCTTTGTTCAGCTTACGGAACAACTCCATAATCTCTTCGCCTTGTTTGCTGTTGAGGTTACCGGTTGGCTCATCGGCCAAAAGCAATTTGGGTTTGGCTATCAGCGCGCGGGCTATGCCCACCAATTGCTGCTGCCCGCCCGATAGTTGCGCCGGGAAAAGGTCTTTTTTACCAACGATGTTGAAACGATCCAGCATATCGGCAACCATGGCTTTGCGTTCGCTGCTTTTCACATCCTGGTATATTAGCGGGGTTTCGATGTTCTCGTAAACGGTTAGCTCATCAATCAAGTGATATGCCTGGAAAACGAAGCCGATATATTGTTTGTACAAAGCCGAGCGTTGTTTTTCCTTCATCTGGTGAACGGGCTGGTCTACGAAGTAATGGAAGCCTGTTGATGGCTCATCTAACATGCCGATAATATTGAGCAAGGTAGATTTACCCGAACCCGATGGCCCCATGATAGATACGAACTCGCCCTCATCAACATCCAGGCTGATATCGTTGATAACGAAATTTTTGTTGCCGCCAACCTGGTAATACTTCGAAATATGCTGTAGTGATAACATTTTAACTGGTTAAGATTAATGGATAATTGTTTACTGGTTGCAATTTCTTAATTTGATTTTGGCATTGAAGTATCAATAACATACCAAAGTTACAATGCATTGCATATCAGTATATTATATTTAAATTTCGAACGTAATACTGTACGCTTATGTACAGCGTGCGTTCGGTAATGATACAGTCTTGGGGAAAGAAATAAGACTTGTAGAAACAAGAAGCAAGACAACAGGAATTACGATGGACTCATTGGTTACCTATCTAAAACGGCCAAGAGCCAGGACGAATAACATCCCGGCTCTTGTTTTGCCTATTGATTCTTGAACTCTTGCGTCTTGATTCCTGGCTCTTGACTCTTGATTCTTGATTCTTGACTCTAATTTCTACTCACTCCTCAAACTCTTTACCGGATTGCTCAGCGCGGCCTTAAACGACTGGTAGCCAACCGTTACGAAAGCGATGAAGATGGCCATCCCTCCTGCCAGCAGGAAAACGTACCATTGGATATCAATCCGGAAGGCAAAATCCTGTAGCCACGCACTCATGGCGTACCAGGCCAGCGGCGATGATATGATAACGGCTATCAAAACCAGTTTGAGGAAATCGGAAGAGATGAGGCCTACGATACTCATTACGTTGGCGCCTAATACCTTGCGTATGCCGATCTCTTTAACCCGCTGGCGCGTACTGAAGACCGCTAAGCCAAACAAGCCCAGACAGGAGATAAATATGGTAACCATGGTAAAGGCTTTTAATATTGAGCCTGTACGCTGGTCGGTTTTGTACATTTCTTCAAACTCCTGGTCGAGGAAGTGGTAATCGAATGGTTTGTTTGGATAAAAACCTTTCCATTTTGCCTGTATGGCTGCAATGGTTGCTGCTGTGTTTTTGCCGGAGGTTTTGATAAGCAGCTTTCCAAACCAATCGTACTCGGGGAACATCACTATAGGTGTTATCTCCTGGTGCAGCGATGCAAAATTAAAATCTTTGGCAACGGCCTTAATGGTACCCATACGTCCATTAAGCCCTATTTTTTTGCCGATGGCCTCTTCCGGCTTCCAGCCGAGGGCCTTTATCGCCTTTTCGTTTAAAACGAAGCTGTAGTTGCGCTTTTCGCTCTCTTTATTCATTACCTGTAGCTCGTCATCTACATTCAATTGCCTGCCGGCGATGAGTTGGATGCCAAGCGTTTGGATAAAGCTTTTTTCGATAGGAATAGCGGTTACCGAAAGGCTATAGTCAGCAGCTTTGCCTTCAGCTGTGTTGATGGAATACCCACCCCGCACATCTACCGGCGAGTCGTAACTGGCGGTTGAGCCTAACACGCCTGTTTGCTGGTTTATCTCGCTTTTAAAGGCCGCGATATTGTTGTACGGGATGCCGCCGATATCAAGCACCATCACCTGTTCGCGATTGATACCTGTGTTTAAGCTTTGCATGTAACGCAACTGGCTACCTGCTATCAGCGTGCTGATAATAAAGAACACCGACACTACAAATTGAAAGATAACCAATGATTTACGCAGCATATTACCACCGGGTTGGCCCGATACTTTGCCTTTTAAGGTTACAATTGGCTTAAATGCGGATAAGAACAGGGACGGGTATGTACCTGCCAACAGCGTTACCAAAACAAACACGGCAACAAGTGCCTCTATCAGCCAGGTGGTATTCCAGGTTTTAAAACCCAGTTGCTGGCCGGTAAAGGTGCTGAACGATGGGAAAAGTACATATAGCAAAACCACGCCCGCCAGTAAGGAAAACAGCGTAATAATACCGGCCTCCATAATAAACTGAACGAAGAGTTGCCCGCGTAATGCACCCATAACTTTGCGTACGCCAATTTCGCGCGCGCGCTCTGCCGACCGGGCCGTAACCAGGTTAAGGAAGTTTACGCAAGCCAAAAGCAGCAACACTACGGCCACAATGCCCAATATATAAATATACTTAATGCTGCCTGCGGCCTCCAGGCTGTATAGTGCGTTTGAGTATAAGTGCACACTGGTAAGAGGCTCCAGCGTGTATAAAGTAACGGCATCCCTGTTCTGTTCCTTCAGGATGTTTTTGATGTAGGCATTCATTTTTGCCTGTAGGGCATTAACATCTGCACCGGGTTTCAGCAAAAAGTACGAATAGTTGCTTGCCGAGCTCCATTTAAGCTCTTTTATGCCGGGCATAATGGCCGAGTTGGCTATCATATCAAACTTAATCTGCGAATAGGCGGGCACATCCTCTACTACGCCGGTCACCATCAGATTATGGCTTTCGTTTACCTTAATTATCTTCCCTATTGGGTCGTCGCTGCCAAAATACTTTTTAGCGGTAGATTCGCTGATGACAATAGACAAAGGATCTGATAGAGCATCTTTTGCATTGCCCTTGATGAAATTGAAGCTGAACATCTTAAAAAAGGATGCGTCGGCTGCCAGCATGCTTTTCTCGTTAAATATCTTGTCGGCATACTGTACCGCCGCCGGCCCGTTACCCGAGTAGTTGAAAACGCGGGTGCCATCCGCAATCTCCGTGATTTCCTGCTTGTAAACCGGTACTACAGCGGTTTGGGTAACTGCCAGGTAACGCCCTTCTTTATCATCGGCAGATTTATAGGTGTAAGCAACGCGTACTATTTGATCGGCCTTTTCGTGGAAACGGTCGTACCTTAACTCGTTGATGAGGTACGTTGCCAGTAAAAGGAAACAGCAAATACCGACTGCCAGCCCGGCTATGCTGATGAATGATGTGGCTTTGTTTTGCAACAAATTGCGCCACGCTGTTTTTAAATAGTTCTTTATCATAATATTTTAATCATTGAGTCATTCACTTCGTTGTCATTGAGTCATTGGCCGCAAGTACAAATGACTTAATGACCCAATGACTCAATGAAAAAATCATTCGCTTTTCAAGCTCTTCACCGGATTTACCAGTGCGGCCGTTATTGCTTTGTAACCAACCGTTAGCCATGCGATGATGATGGATAGCGAAATAGTTAGTACGAATACGCCCGCGCCGGGGGTAATGCGATAGGTAAACCCTTGCAGCCATTGTTGCATAAAGTACCAGGCAACCGGCGCGGCAATTACAAAGGCCACTACAATTAGCAGGGTAAATTCTTTAGAGAACAGGTAAACGATATTGCCCACCGATGCGCCAAGCGTTTTGCGGATGCCCACTTCTTTGGTGCGCTGCACGGCCATAAACGATACCATACCGTATAAACCAAGGCATGAGATGAATATCGCAATGCCTGCGAAGATTTTGTACAGCACCGATAGCTGATCTTCTTTTTTATAGAAGTTGGCAATCTTGTCATCCAAAAATTTGTACTCGTAAATATTTTCCGGGAAGGTGCTGCTCCAAACCTGTTCTATACCGGCAAGGGTTTGTTTGACGTTGCCGGGTTTAAGCTTGATGTTAGCTACTTCGTATTGGTCTGTCCAGGCACCCATAATCACGGGTGGCACCTGGTCGCGCAGAGATACGGTGTTGAAATCCTTCACCACCCCTACTATCCGGGCTGCTCTCCTATCCCAAATGTTGATATTTTTGCCAATAACGTCTTTCGCATCTTTTACGCCAAGGCTTTTCACCATCGCCTCGTTTATAACAAACTCCCGCAGCGTGTCGCTTTTGACATACGGGCGACCGGCAACAAAGGTCATTCCGTACAATTTAAAATATCCTTCATCGGCCCATTTTAAACTGGCTTTGAAATCAGCATTTTCCTGCGCGTCGTTATACTTAAAGCTTGTGCCCCAATTTTTATCATCAGAGGGGCTGCCGTAACTAAAGCTAAAATCCTGCACGCCGGGCTGTTTGATAATCTCGTTACGTAGTGCAGTGAGTTTAAGTCGGCTAACACTATCCGAAGCTAAAGGCACCGTTATAACCGCTTCTTTGTCAAAACCCAAGGGGCTGTTTTTAAAATAATCGAGCTGGCTTATCACTACTATAGTTGCGATAACCAAAACCTGGGCAATGCCAAATTGCAATACCACCAAACTGCGCCTAAGGGTAACGCCGCCGCTCTTGGCACTGCTGATCTTATTTTTTAAAGCCGCAATAGGGTTAAAGCCCGAGAGTACAACCGCCGGATAAAGCCCCGACAAAAGCGTAACGCCTACTATCACAGCAATCAGAAACAGGATGATATCGCTGCTTGCCAGGAAATTGGCATTCAGCTGTACTTCCAGCAGGTTGTTTAATGACGGCAACACAGCCTCGCTCAACCCAATGCCTAACCCAACCGATATAAGGGTGATAATAAAAGTTTCGCTGATGAATTGCAGAATGAGCTGTTTACGGCCGCTGCCTAATACCTTACGGATGCCAACTTCTTTAGAACGGTTTACCGCCTGCGCGGTAGCGAGATTAATGAAGTTAACACAGGCAATCACCAACAGGAAAATCCCGATGAGGCTGATGGTTTTGATTAAATCTTTACTGAATACCTGCCCGCTGAAAATGGGCACTTTACTATCGTAGTGCATGTCTGTAAAGGCCTGCAGTTTCAAAAAGTCCTTATTGTCTTTCTCAGGCTTATACTTTTTTACGAATGATTTTAAAAAGCTATTAAAACTTGCAGGGCTTACATTATCGGGCAGTAAGATAAAGCAGGCATGCGCACTTAGGTTGCTACCCCAGTCTGCAAGATTTTGCATGTAGCCCGTATTTTTTATAGTGCTGTACGATACGGCAATGTCTATAGGCAGGTCGGTATTGGCGGGATGGTTCTTCAATACCCCGGTAACTTTCAGGTCTATTTTATTATCGCAACGCACTGTTTTACCAATTGCATCCTGCCATTTGCCGAAGTATTTCTCGGCAACACGCTGCGAAAGGATAACGGTATTCGGTTCTGTCAATGCGCTTTTTTTATCACCATCGAGCCATTCAAAGTCGAATATTTTAAACATTTGAGGTTCGGCAAAGTACACATCATCGTCGTTGAATTTTTTCACCTCCCCCGTGCGCGCATCGGCAACGTTCATCTGCAAATCGTAGTTGTTGAAAACGGACGCTACTTGCGGCAATTGCGCATAATCAACCCTGAGCGCAGGCGCAACCGGCATGGGTACACCGCCTTTATATTTGATACCATCGGGCGTATGCCTTTCGGTAATTACGCGGTAGATATGGTCTTTTTTGGCGTGATAGTTATCGAAACTGGTTTCGAAATGCACCACCAAAAATATCAGCAAACAGGCTGCAATGCCAATGGCAAGGCCGGTGATGTTGATTATGGTATAGCTTTTATTGCGAAGCAGGCTGCGCCATGCTGTTTTAAGGTAGTTCTTTATCATATCGTTTTGTCATTGGGTCATTCACTTCGTTGTCATTGAGTCATTTGTTTATTGGCCACTAGTCCAAATGACTCAATGACCTAATGACTCAATGACAAATCCTTTATTCGCTCTTCAAACTCTTCACCGGATTAGCTATCGCTGCTTTTACCGATTGGAAACTGATGGTTAACAGGGCGATGAACACCGATAAAATCGCCACGAAAACAAACGTGCCTGAGGATATGCTGATGTGATAGGCAAAATCTTTGAGCCACAGATTCATAGCGTACCACGCAAGCGGCCAGGCAATGAGGTTTGATATCAATACCAATTTTATAAAGTGCGTTGATAACAGCAGCACTATGTTTTGTACCGATGCGCCCAACACTTTGCGCACGCCTATCTCTTTAACCCGTTTTTCTGCTGAGAAGGATGCAAGGCCGAATAAACCAAGGCACGAGATCAGGATAGCTAAGCCGGCGAGGATTCCCACAATTTTGCTTACCTGGTTGTCGGCGCGGTAAACTTCCGCGAAATGATCGTCGAGGAACTGGTACTCAAAAGGGTGATCGGGATTTATTTCCTTCCAGGTATTTGTTATAAACGCCACTGCTTCCTTTGACTTGCCCGGTTTTATTTTTACAGAAACAGTCCGGAATCCCCACTGATCCTGGTTTACAATAAATAAATTTTCAACTTTAAAATGCAGGGAGTTAAAATTAAAGTTTTTACATATACCCGTGATAACGCCCAATGAATCGTAACCGAACCGCTGGCCTATTAACGAAGCCTGTGTAGCCTTAGGGTGATCTTTTAAAAGTTCATTCGCCATGGCTTCGTTAATAATATACTCCCGGCCGTTAGCAGATTTTTCCGAAGAGAAATTCTTCCCTTCTGCCATTTTAATGCCGTACACTTTTAAGTAATCATTATCTACTATAAGCTGTGTTGCGGCCATTTCCCTTACCGGCGAATCGTTATACTTAAAGTTAACCCCCGACTGGTCCAGATGACTCCCCAACTGATCCTGAGAGGCGGTAACGCCTGCTACGAGTGTACTGTTTGATAGCTGTTGTTTAAATAGCTGGTACTTTTGGCCGGAAATCCTATCAAGCGGAATAGTTACCATTTGCTCACGGGTAAAACCAGGATCTTTTCCCTGCATAAATTGCAACTGCTTCACTACAAATACCGTGGCGATCATCAGGAAAACCGCACTGGTAAATTGCGCAACAACCAATATATTGCGCAGCGTCCCTTTATTTTTACCTATTTCTACCGAGCCCTTTAACACCTTCACCGGCTGAAAAGAAGACAGGAACAACGCCGGGTAGGCGCCTGATAGTATGCCTACGCCTATAGTACTTAATATAATCAGAGGCAGGAATAGCGGTTTACTAAATACAGGCAGCGAGATATTACGCAGGCTTAGGTTATTTACATAAGGCAACGCCAGCGCTACCAAGGCGATGGCCAACAGCAATGCCAGTAACGACAACAAAATAGTTTCGCCCAAAAACTGTAAAGCCAGCTGAGGCCGGTTGGCTCCGATGGATTTGCGAATACCTACCTCTTTAGCCCTATCGGCAGAGCGCGCGGTAGAAAGGTTCATGAAATTAACGCAGGCGATGATCAACACAATGATGGCAATGATTGCAAACATATTGGTTGATTTCTGGTCGAACTTCTGAAAGTTTAAGTAATCTAGCCCAATATCTGCAGAACCGGCGTGCACATCTTTTAGCGGCAAATAAAACAATTCGTAATATTTCCAGTTATCGCCGTTCATATGTTTCTTCAGAAAGGCGGGCATCTTAGCCTCAAACGCACTTAAATTTGTACCGGGAGTTACTTTAAGATAGGTATTTAGCCAATTGCCACCCCAGTTATCCATCCACTTTTGATGGATGCCGGCTAAGGAGTACAAAGCATCAAATTGTAGCTGAGAGTTTTGGGGGATATTTGCCATAACGGCTGTTACCGTAAATTTCACCGTATCGCCCCCGTAATGATTTATTATTTTCCCTATCGGATCTTCCTTACCAAAAAGTTTTTCGGCGGTTTGCTGTGTAATAGCAATGCTGTTTGGCTTTGTGATCGCATCAATTGCATTGCCCTTAACTACTTCAAATTTAAAGATGTTAAAAAACGATGAATCGACCGCGAAGGCCTGTGGCACAAAAACCCTTTGTTCGTTGTAAGTAAGCTGATATTTCGCATCCCACTTTACCCGGGTATAATCTTTCACCTCCGGAAACTCCGCCTTTAGGGCAGGTGCCATCGGGTACATAGATAAAGCCACTTTTTGCGATGCCGCCATCCCCGGGAATTTTTGCACTTCGTTTAACCTCACAATGTTTTCGCCGTGAAAGCTATCAAAGCTCTTCTCGTACGAAACAAATAACAGGATAACAATACAGGCAGCCATCCCAACGGAAAGCCCCACCATATTTATTATCGACGAAATTTTGTTCTTCCACAAATTACGCCAGGCGATTTTAAAATAGTTCTTTATCATAATTAGTTCATAGTTGATGGTTCATAGTTCATGGTAGATGGCCGTTAGTTGATGGTTCATGGCAGATTTTTCTTTTCCTATGAACCATGAACTATCAACCATGAACCCTTATTCACTCTTCAAACTCTTCACCGGGTTTACCAGTGCGGCTTTTACGGCTTTGTAGGCAACAGTTAGCCAGGCTATGGTAATGGAACCTATAATGGCAAGTACGAACACGCCGGGTGTAATGGGTATTCGATATGCAAAATTTTGCAGCCACTCCGACATCATGTACCAGGACACAGGCACAGCAATTACAAAAGCGACACCTATCAGTAATAAGAATTCTTTGGAGAACATAAACACGATGTTGGCAACCGATGCGCCTAACACCTTACGCACACCTACTTCTTTGGTGCGTTGCACTGCCATGTACGATACTAAGCCGTATAAACCAAGGCAGGAAATAAAAATAGCGATGCCGGCGAAGATCTTATACACCAATGCCAGCTTGTTTTCCTGCTCGTAAAATTTCGCAATATTCTCATCAAGGAAGTAGCCGGTATAGGCATACTCGGGATAGGTTTTCTCCCATAGGGCTTTGATATCGGCCGTTGTTTTAGAAAGGTTCCTGGTTTCTATTTTCACAGCAGCCAATGATTCGAATTGCTTGAGTGGCGCAATAGTTATCGGCTTAACAGCATCACGCATGGAGTTAGTTTTGAAATCTTTCACCACGCCGGTAATAGTGGCCCATGATCTCATGCCGCCTGTTTTCAGCGTTTTGCCAATAGCATCTTCAGCCCTTTTTACGCCCAGTTTGTGTATCAGCGTTTCGTTCACTACCACCTGGCGAACGGTATCGGCAGGGTCGTAACCTTTACCGGCCACAAATTTAAAGCCGAAAGTTTTAAAGTAATCGGCATCACCATATTTCAGGAAAGTAGCAAACGTGGCGCCCTTGTTATCGTTGTTGTAATAGAAATTAGATCCCCAATTATTTTCTGACGACGGTGGATCCGAAGCAAAGCTTACCGATTTTACCTGCGGGTTTTGCAGCAGTTGCTGTTTAAAGGTTTGTATTTTGCCCAGGCTGATGCTATCGGTATAGCCGGGCAATATCAATACAGCGCTTTTATTGAACCCCAGGTCGGCATCGTTAACATAATTCATTTGCTTAACAGCTATCAGCGTACCGATGATGAGGAACTGCGCAATAACAAACTGGCCAACTACCAGGGCCCTGCGTAAAGGGATGCCACCAACCGAAGCTGCCGTGATTTTATTTTTAATAGCCAGTATAGGTTTAAAGCCTGATACGATAAGCGCAGGATATATACCCGATAACACGATAACCGCCAGTGTGGTTAACAACAGGAACAACACGGTGCCCATGTTAAATAAACCGATGTCATCAGGCACGCTGGCAATGTTTTTAAGGTATGGTAACGCGAGCTTGCCTATGGCGATAGCAATTAAAACTGAAAATATTACGATAAGTGTAGTCTCCCCTATTACCTGGAAGATCAGTTGCTGACGGGTGCTGCCCAACACCTTGCGGATACCAACTTCTTTTGAACGACTTACCGATTGCGCGGTAGACAGGTTTATAAAGTTAATGGATGCCATTACAATGATAAGTATGGCAATAAGCCCAAGTATACGCAAGGTTGCCATACTGGTGCTATGGTCGCCAATGGTGTTGCCAAAACGGGTATCAAAATGCATATTATCCAAAGGCTGTAAAAAATGCGCGCGGGTTACTTTAGTTTTATCCTCGCTGTACTTTGCGGTAAAGCCTATGAGTTGCTTATCCATATTTGCTGCCGTCATATTTCCCGGTAGTTGGGCAAATATTTGGTGATTGCTGCTTAACGAGCCCCATTCGTTGCTGTAATTATAGTCTTTCGGATGGTCTTTCCAGGTAATGTAAGATACCATTATCTTTAGCGGAAAATCGCTGTTTTCCGGCGCATCTGCTATTATACCGGCTACTTTCAGCGTTAAAACGTTATCCATTTTCAGCGTTTTGCCAACAGCTTGTTTCCAGTCGCCAAAGTATTTGGTAGCGGTGCTTTTGTCAATCACTACCATATTTGGCTGCTTTAAAACGCTTTTATCGCCGGCCATCCAGTCCAATTGAAAAATATCGAAGAACTGCGGCTCCATAAAGAATACGCCAATAGGCTCGGTAAACTTTTTATCATTGGCGGCGTTGGTAGGATCGTTCCCCGGTACAGTTAACTGGCTGCCATAGCTGGAGTTCAACGCAGCAAATTTTACCTGCGGGAAATCGTTGCGCAAAGCATCGAGGGCAGGAACAGATACGCCCGGATTATAGGTGGTACCATCCTCGCCCATTTGCTGTGTTACCACATGATAAAGGCTTTTGTAATTAGTAAAGCTGGTGTTGAAGCTAAGCTCGAACTGCAGAATAACGAATATGAGCAGGCAAGCTGCAATACCCACGCTTAAGCCCGAAATATTTATGATAGAGTAACCTTTATGGCGACGGATATTGCGCCAGGCTATTTTGAAGTAATTTTTTAACATAAGGCCGATTTTGGCCTTATAAAGTTAAAAGCTATACCAATTACTTAAACAATTGATTATAAACATCTTGCAAACAATCGGGGTTATAAGAATTGTCCGTAAGCGTGACAGTTAGTGTTCGGTTATGATACAGTGAGTTGGTGAGTGGTAAATAGAGAGCGGTGAGTGGTTCTTTGCATTTCTGCCACTGCGCAACCACTCACCATTCACTTAATCAACCCCTCCCTTAATACCCAAAGTATTTAATATATGTATCCAAATCCTTATCGCCCCTGCCCGATAGGCAGATAACTACGTTGTCGCCTTTCTCGAAGGTCATTTTCTCCAGGTAGGCCAGTGCGTGCGCGGTTTCTATAGCGGGGATGATGCCTTCCATCTGCGAGCAAAGCAGGCCGGCTTGCAGGGCTTCATCATCGGTGATGCTTACGTATTTCGCGCGGTTTATCTTATACAGGTGCGCGTGCTGTGGACCGATGCCGGGATAATCTAAACCCGCCGAAATAGAGTACGGCTCCTCTACCTGCCCATCTGCGGTTTGCATCAGTATGGTGCGGCTACCGTGCAGTACGCCCTCTTTGCCCAGGAAAGTGGTGGCTGCGGAATGCCCGCTATCCACGCCTTTGCCCGCTGCTTCTACGGCTACCAGCTTTACGTTTTCATCATCCAAAAAATGGTAGAACATGCCCATGGCGTTGCTGCCGCCGCCAACGCAGGCCATTACGTATTGCGGCAACTCGCTGCCGGTTTGCTCTAATAATTGTTTTCTTGCTTCGAGGGAGATGATAGACTGGAATTTGGCCACCATATCCGGATATGGGTAAGGCCCAACTACCGAGCCGATGATGTAATGCGTATCAACCGGGTTACCTATCCAATCGCGCAGGGCCTCGTTTGTGGCATCTTTAAGCGTTTTACTGCCCGATGTTGCCGGCACTACCTTAGCGCCCAGCATCTTCATGCGCGATACGTTGGGTGCCTGCCGTGCCATATCTATCTCGCCCATATACACCACGCATTCGATGCCTTTTAAAGCGCAAACAGTTGCAGTGGCCACACCATGCTGCCCCGCGCCGGTTTCGGCTATAATGCGTTTTTTGCCTAAACGTTCGGCCAGCAATATCTGCCCGATGGCGTTATTTATCTTGTGCGAACCGGTGTGGTTCAGGTCCTCCCGTTTGAAAAAGATGTTCGCCCCATATTTTTCCGAATACCGTTTGGCGTGGTACAAGGGCGAAGGACGGCCCACGTAATCGCGCAGCAACTGATCGAACTCGGCCTTAAAACCGGGGTCTTCCATTACTTTTACGTATTCCTGTCGCAGTTCTTCTACGTTGGGGTATAGCATTTCTGGTATGTAGGCCCCGCCAAAATCGCCATAGTAGCCCTGTTCGTTTACGCCGTATTTCATCGCTCTTAAATATTTTTTATGGTATTGAATGCCTTTTTTAGTTTATCTATGTCCTTTATCGCCGGTGCCGATTCGAACTTACTGTTCAAATCTACCCCTTGCAGCATCGGGTGCTTAATGTTGGCCACTTCGTGCAGGTTATCGAGGCCTAAGCCGCCCGATAGAAAGAAGGGGGTGTCGCCCGTGTATTGGTTCAGTATGGCCCAGTCGAAACTCAGGCCCGAGCCACCATGCGCCGGCGTTTTGGTATCGAACAGGAAAAAATCCACCTTGTTCGCATAAGCCTCCAACCTGCCGAAATCGAATTGCTCGTCTACACCGAAGGCTTTTATTACGATGACTTTGCTGCGCAGCATGGCGCAATACTCAGGGCTTTCTACCCCATGTAGTTGCACCGCCTCAAAATCGTACTTATTGATGGTTTTGTTCACCCGCTCGATAGATGCGTTTACGAACACGCCCGTTTTAAGGATATGGTCGGGCAGCAGGGTTAAGATATCCTCATCCAGCTCGCCTATGAACCTGGGCGAGCGGCTGTAGCATATAAAACCCATAAAGTCCGGCGATAACGCCGCCACGGCATTTATATTTTCGGGGTACTTTAAGCCGCAAACTTTTACTCTCATCTTAGTTGGCAATCAGGTTCTTGAAACTTTGCAACGCTTTTTTGCTTACCAACGATTGCTCGGCCTCGTAAAAACTATCGGCGAAGCTTTTGCCGGGCGACATGGTTTTAATGGCCATGGCCGCATTGCTGAGCACCACGCTGGTTTGCGCTTTGGTGGCTTCATCGTTCAGCACTTTCATGAATATATCTGCCGAATCGGCCACGGTGTGGCCTCCGGTAATCTGGCTCTCCTGCAATTTCTCAAAACCCAGGCTCTCAATAGTGTTTATCTTTTCGCCTTCGGCAGAAAAGGTCTTGAAATCGCAGGTGAGCGATATCTCGTCGTAACCATCCAATGCATTCAATATGGTGTATTTGATACCCGACTTTTGGTACAGGTAGGCATACACCCGCGCCAACTCCAGGTTAAACACCCCTACCAGTTGGTTGCCCGGCTTTGCAGGATTTACCATGGGGCCAAGCATATTGAAGAACGTTTTAACGCCCAGTTCCCTGCGGATAGGCGCAACGGTTTTCATAGCCGGGTGGAACAGCGGCGCATGCAGGAAACAAATATTGGCCTTATCGATACTGCTTTTCAGCTTATCCACATCGTTGGTAAACACGTAACCCAGGTGCTCCATTACATTGGACGAGCCGCAGCCCGAGGATACGCCGTAATTACCATGCTTAGCCACCTTATAGCCGGCTCCTGCTACTACGAAGGATGCCAGCGTAGAGATATTAAAGGTATCCTTGCCATCGCCGCCGGTGCCGCAAAGGTCTATCAGTTCGCCCGCCTGCAGGTCTATAGGCAGGCAAAGCTCCAGCATGGCATCGCGGAAGCCTTCGAGCTCGTTCACGGTAATGCTGCGCATGCAATAGGCCGTCATGAACGCGGCCATTTGCGAGTTGTTGTATTTACCCAGGGCGATGTTCTTCAAAATTTCTTTCGATTGCTCGCGGCTGAATGTTTTGTGTTCGAATAGATGGTTAAGTATCTGTTTCATGATGCGCTAACTCAAGCCCCCCAACCCCCTGAAGGGGGAGCTTTTGATTTATAAATTTTATATCCTACTCCCCCTTCAGGGGGCCGGGGGGCTTGGCATAAAAAAAGGGCTACCTTGCGGCAACCCTTCTGTATATCTGTAAAAAACAAAAAATGAGGCTGCCTTACGAATTTTCGTTAAGCCACCACCAATTGTTGTTCAATGCTTTCATTTTCTTTTGTATGGCAAATATGGAAATACTTTTCACTAAAAGCAAGCAGAATGATAATTTTACGAGCATAGCCCAGCACCCGAATTAATATGGCGATAAAAGAGCAGAAAGTAAACCCAGAGAACGACCTTGGCTTCGGCCCCCAGCCGGTAATCAAAAGCCAGCCGCTCATTAATAAAGATGGCTCGGTAAACGTGCGGCGCAAAGGCCTCTCCCCTTTCAATACCGCCGATAATTACCACACCCTCATCAAAATGAGTTGGGGCAAATTCTGGCTAATCATACTGAGCGGTTATCTGCTCGCTAACCTGTTCTTCGCCAGTATTTATACCCTGATAGGCATGGATAGCCTCGACGGCTCTACCGGCACCAACGGGTTGGGCCATTTTTTGGATGCCTTTTTCTTTTCCGCGCAAACCATTAGTACGGTGGGTTACGGGCATCTCAGTCCGCACGGCGTGGTGGCCAACAGCGTAGCGGCCATCGAATCGATGATTGGCTTGTTAGCCTTCGCATTGGCTACGGGCTTGCTTTACGGGCGTTTCTCCAAACCCTCGGCCAAAATTGTTTATAGCGAAAATCTATTGGTGAGCCCTTACCGGGGCGATGGCAAAGGCCTGATGTTTCGTATGTCGAACCTGCGCAAGAACGTGCTTATCGATTTAGAGGTGGAGGTGGTTTTCTCCTACAACGAAATCGTAGATGGCAAAGCAACCCGCCGTTTTTTCCCGCTGGAACTGGAACGCTCTAAGGTGAGCATCCTCACCCTCAACTGGACGATAGTACACCCGCTTGACGACAACAGCCCCCTCGCCGATATCACCGCCGAAGAACTGGAACGCACCCAGGCATCATTCTCGGTGCTGCTCAAAGCCTTCGACGATACCTTTTCGCAAACCGTGCATTCGCGAACTTCTTACACCTACGCCGATATGGTTTGGGATGCCAAATTCGTGCCGATGTTTGAAAGGGATGAAGATGGGAGGATTGTGCTGGATATGAGTAAAGTGAGTATTTTCATTGAGTCATTGGGTCATTGAGTCATTGGTATTTGCGAGTGGGTCTTTAACCAATTTGTCATTTCGAAACGAGGTACGAGTGAGAAATCTTGTTGGATATGCAAAGCAATCATGCAAAGTTGCGACCTTGCACAACCAACAAGTTCCCACCTCGCCCCTGCACACATTCCAGCGCCGCTCGTTCGGGATGACAAAACTTAGATTTAAAAAATGGAAACAGATCCAGTAAGGAAGCTCAATTTGAGGCTCACCAACACTACCGATGAACTGCTTTTTGTGGTGTTAGAACCAGGTTTTTATTATGAGGACCTGAAATCAGGAGCAACCTTAAAGATAACAGTGGATACCAACGCGTCAGAAGGATTGGAGAATTTTTTCTTTATAGAATATGGAAAAAATCAAATCACCGTGTTTTTTGAATACAAGCTATCTGCGGATAAATTTTATCACGTACAGGTTTTTGTAAACGACGGGGCTCTTTTTGATTATACGCTGTGAGGCGGTGATCCGCATCCCGCATAAGTTCCCTCCTCGCTCCTGCGCACAGGCCTGCTCGGCTCGTTCGGGATGACATGGGTGGAGGAGAAACGGAATTACAGGCCAACTCCTACCAATGAACTAATGACTCAATGAAGCAAGGCATTCCTTTCCTTAGAAAACACTTTATAAACCTGTGTGTCTAAAAACGCCGGGAAGAATTTACTGAGGAATACGGTGAGTTTGCCCTGGGTGGTCATGATGAGCGTGCGGCTGCGGTTTTCGATGCCACCAGCGATGATTTTAGCGACGGCTTCGGAGGTCATCATCTTATTTTCTTCCAGCGTGCTTTCGCCTTGCTCGGTACCGCTTTTATCAAGGGCCGTATTGCGGATATTCGAAGCCGTGAAGCCAGGGCAGGCCACCATAATGTGAACGCCGGTTTTAAGATTTTCTACCCGCAGGGCATCCATAAAACCATTCATGGCATATTTGCTGGCCGAGTAACCTGCGCGGCCCGGCAGGCCCTTATAGCCTGCTATTGAAGATACAGCAACGATGCTCCCCTGGGTTTTGGTAATCTCGGGCAAGGCGTATTTGGTGCAATATACGGTGCCCCAAAAGTTTACGTCCATCAGGCTTTTGAGCACCTTTAGGTCAACATCTTTGAAGAGCGCCCGCATGCTGATGCCCGCATTATTGACGAGTACATCTACCCTGCCGAAAGTGAGCATGGCCTGTTTTACCAGCATTGCGCAATCCTGTTCCACCGTCACATCGCATTGCACGGCAACGGCGCGTACCTTTTGATGGCTTTCGATATTTTGGGCAATGGTGCAGAGGTTTACGAAATGGCGCGCGCCCAGCACCAGGTTGGCGCCGCGGCTGGCAAGTTCTATAGCGAGGGATTTACCGATGCCTGATGAAGCACCGGTGATGATGACTACCTTATTTTTCCAGTTCATAGTTCGGGGCAAACAGCTGCGGTACTTCCGGTATTTTTATCTCGGGCATACGGAACAGGTATTTGGCGGCGAATATAATCATAGCACCATAAAAATGCCTGATGTAGTCCCAGGTAAATTTGGCGCTTTGTTGTTTACGGAAATTGAGGATATAGCTTTTGGGGTAATAGTAATTTTTATAGCCGGCGAGCCTGATGCGGTACGACAGGTCGATATCGTGGCCGAACATGCTCAGGCGTTCGTCCAGCCCGCCTATTTCATTTACCACGTCTCGGCGCAGCAGCATGAACGCGCCGTTTATTACGTCAACCTCGGCGGTTTCGAACTCATCCACCCAATTATCTTTGCCGTTTTTATACAACCTCGATTTGGTGAAATGTCGCGCTAACCCCGTAAGCTTAAAAAAAGCCTCCCAGGCCCGGTTGAAACCCCTGCGGGATATATGCAGGAAACGCCCCTGTGGGGTAAGCATCCTGATGCCTACGCCGCCTGCATGTTCGTGGTTATCCATAAAAGAGAGGGTGCCTTCCAGCGCATTGCTGGCGGTAATTGTATCCGCACTGACCAGTAAAACATACTCTCCTTTAGCTTGCGTCAGCCCAAGGTTACGGCTTTTGGCAGTACCTAAATGCTTCGCGTTCACGATGATATCAGCTTTGGGGAACTCGCTTTGTAGCATCTTTACCGAGCGGTCTTCAGAAGCATCGTCAATCACAATCATCTCATAATCAATATGTTTACAAGATTTCACTAAAGAGCCTAGCGACGCTTTCAACAAGGCGCACATATTGTAATTAACTACAATAACAGAGAGTTTCATAAGCTATCAGGATAATGAATTTTGGTACGGAACCCTGGTTACGATAGACCTTCCTAACGTAATCTCGTCAACGTACTCCAATTCACCACCAAAAGCTATGCCACGGGCAATGGTTGAGATATTTATATCGAATTGTTTTAAGCGCTTGTGCAGGTAAAATATAGTGGTATCGCCCTCCATGGTTGCGCTAAGGGCAAATATGATTTCTTTAACCTCACCGTCTTTCAACCTTTCTACAAGCGTATCTACCTGTAAATCAGACGGACCAACACCGTCCATAGGCGAAATAAGGCCGCCTAGCACATGGTACACGCCATTGTACTGATTGGTGTTCTCTATGGCCATTACATCGCGGGTGTCCTCTACCACGCAAACCAGGGAATGGTCGCGTTTTTTGGAAGAACATATTTCGCAAATGGCACTATCAGATATATTATGGCAGGTGCCGCAGAACTGTATTTCGTTGCGCAAACGATTTACCGCTGTGCTAAAGCGGGCCACCTCCTCTTTTTCGCGGCCAAGCAGGTGCAGCACCAGGCGCAAGGCGGTTTTTTGGCCCACGCCCGGCAATTTGGCAAATTCGGCAACGGCATCTTCCAGCAGCTTTGATGAAAAATTCATTGGGCGAATTTAAGGATTTTAGTTCATAGATGATGGTTCATGGGTAATGGCGGCATGGAGCTATCAAAACCCCGATACCAGCAAGTTCGATGCGGCATTAACGCTGCATTTCTGGTACTTTACATAGGCCGCTACTGCCCTGCTCCTTATCTTTTGTGTGGGTTCGTTATTCAGGTAGCCGGTGATGGCATCGTGCAGGGTGTATGCTTCGGGGCACATGAGGCCGGTTGTCCAAATCAGCGGGTTGGCTTTTGCGGTGCTTATGTAGCCTTTAAAATAGCTTTTACTGATACAGGCCAAAATGATGCAATCGCGCGTTTGGCCGTCGGTATTGTGAAATTTATCCGCCATGCCGAAATCCATCAAGCCATCGTGCCCTATATAGGCCAGCAATTGCGCATTGCCGCCAATGCCTATTACCCGCTTATTATAATGGATGGTATCTTTCAATTGCCCGGCGCAGCTATACAAGAAATCTTCAGTAGTCTTTTCGATGGACCGGCCATCCCAGGCATCGGCAACCAGATAGGTATCCTTACTGCGGTGCTTGAACACTAGCCGCTCCATAATCATCCCTTTCATTTTCACCTTTTTAAGCAGCTGCCATTCCTTGCTTTTTTTGAAGTAAGTGCGCACGCCGTTATCGCATCCCCAATACAGGTTGGTTTCGGGGTCCTGCCCGTTGCCTATGGCTTTCGGTACGGGCACTATGCCCTGGTATTTGTTATCGCAAAGGGCTACGAATACGTGGATTACTTTGGTTGAGCCATTGGCGTAAGTGATATTTTTGAGTTTTGGGGCGGTTGGTTTGGGGCTTGGTGTCGAGGATGCTTTATCTGCGGGCTTTTGTGCGCATGCCGAAATGGTCAGGATAAGGATTAGGATTAGGGCAATATTTATACGGCGGCGCATTGGTGTATTATTTTGAAGCAATGTAGTTAATTGTTTGATAAGCCGGTTAACTTATCCCGTCATTCTGTCCGTGGGACTCCTTCGGACAGAATGACGAATTGTATGGAAGCATATTGAAGTCGAGCACAGACCTACCCACTTAAACCCGATTGTACGGAAAGCCAGCCTCTATCGGCGGCTTGGAGGGAAAGCGGGGCCGAACCTAACCTAAGTGCTACTGTCTTTGCTTTTTAAATCTTCAATCGATGTAAGCAGAAATTAGTTTCGCGCAAAGTCGCGAAGCCGCAAAGAATCTTAAACGCATCACTTTGCGGCCTTGGCGACTTTGCGTGATAAAAAACTCAACTTAATACAATGTCAGATGAGTTTCGAAAAGGCGACATTACCAGCAATAGATTTTTCTATATTTGCCGCAATAACACAATTTATATGAGCGCATTAAGTAACAGGATAAACAACCTGTCGGAATCCCAGACCATTAAAATGGCAAAAATGGGTCGCGAACTGGCGGCCAAAGGCGTTGATGTGATCAGCCTCAGCTTCGGCGAGCCTGATTTTCACACCCCCGAGCATATTAAGGAAGCTGCTAAAACAGCTATGGACAAGAATTTTACCTACTACACCCCTGTAGCCGGTTACCCCGACCTGCGCAAGGCCGTAGTTGCCAAACTGAAGAACGAAAACAACCTCGATTTTACCGATAACCAAATAGTAGTATCAACCGGTGCCAAACAGGCGCTTGCCAATGCCGTGCTTTCGCTGGTGAACCCCGGCGAAGAGGTGATTATCCCTACACCTTACTGGGTATCGTACTCCGAAATTGTGAAACTGGCCGAAGGCGTGAGCGTTTTCATAGATACCACGGTTGAAAACAACTTCAAGATTACTGCGGAGCAATTGGAAGCGGCCATTACGCCGAAAACGAAGCTGTTTATGTTCTCGTCGCCATGTAACCCTACCGGAAGCGTTTACGGCAAAGCCGAACTGGAAAGCCTGGCCAAAGTTTTTGAAAAACACCCGGATATCTACATCCTTAGCGATGAGATCTACGAGCACATCAACTTCATCGGCGGGCACGAATCTATCGCCCAATTCGATTATATCAAAGACCGCGTAATCATTGTGAACGGCTGGAGCAAGGCTTTCGCCATGACGGGCTGGCGCATTGGCTACACCGCAAGCAATAGCGAGATTGCTGCCGCCTGCGATAAACTACAGGGGCAGATTACCTCGGGCACCTGCTCTATCACCCAGAAAGCGGGCGTTGCTGCTTATACCGGCGGACTGGAAACCGTGCACGCCATGCGCGAGCAGTTCCAGAAACGCCGTGACATCGTGTACGAATTATTAAAAGAGATACCGGGTATTACGGTTAACCTGCCCGAAGGCGCATTCTACTTTTTCCCGAATGTAACTTCGTTCTTCGGCAAAAGCTACAATGGCAAAACCATTACCGATTCTGATTCGCTGAGCATTTACCTGCTGGAAGAAGCACACGTGGCCACCGTAGGCGGCGACTCCTTCGGCGATAAAAAATCGATACGTATATCTTACGCTGCCGCGGAAGATAAACTGATTGAGGCCGTGAGAAGGATTAAGGAAGCGTTGGGGAAATTGGCGTAAGCAGGATTCCCTCCCCATCGTCATTGCGAGCGATAGCGTGGCAACCCTCGGCAGGCAGAGCGGACTTGCACAGCGGCTCTGCTTACCGAGGATTATTAATGTGTTTTTTGTTTTTGAAAGGAATTAATGAGCTCCCTTCGGTCGGTTGTCCGCGTCGCCCCATTGCACTATTCCGGCGCGCCGCTCCTCGCAAAGACGAAGGGGCATAAAAAAACGCCCCGTTGGCCAATTGGCCAACGGGGCGTTTTCTATTTAAGTACGTTGCTTTTTACAAAAATGCGTAAGCTACACGTAAGCCGGCTGTACCATAGCCGTTACCCTGGCCAGAGAAATGCTCGTAACGCAAACCTATGTCCCAGCCCGAATCGCCTGCGAAGCCTATACCCGGAGCAAGGATAAGTTTGGTATCTTTAGCATATTTGGTTTCGAAACCTGCACCGGCCTCAGCACCTACGTACCATTTTGGTGCAAAAAATGCTTTGACGCCTAATTTAACGGGCACTATACCTTGGTCTGGTAGGTTGGTTACACCGGCCTGATCCTTAGCGAAGAAGTTATAGTAACCGGATGTAAGGGTAAATGATAAACTGCTTTTGATATCATACTGTAAACGTGCAGTACCGCCCAAGCCAAAGCTCGAGAAATCGTGCAGGTCTCCTACTGGTGCTAATGCCTCAACACCTATACCAAAGCGCCATCCTTTTGAATCCGGAGATGATGTAGAGGTTTGTGCATTAGCGTTTGTTCCTAAAAATATAGCAGCTACTGTAAATGCGGCGGCTACTAAGGTTGTCATTTTTTTCATCGTTGTGTTTTTTAGTAATACAATCTTAAATTGTGTTACCTCCCCCTTTACAAATACTTTGCCACGATGCCAAACTTAACATTGCGTTAATGCCAATCAAAAGGGAATTTGCTTGCGAAAAGCACTCTGCAGCCCCCTTATTTGTTGATAATCAGGTAATTTTTTGGCTCATCGTTACCGCGTTCGGGTTATGAAACAGCAGTGTTGGCCGACAGCAAAGCGACGCAGTTATGTGGGCGATAACATACAAAACTGTATGGTGGTGCATATAAAGGTTGCATTTCGAAGGCTGTTTTTCATCTGTTTTTCATGCCACGATGGGGTAAATTGGCGGGAGGAAATAAAAAACTATATCATTATGAACCCCTGCTGTGGTAAAAATAACCGCAAAGGGCGCAAAGATTTCGCAAAGGGCGCAAAGATTTGCAAGCCGATGAAAAGACTTGTAAAGTGAACTATCAAATAGTCGCGCTTTGGAAACTTTGCGCGAAAAAAATCTTTGTGCTCTTTGCGCTCACAAAAAACAAATCTTTGCGGGCTTTGCGGTAAAAAACAACCAACACAACATACAAACCATAAAAAAAGCCCCTTTTTCAAGGGGCTCGGTTTATTATTTTATGCTTCCGGATCTAGTTCCGGGTCGGGTTTGTAGTTTTTCTCCAATTCGGCGAGTTTCTTTTTGCCGTAAGCAAATTTGGTAATGATGTAGAACAGCACCGGCACAATGAATATCGCCAGCGATGTTGCGGTAAGCATACCACCGAATACCGTGAAGCCGATGGTTTTACGAGCCTCGGCACCTGCGCCCGATGCAAACAGTAATGGCAATACGCCCAGGATGAAAGCCATCGAGGTCATGATGATGGGGCGCAAACGCAGCCTTACAGCTTCCAGCGTGGCCTTTTCCAGGTCCATACCCTTATCCACACGTTCTTTGGCAAACTCTACTATCAGGATGGCGTTCTTGGCCGCCAAACCTATCAAAGTAATCAAACCAATTTGTGCGTAAACGTTATTGGTTAAGTTCTTATCGAACAAGAGGAACAATATCGCGCCAAAAGCACCAAGCGGTACGGCCAGCAATACCGAGAAGGGAACCGACCAGCTCTCGTACAAGGCAGCCAAAAAGAGGAACACGAAACCTATCGACAAGGCAAATATGTATATGGTTTTAGAGCCGGATAGCAACTCCTCGCGGCTTAAGCCCGAAAACTCGTAGCCGTAGCCTTGCGGCAACGTTTCTGCGGCAACTTCCTGCAGGGCCTTTATCGCGTCGCCGCTGCTGTAGCCCGGCTTGGTTGAACCATTTATCTCTGCCGAGCGGAACAGGTTGTAGTGCGATATCAATGGCGCATTTTCGATAACCTTATAACTGGTCAGCGTACTCAGCGGCACCATGGCACCGGACGAATTGCGTACGAAGTACTGCCCAATGTTCTGGATATTCGTACGGTAATTGGTATCGGCCTGCGTAACCACCCTGTAGTTTCGGCCATAGATGGTAAAATCGTTGACGTAGGAACTACCCATGTAAGTTTGCAGGGCGTTATTTACATCGGATATCTGCACGCCGAGTTTCTTGGCTTTCTCCTTATCGATGGTGAGCTGGTAAGCCGGGGTATGCGCACCGAAGAACGAGAACGCGCGGGCAATCTCGGGGCGTTTATTAACAGCGCCTACGAAATTATTCATCACCTTTTCGAAGTTCTTGATATCGCCGCCTGCTTGTTTTTCCTGTAAGATGAACGAGAAACCGCCCGTATTACCCAGGCCCGGTATGGCCGGCGGAGAAATAACGACAACGTTAGCCTCTTTAAACCTGGCCAGTTTTTTAGTGATGGTGGCAATAACACCTTGTAATTTGTCTTTATCGTCTTTCCGTTCTTCCCAGGGCTTCAACTGCACAAATATGGTAGCACTGTTTGATTTTGTGGCAAAGTTGACGGCATTTAAACCACCCAGCGCAGCATAGTGCTTTATAGCGTGTACGCTATCCAACACGGTCATCATCTCGTGCAATACCGCTACGGTACGTTCTGTAGATGCACCCTCAGGCAAATCGTAAGTAACATACACACGTCCCTCATCCTCCAATGGAATAAAGCCTGATGGTTTACTTTTGAACAGCAATATAGTGCCTACCACAACACATACCAGTATGATAACCACAAACTTGGAGTTCCTGATACCTCTATCTACCGAATTTCGGTAACGGCCGGTAACCCGATCGAACCATTGGTTGAATTTGAAGAAGAACTTATTAAGGCCTTTAGATTTATCATCGATTTTATGCGGGCGTAATAATATGGTACAAAGCGCAGGAGTAAGCGATAAAGCCACGAATGCCGATATCAGTACCGATATGGCGATGGTTATAGCAAACTGCTGGTAAAGCCTACCTACGATGCCGGGGATAAAACCTACCGGCACAAATACCGCCGCCAATATCAACGCGATAGCGATAACCGGTGCCGAAATATCCTTCATGGCGTGCTGCGTGGCCTCCTGCGGGGTCATACCCTTTTCGTCCATATAATGTTGCACAGCCTCCACCACCACAATGGCATCATCCACCACGATACCTATCGCCAACACAAAGCCGAACAGCGTAAGCGTATTGATAGTAAAATGCAGCGGTATAAAGAAGATGAACGTACCCACGATAGATACCGGGATAGCCAGTACCGGGATAAGCGTGGTACGCCAGTTTTGCAGGAAGAGGAACACCACGATGATTACCAGCACCAGGGCGATAACCAGGGTTTCTATTACTTCCTCCAGCGATACCTTTACTACCGTAACCGACTCAAAAGGTACAACGTAGTTTATATCCTGCGGGAACGATTTTTTCAATTCTTCCATCGTAGCTACAACGTTGTCGGCCGTTTCGATGGCGTTGCTGCCCGGTGCCTGGTATATCAGCAGGTACGATGCGCGTTTATTATCTACAAAGGAGTTACCCGCATAGTTGAATTTGCCCAGCTCTACCCTTGCAACATCCTTAAGGTGTACTATCGAGCCTGTGCCGGGCTGCGTTTTAACCACGATATTCTCAAATTCGGCCTGGTTGGTCAACCTGCCTTTTACCAGCACGGTGTATTCGAAGGTTTGCCCTTTCATTTGCGGGGTTGCACCAACGGTACCGGCGGCTACTTGCGCATTCTGCTCTTGCAGGGCTGCAGTAACATCCGCAGCAGTCATATTCAGGGCAGCCAGTTTATCGGGTTTTAACCATACGCGCATACTGAAATCATCGGCACGTGTAAACACGTCGCCAACCCCTTTAGTACGCAGCAATGCATCCTTTATAAATACGTTGGTATAGTTATCGGTAAAAGTTACATCGTGCGAGCCCTTGGGCGAATACATAGCCACTAACATCAAAATGCTGGGGTTACGTTTACGTACAATAAGGCCCAGGCGCTGTACCTCCTGCGGCAGGCTTGGCTGGGCAATGCCTACGCGGTTCTGCACATCCAGCGCGGCATTGTTGATATCGGTACCTACTTCAAAGTTCACCGTCATGCTCATGGCGCCGTTGCCGGTGCTGTTGCTTTGCAGGTAGGTCATGCCCGGGGTACCGTTTACCTGTAATTCTACCGGCGTGGCTACGGTTTGCTCAACGGTTAAGGCATCGGCACCTATGTAGTTGCCGGTAACCTGTACGGTTGGCGGCGTAATTTCGGGGTACTGCCCTATCGGCAGGCTCAGCATAGATAGTATGCCCACTATGACGATCACCAGCGATATCACGATGGCGGTTACGGGGCGTTTTATAAAAACATCTGCAATCATTATCTATTTCTTTAGCTTAAAAAATGGGGATATGCTCCCTTATCCGCTTTAAGTATCTTTTATTTTTTTGGTGCCGCGCCCGGTGCCGGTGCTGCAGGGCCCTGGGTTACCTTGCCCCCATCGCGCAAGCGCTGGAACCCTTCGGTAATTACCTTGTCGCCGGGTTTTACGCCTTGCATAATAATGACGTTGCTTTGTATGCGTTGCCCAAGCACAACTTTCACCTGGCGGGCCAGGGTATCGCGGCGGTCTTTAATGGTTTTGTCGGCTGCGGTGTCCTTAACAGTAGTATCCCTTACAGTAAACACAAAAAACTCGCCCATTTGCTCGGTAATCGCTTTATAAGGTATCTGCACCCGTTCGCCCGAATTATCGTTCAGTACCTGCAATACGCAGCTCATGCCGTCGCGCAGTACATCCTGCGCGTTGGGGAACTGCACCCTTACTTTTATGCTTCCGGTTTGGTTGTTTACGCCGCGGTCAATAGCGAATATCTTACCATTTTGGGCGTAGGTGGTACCGTCCGAAAGTTGCAGCTTGAAAGTAGTATCTGATGCGTGCTGTTGTATTTTATAAAAACGGTTGATATCCTGCTCGTTTATCACCACGTCTACCCCTATCGGGTTACCTGTAGATATGGTGTTCAACAGCGTAGTGCCCGGCGTAACCTGTGCGCCCAGCTTTACCTGCGATATACCTATACGCCCGGTAAACGGCGCACGAATGGTAGCATAAGAAAGATCCGTTGCGGCGGATGCCAACGCGGCCCTGGCAACGGCTACCTGGCTTTGCGCGGTTTCGAAGGCCGCTGTCGCCTGATCTACCGTTTGGCGTGCCACTGCATCGGCCTTCAACAGCATATTGTAGCGGTCTACATCTTTTTGGGCCTTTACCAGGTTGGCTTTGGCGCTTAATACATTGGCGTTTGCCTGCTCGTAAGCGGCTACGAATTTGCGGCGGTCAATCTCATAAAGCGGGCTGCCTTTGGTAACCACATCGCCTTCTTTAAAGGAGATGCCGGTAATAAAGCCGCCTACCTGGCTGCGCAGCTCAACTGTATTGAGCGCAACTGCGATGCCCTGGTATTTATCATAATAAAGGGCTTCAGATTTTTGCGCTTCCACCACGTTTACCGGGGTGGGCGGCAGCACAGGCGCGCCCGTGCCTTTGTCTGAACTTTTGCATGCCGAAAGCGCCAAAACACTTGCGGCGATAATAAAGGAGATATAGCTGTTCTTCATATGCTGTTTTTATTCGGCCTGTAGGGTGCCCAGTGCACGTTGCAGATCGATCTTGCTTGATAATAGTTGAAATAGTGCGTTATAATAATTCAGTTCGGCGGTGCGTAGGTCGGCCTGCGATACAATTACGTCCAGGTAGGTTTTGATGCCCTCACGGTATTGCAAATCAACCACTTTATATACATCCTTGGCCAGCTGCACGTTCTCGCTCAGCACCTGCCAGTTGGTATAATTGCTTTTGTAACTGGCCAGCGCCTGGGCGTACTGGGTGTTGATGGCGTTGCGGGTGTTCTCAATATCCAGATCGGTACGCTGCACCTGCAGGCGTGCCTTGGCCAGGTTCTGCAAACGTTTGGTGCCCGTAAAAATGGGGAACGTAAGGCTGAGGCCCACATATGATGTTGGGAAACTGCTGTTATACAACTTGCTGAAACTATCGTTAAAGTAAGCCAGACTGTAGCCGCCGGTTGCGGATAGCGATGGTAAAAAGCCCCATTTATAATACCGCACGTTGAGGTTCTGCAGGTTTTTGCTGGTTTCCAGCAGGCGGTATTCTATACGGTTGCTGTAGTTGATTACCTCGTTGGTATCTATCACTGCCTCGGCCTGTAAACGGGCAGAGTCGTACTGAAGCACCAGTCGCCTGGCCGGGTCGTAACCCATTACCTGTTTAAGATAGGCAGTTTTGCTTTTAATGGCTTCTTCGGTTTGCTTGTGCGATGCCAGCGCATTGTTGAGCGATATGGTGGCCTGCTTATAGTCGGTTTTATCTGCCACTCCGGCCTGGTAGCGGGCGGTGGCATCTTTCAGGCTGCGGCGCAGCCTCAGGATATCTTCTTTGATGATATCCAGCTGGCGTTGCGATAACAGCACATCGTAAAAGGCCTTGCTTACGTCTGATGCCAGGTCTATCTTACTGCTTTCGGTATTCTGTTGATAATACTGGCGCGAGTATTTTGATGCTTTGGAAGCCAGCACCACATCATTATTATATAGTGCCTGGCTGGCTGTGAGGCCCAGGGTTGATACATTGTGCGCTATGGCCAGGTTTTGGCCCGTACCATTACCCGCACCTGTAGCTGCGCCCGTTGGCCGCTGAAAATAGTGCTGCACACTGCTGCTGCTATTGATCTGCGGCAGCCATCCCGATAAGCCTATATTGATATCGCGCTCGTTTATCTGCTCGTCTATTATCGATTGCTTAAGCAATGGCTGGTTCTTTAACGCAAAAGCTATGCTTTGCTTTATAGTAAAGGAGGTGGTGGTATCGGCAGATGTTTGCGCAAATAGTAAAACGGGAAAAAAAAGTAGTATATTAGTGATATATATGCAGCTGTTTTTTTTCATAAAAATGGTGAAGCGGTAAAAAAACGGACACCGGAGCGAGGGGCCTCCGTTGATTCTTTATTTAAATAATAGAGTTCACGAATATGAGATTTTGCAGAAACAATAAGAAATTGGCAACAGGATTTTTACTTAAATAAGATAATTATTGCATTGCAACAGGCTTTTTTTGTTTTTTTATTACAAATTTCAAAATCGTGACATTGTTTAAATAAAATTTTAATTAATTTGCCTTATGATTGTGAATAGTGCTGTATTAAGATAGTGTAAAAAAATTTGTACATCTAATGCCGCAGATAAGCATATTCATGGTATTTTTACAGAAAATTTAAGAAGTGTTAATAAATGGTTAAAAAACTGCACGATAAGATTGCCCAGTTTCAGGATGCGAACATGATCCGCGCGCAGGGACTGTATCCTTTCTTCCGCCCTATAGAAAGCGGTCAGGATACTGAAGTTATGATTGATGGCAAACGTGTTTTAATGTTTGGGTCTAACTCCTACCTGGGGCTTACAAATCACCCTAAGATAAAAGAAGCTACCAAGAAAGCTGTTGATAAGTATGGCTCCGGCTGTGCGGGTTCGAGGTTCCTGAACGGCACGCTCGATATCCATATCGAATTGGAACGCCGCCTGGCTAACTACGTAGGTAAAGAAGCCGCGGTGTTATTCAGCACCGGTTTCCAGGTTAATCTGGGCGTGCTATCTTGTATCACAGGGCGTAACGATTATTTAATTTTAGACGAATATGATCATGCCTCTATTATAGATGGTACGCGCCTGTCGTTCTCTAAGGTTATCAAATACGCCCACAACGATATGGTAGATCTGGAGCGCAAGCTCAGCATTTTGCCCGAAGAAGCCGTAAAGGTTATCGTGGTAGATGGTATCTTCAGCATGGAAGGCGATATCGTAAAACTGCCTGCTATAGTTGAGCTTGCCGATAAATACGGCGTAAACATTATGGTTGATGATGCCCACAGCCTTGGCGTTATCGGCGTAAACGGCTCGGGTACCGCTTCGCACTTTGGTTTAACCAGCGAGGTTGACCTCATCATGAGCACCTTCAGCAAATCGCTGGCCTCGCTTGGCGGTTTCATTGCCAGCGATTACGAAACAATTGATTATATCAAACACCGCGCACGCTCTTTAATGTTCAGCGCCAGCATGACCCCAGGCTCCGTAGCCAGCGTAATTGCCGCCCTGGATATCATCGAATCAGAACCGGAACGTATACAGAAGCTTTGGGATAACACCAATTATGCCGTTAAGTTGCTTACCGACGAAGGTTTCGACCTCGGCGCAACCGAAAGCCCGATATTGCCTATCTACATACGCGATAACGACAAAACCTTTATGGTAACCAATTACCTGCAAAACGCGGGCATATTTGTTAACCCGGTAGTATCGCCTGCGGTACCTTCAGATTCATCGCTGCTGCGTTTTTCACTGATGGCTACGCACACCTTTGAGCAGATAGACGAGGCTGTTGAGAAACTCATTGCTGCATTTAAAGCAGTTGGCGTGCCCTTAAAAAAACTGGCTAATACCTCCCTGTAACGAGAAGTTAATTTTACTTTTATAAAATAAAACCATATAAAGCCGATACATTTGCACACCGCATTTGCATCGGCATTTATTTTTAAGCCCTCCAAAATGAAAAAAATAGTTTCGGTGAAATCAAAAAAAGAACTCGCATCTTTTATTGATTTCCCGCATGAGTTGTATAAGAACGACCCATATTACGTACCGGAATTATTTATCGCACAGCGCGACATCCTGACAACGCACCCCTTCCACAAGCATTCGTCGCTGCAAACATTCTTAGCTTACGATGGCGATAAAATAGTTGGCCGCATTGCCGCTATCCAAAACAATAACCACAATAAGTTCAATAACGTAAATGATGGTTTTTTTGGCTTTTTTGAATGCATAAACGACCAGGAAACAGCCAACCTGTTAATCGATACGGCTATAAAATGGCTTAAAGAAAAAGGTGCCGAAACCATTGTAGGTCCGGTTAACCCATCTACCAACGAAACCTGCGGCCTTTTAGTAAAAGGGTTTGATAGCTCGCCTATGGTGATGATGACCTACAACCCGGAGTATTATATCACGCTGTTAGAAAACGCCGGCTTCAAAAAACAAACCGACCTGCTGGCATGGCACTGGGACGGCCAGAATTATAACGATAAATCGTTGCAGATGCTGGATAGGCTGCAAGAGCGTCTTACGCGCAACAGCGGCATTACCATTCGCAAGATAAATCTCAAGAACTTTAAAGCAGAGGCCGATGCCCTGCGCGAGGTATATAATAAGGCATGGGACAAAAACCTGGGTTTCTTCCCCATGACCAATGAGGAATTCGATTACACCGCCAAAGATCTGAAGATGATATTGGATCCTGATTTTGCCCTGGTGGCCGAGCAGGACGGCAAGATAGTAGGCTTCGGCGTAGCTATTCCGGATATTAACCAGATATTAAAAACCATCAAGAAAGGCCGTTTGCTGCCTACAGGCATATTCAAGCTGCTGCTCAACAAAAGCAAGATACAAGGCATACGCATTATGCTGCTTGGCGTAATAGATGGTTACCGCAAAATGGGCATTGAAGCTTGCCTTTACGGCAGCATCATAAAAGAGTACAGGCGCAAAGGGCTTAAATATGCCGAAGCAAGCTGGACCTTAGAAAAGAACGATATGGTGAACCGTGCTATCGAAGCTATTGGCGGCGAGCAGTACAAAACATACAGAATATACGAGAAAACAATATGAGCGAACGGGTTTTAATAACCGGTGCGAGTGGGTTTGTGGGATATCATATTATACAGGAAGCGCTTAAGAACAATTTTGAGGCATACGCGGCAGTGCGCAAAAACAGCGATACCAGCCACTTAAGCAACCTGGGCGTGCCATTGGTGCACCTGAAGTACAACGATGCGGAAGCATTGGTGACAGAGATAAAAGAAAAGCGGTACGATTATATCATACACGCGGCCGGCGTAACCAGCGCGCGATCGCAAAAAGAGTTTACGATAGTAAACGCCGGGTTTGCTTACAATTTGGCCAAAGCAGCCGAAACTTGCGGCATAAAAAAATTCGTGTTGATAAGCAGCCTGGCTGCCGTTGGCCCGTTGAAGCAACTTAGCGGCACTATTACCGAGGGCACTACACCGGCCCCTATTTCGGCTTACGGCAAAAGCAAGCTGCTTGCCGAACAAAAGATAGCGGCCCTGCCCGCCCTAAACTATACTATTTTGCGCCCAACAGCAGTTTATGGCCCCCGGGAAAAAGGCATATTCCTTTTTATAAGGCAAATAGCAAAAAAAGGATTCGAGCCCTACGTTGGTAATGTCGAGCAAAAAGTTAGTTTTGTGCACGCAAAAGATTTAGCTGCGGCAAGCGTAAAAGCATTGTTTGCGCCGGCCAAAAGCACTTACAATATATCCGACGGTAATTTTTACAGTCGGTACGAATTGGGCGATACTGTTAAGGAAACGTTAAAATTACGTTCAATTAAATTTCATCTGCCTGTAAACTTTGTAAAAATAATTGCAGCAATGAACGGAAAATTGAGTTCTTTGCGCGGCAAATCGATAAGGTTAAACCCGGAGAAGATAACCGAATTGATAGCCGTAAATTGGGATTGCAGCATAGAAAAAGCAAAGGCCGAACTCGGTTTTTACCCACGCTACAACCTGCGCACAGGCTTAACCGAAACACTGGCCTGGTATAAAGAAAATAAATGGCTGTAAGCCTCTATTTTATATTAACAAACAAAACAATGAAAGGCTTGTGGGCCCGCGCTTAACAAAACCCATGGCTGTTCATTATTCGATCTTTTAAACAACCAATACAAATGAAAATCAACATTAAACCTGCCAATGGTAAACTAGGTATCTTAATACCTGGTTTGGGTGCGGTAGCTACTACGTTAATTGCCGGCGTTGAAGCCGTAAAGAAAGGTATTTCCCAACCTGTGGGCTCACTTACACAAATGGGAAGCATCCGTTTAGGAAAGAGAACTGAGAACCGCCATCCAAAAATTAAAGATTTTGTGCCTTTGGCCAAATTGGAAGACATCGTTTTTGGCGGTTGGGACCTATATGAAGATAACGTTTACGAATCGGCTATGAACGCCAAGGTTTTGGAAGAATCGTTATTGAACCAGGTAAAAGAAGGTTTACAGGCTATTAAGCCAATGAAAGCTGCGTTTGATAAAAACTACGCTAAAAACCTTGATGGCACCTATGTAAAAACCGGTACCCGTTATGAGCTTGCGCAGCAGGTGATGGACGATATCAAAAACTTCCAGGCAGAAAATGGTTGCGATCGTGTTGTTTTAGTTTGGTGCGGTTCTACCGAAGTTTACTTCGAAGGTTCTGAAATACACGAAACTTTAGCGGCTTTCGAGCAGGCTTTGATCGACGATGACAAACGCATCGCCCCGAGCATGATTTACGCTTACGCGGCTTTGAAGCTTGGCGTACCTTTCTCAAACGGCGCCCCTAACTTAACCGTGGATATCCCGGCTATGATAGAACTGGCTAAACTTACCCAAACCCCAATTGCGGGCAAGGATTTCAAAACCGGCCAAACTTTAATGAAAACCGTTTTGGCTCCGGGCCTTGCTGCACGCAGCCTGGGTGTACACGGCTGGTTCTCTACCAACATTTTGGGTAACCGCGATGGTTTGGTATTGGACGATCCGGATAACTTCAAAACTAAAGAAGTATCAAAACTTGGCGTACTGGAAGATATCCTGCGCCCTGAGGATAACCCGGAATTGTACGGCGAGATCTTCCACAAGATCCGTATCAACTACTACCCGCCACATGGCGATAACAAAGAAAGCTGGGACAACATCGACATTTTTGGCTGGTTAGGCTACAAAATGCAGATCAAGATCAACTTCCTTTGCCGCGATTCTATCCTGGCTGCCCCTATCGCTTTAGACCTTGCTTTGTTCAGCGATATGGCAAAACGCGCCAACATGAGCGGCATACAGGAGTGGTTATCGTTCTACTTGAAGTCGCCGCAAACCGCGCCGGGCTTACATGCCGAGAACGATATATTCAAACAACTCATCAAGCTGGAGAACACCCTGCGTTACCTGATGGGCGAAGATTTGATCACCCACCTGGGCCTCGATTACTACGACGATATGTTTGCACAAGCATAACATTTGCTATAAACGCAAAACAGAAACAGGTTAGGCAACATTGCCTAACCTGTTTTTTTATTTTACCTTTGGCCCACCCTAATCGCCTGCACAGTAACAATAATCTTACCCTTCGATTATTTATGAACTTTGCAACACTACGGTAGCATTTTCTGCGTATATAGTAACAATTATCCGCTTCGGCCGTCTATCTACCCGGTTACAAGCATGGCAATAGTCTTTTCTGATGACAGTATAAAGCTGTTTTTATTGGGGCAAATTTTGAGGGTAGCAAGGCGCAAGGGTTATGATGTGTACCGATTTTTGACTTTTTGACCACAATAGTCTGTAGGGTTTTTTACTTACCTTTGGCTTTGTATTTGTGTAACGAGCATGTTTACTAAATGATTTGTAAAAACACTTTTAAGCGTTTATTTTTTATTGCACTTTTATTTGTAAGCACAACCTTAGCTGCACAAAATACGGTAGTAACGGGCGTTGTTACCGATGCCGGCAATAAGAAACCCCTGGGCTTCGTAAGCGTTAGTTTTACGGGCAGCACCATCGGCACCAATACCAACGATGCGGGGCAGTTCATTATCCACTCTACAAGGCCTTACTCGCAGTTAAAAATCACTTACCTGGGCTATAAAGATGCCGTAGTGGCTGTAGTGCCCGGCAAAGAGCAGGTAATAAATATCAAACTGTTCCCATCCGCACAGCAACTTAACGAGGTTACTATACAAGCCGGCAAGCGGCCCAAATACACTAATAAAGATAACCCTGCCGTTGAGCTTATACGCAAAGTTATAGCCAATAAAGACAAAAACCGCCCCGAGAACTACAATTACGTAGAGTACAAGGAGTACGATAAGATGCAGTTCTCGCTCAGCAACTTATCTGATAAGATATCCGAGAAAAAATTCTTCCGCAAGTATAAATTTGTTTTCGATAACCGCGACAGCACCAGCTACGCCGGCAAAAACCTGCTGCCTATTTACCTGGTAGAGAAGCTTTCGCAGGTGTATTACCGCAAAAATCCCGAGGTTACCAAAACCGTGCTACTTGGCGAGAAAGGCGTAAATTTTGGCCCTGCTGTTGATAACGAAGGCGTTGGCCAGTACTTTAAGCACCTTTACGAAAAAGTTGATATTTATACCAACAGCATATACCTGCTGGGCCGCCAATTCATGAGCCCGATTGCCGATGCTGCGCCTACCTATTATAAGTTTTTCATTACTGATACCATCACCACGGCCGATAACAAAAAACTGGTTCAGCTGAGCTTTACGCCCCGAAACACCAACGATGTATTGTTCGAGGGCGATATCTATATCACCCTGGATGGCAACTACGCCGTGCAAAAAGCCGGGTTAACCATCAACAAAAACATCAACGTAAACTTTGTGCGCTCGATGCATGTAGATCAGGATTTCGAACTGAACCCCGATGGGCGCTACCACCTTAGCAAAAGCAACACTTACGCCGATTTTGGCGTATCGGCCAAGCGGAAGGGCGGCCTTTTCGGCATACGTACGCTTACGTATAAAAACTACATTACCAATAAATACCAGCCCGATGTTTTATATACGCCCGATATCAACCTGGAAGACGACGAAGTAAAGCACCGCAGCGACCAGTTCTGGGCCGAGAACCGCCTGGATACATTGACCGCTGCCGAATCTAAGGTATATAAGAACATCGATAGCCTTACGCATATGCCATCGTTCAGGCGTACAGCAGACCTGGTTACGCTTTTGCTGGCGGGTTACAAAGGCTTCGGTAAGTTTGAAGTTGGGCCGGCAAGTACGTTCTACAGCTTTAACCCTATCGAGGGCTTCAGGCTGAGGATAGGCGGGCGCACCACGCCGGAACTGAGCAAACGCTATTATTTTGAAGGCTACGGCGCCTACGGTTTTAAAGATAAACGCTGGAAATACCTTTTGGCCGCCACCTACTCGTTCAATTCTAAAAGTGTTTACAAATTCCCGCAGGATTACCTTCGCGTAAGCTTCCAGCGCGACACCAAGATTCCCGGCCAGGAGCTGCAGTTTATATCAGAAGACAACATCCTGCTATCGTTTAAACGGGGCACCAACGATAAGTACCTGTATAACGACCAGTATAAGATCGATTACGTGCACGAGCTGGAGAACCATCTTTCGTTCAATTTCGGCGCGCGCAAATGGGTACAAACCCCTGCGGGTTCGCTGTTCCCATTCCAAAACGGGCCAAGCACTATATTCAACGATTTGACCACTACCGAGGTTTCGGCAGGCATCAGGTACGCGCCCAACGAGCAGTTTTACCAGGGCAAGCTATTCAGGGTACCTATCATCAACAAGTACCCTATCTTGAGCCTGGATTATACCGCAGGTTTTAAGAATGTACTGGGCGGGCAGTACAACTACCAGAAGCTGAGGGCGCGTTTCGATAAACGTTTCTACATCGCGCCGTTCGGTTTCTCGGATGTTACGCTGGAGGGCGGCCGCATCTTCGGTACCGTGCCTTATCCCCTGTTGGATATCCACCGCGCCAACCAATCGTATGCCTACGTTATCGATTCGTACAACTTAATGAACTTTTTGGAGTTCGTGAGTGATAGGTACGCCAGCATCAATATAGATCAGCATTTCGGCGGCTTCTTCTTTAACAAGGTGCCACTATTCAAAAAACTTAAATGGCGCGAAACTGCGTCGTTCAAAGCATTATACGGCGGCCTGGGCAACAATAATAACCCAATGCTCAACTCGTCGGTTTACCAGTTCCCTACCGATGGCAACGGCGTGCCCATTACTTATGCGCTTGGCAACAAGCCCTATATGGAAGCCAGCGTGGGCGTTGAAAACATTTTTAAGTTTATAAGGGTTGATTTGGTGAAAAGGCTTTCGTACTTAGACCATCCGGACGTTGCCCCCTTTGGCGTTCGGGTGAAAATAAAGTTCGATTTTTAATTATTTGTAGTATTTTATTTATTTTTATTCTGAAATGGAACAGCATACATCTATACGCACCAGCTTACAGCTTGGGATATATAAAATTATCGATCCGTTTGTTAAGCTGCTGATTAAACTTGGCTTAACCCCCAATGCCGTTACTTCTATCGGCTTTATTTTGAACGTAGGCGTTGCAGCGATATTTATCGTAGGCGGCGAAGATGGCGACCGTGCCAACCTGAGCTATGTAGGCTGGGCCGGCGGGCTTATACTTTTTGCGGGCCTTTTTGATATGCTTGATGGGCAGGTAGCACGTTTAGGCAATATGAAATCGGTATTCGGCGCCTTGTACGATTCTGTGCTTGATCGCTATTCGGAACTGATCATGTTCCTGGGCATATGCTATTACCTGGTATCGCACCACTATTTCCTCAGTTCGATATTCGCTTTCATTGCGCTAATAGGCTCTATGATGGTGAGCTACGTACGTGCCCGTGCCGAGGGCCTCGGCGTAGAATGCAAAGGTGGCCTGATGCAACGCCCCGAGCGCGTAATTACCATAGCTGTATTTGCCATTGCCTGCGGCGTGGCCTCAAACTACATCGGCGGCGATTATAAATTATGGATACCGGGCATACGTTTCCACGTGTTCGAAACCATGTCGATATTCACGTTCCCGATAGCCATACTGGCCGTGCTAACAAATTTAACAGCCTTTAAACGCCTGGTAGATGCCAAAAAAGCACTATCAGAAACCGAAAATGAATAAAAGCGCGGCGAAGCAGGCCATTGTTTTCCTGGTACTGTTGGTAAGCATGTGGCATAACGCCGCCGCGCGTGCTATCAGTACCCTGCAAACAGACACATCAAAGGTGCGCAAGGCTGCCGACGGCCGGGCATACCCCACACCGCCGCCTAACAGCAAGCGCTTATTTTACCTGCAGCGCTCGCCCAACATCAATGCCTTATCTTATGATATTAACATTGATGCCAGCACTGGTAAAGCCGACGAGGACGATCCGATACATGTATATTGGCTGAGGTATGCTGAAGGGAATGGAGAACCCTCCGAACTGACTTTTGTACAGCGCAAATTTGCGTATGGGGTAACTGTGGATAAATTGAGCGACGATAAGTATGATATCAGAATTATGTCATACAAAAAATTTCCTCTCACGCTGATGAGGGGTGCTGACGGAAAATATCATATCTTCGCAACTGTAGCAAAAAAACAGCTAACCCTTCAAAGTATTTTTATCCAGATTGACGGAGGCTCTGTGTTTGCTCCAAACGTAACATATATTGAAATAAAAGGTGTAGACCCCGTGACAGGTAAAGAAGTTACAGAACGTTTTAAACCTTAAATGCTATGGCGAAAAATTTTGTATCAAATTCACAGGAATCTGTGAGGATGTTTAAGAGTAACTTTTTAGAGAGTTTATCAAAGGTGCATTTCTTTGTGCCGCTTATTATTTTTATACCCGTTATTTTGGTATGCAGCTATTTTGCATACGACAAAAATATCGGCGCGTTAAATTATATCTGGCTATTTTTGTTCGGCCTGTTCATATGGACGCTTACCGAATACATCATGCACCGTTTTGTGTTCCACTTTGTGCCAAAACAGGGCTGGGCATTGCGTTTGCACTTCATTTTCCATGGCGTGCATCACGATTATCCCAGCGATGCCAAGCGTTTGGTAATGCCCCCATCGGCAAGCATACCGCTAGCCACCGGCTTTTACTTTTTGTTTAATGCCCTGCTGCCTGCAAACTATATTTTTGGCTTTTTCCCGGGTTTTATATTGGGTTATCTGGCTTACGATATTTCGCACTACGCCATACACCATTTCAACTTCAAAGGCTCGTTTTGGAAAAGAATAAAACAACACCACATGTTGCACCACTACCAGGACCCTACCAAAGGTTATGGCGTAAGCTCTCCGCTGTGGGACAAGATTTTTAATTCGGATTTTATTAAGAAGTAGGATGGCTAATGCTGTTGATAGCGGCGTCCAGATCAATCAGAAAAGCATCAGTATTGTATCGGGCCTGTCGTTATTGTATTTGATTTTATCGTGTTTGCTGCTTGGCTTCAAGTCGGATCAGTTAGTGCTGATCGGTATCTTTAATGTGCTTTTCTACGCATCGTTAATCACGCGCAAGTTTATTTTAGGCTTTTCCATCTTCATCGTTTACTGGATAATCTTCGATTACATGAAGGCTTTCCCAAACTACAATTACAACCCTGTAGCTATAGGCGGCCTCTACAATGCCGAGAAAAGCCTCTTCGGCATCCATTATAATAATACTATCCTTACGCCAAACGAATATCTGCTCCTCAAAAGCAATACATTCACGGATATTTTTGCGGGTGTATTTTACCTGTGCTGGATACCCGTGCCGCTGGGCTTTGCAGCCTACCTTTTTTTCCGCAACAAGCAACAGTTTTTGTACTTCTCGTTAACCTTCGTGGTTGTAAACCTGTTAGGTTTCGTGGTATATTACACCTACCCTGCCGCACCGCCATGGTATGTACAGGTCCACGGCTTCAACTTCCACCCGCTTACGCAGGGCAATACCGCAGGGCTGGCCCGTTTCGATAGATTTTTCAACGTAACGGTATTCAAATCCATTTATGCTAAGGGATCAAACGTGTTTGCGGCCATGCCATCGTTGCACTCCTCCTACCCGGTTATCGTATTGTATTACGGCATCAAAAACCGGCTGGGCACCATCAATATATTCTTTGCAACGGTAACGGTAGGGATATGGTTTACGGCAGTTTATGCCAGCCATCATTACGTGCTTGATGTTTTGGCCGGCATTACCTGTGCCAGCCTGGGGATACTGCTCTTCAACCTTATCCTTTCGCACTCGGCATGGCTTAAGAGATCGCTCCTCAACTACGAAAAACTGATACAATAAACGCTGCGGACTTTATTGTATAGTATTGGCTACTTCTATTTCATATTATTTATATATAGCCTGGCTTTAATTAATATATTTTATCCATTTTTACGTTATATATCAGGCACTTATAATCTACCGAATAAAAAAGGCCCGATATCTGCACTTTCGGTACCCGCAATGCCCATTTGGGGCATGCTATTTGGGTATCATTCAGCAAAAAATCTATCAGCCAGCGGATGAAGAAAATCGTTTTCCTTATTTTATTGATATCAGCCGCAATTAAGGTGCAAGCCGCGCAGCAGCAGATGAACCCCGATACCTTGAAGCAGGAATTGCAGGTTACGGCGGATTCGTGCAAAGCGCCTATTTACACCCTGTTAGCCGATGTTTACCTCAAGTACGATACCATTGCCAACCGGCGCAAACGTACCCTGTACCAAACAGAAGCGCTAAATTATACCATGCAGGCCCTGCATTACTACAGCCGCTACAACGATTCTTTGGGCTTGCGGGTAAGTTTCGATAACCTGGCAAAAGTGTATTTTTCGCAGCGCAAGTTCAGCCAGGCCAAATGGTTCATCCTGCAATCCAACAGCATATCACGCATTAAGAACGATACGCTCAACGTTATTACCTCTTTGGTAAAGCTATCCATGGTAAAAATGGAGATAAAGGATTTCTCCCTCGCCATGCGCGATCTTAACGAAGCCCTCTCCCTATCCATCGCCGGCCACATGCCGCAATGGGAAGCAACCGTGCAAAAAAACTACGGCTTTTTATATAACCGAATGGATAACCCGGCCAAAGGAGCCGTCGCTTTAAAACGCGCCGATGTTATACTGGATAGCCTCAAGCGCGACGAAGCGGCAAAGATGCTGGCCATCCAACGATTTGCGCGAGACACCATCGGCACCCGAACGATAGACTCGGCACTAAAAAAAAAAGTAGTGATAACGGCAGTCAAGAAGCCGGCCAAAGCCAAAAAGGTATCTTCCAAAAAAGCCGTGGCATCTTTGTAGTAGTTGGGCTTGTTATTCTCTTACTCATAATTTTAATTCGCTCCCGGCGGAATAAAAAATAAGCTCCCCTATTTTGCGTTAGGTTAAACCACAGGCCATTAAGCCCGTCTGTACCTGTTAATGAGAAAGCATTTTTTTAGCGCATTGTTACTTTTGGGCGTACTGCTGGTATGCGGCTTTACTTATATCGGATTTAACAACCGCGACGCCAATTTTAAACAGGAGTTTTTAAGGCTGATTAATAAAACGCGCACCAAAGGCTGCAATTGCGGCGGCAAATGGTACCCGGCCGCCGCGCCGTTAATTTGGAACGATAATTTGGAGAAAGCCGCGCAAGGCCATGCCGACGATATGGCAAACCGTGAATACTTCGATCATACCAGTAAAGATGGCCGCAGCATGAGCGACCGCATTGTTTTTGCAGGCTACTTTTTCAAAGGTTACAAAAATTTCATGGTGGGCGAAAACATTGCCATGGGCCAAAGCACCATTGCCGAGGTAATGGCGGGCTGGTTCAAAAGCGAGGGGCATTGCCAAAACCTGATGGAGCCCCGTTTCAAAGAAATAGGCGTAGCCGAAACCGAGCATTATTGGGTGCAGGATTTTGGCGGCCGCGTACCCTTCTCTCCCGAAGAACAAAAGATGATCAAATCGGGTAAGTACCGTTTAATCCCAAAAGATGGGGATAAGCATTAGTGATAAATATCGAATAATGAATTCCGAACTCCCAATATCGAAGGAGTTCCCCTTCATCATTCGATGTTGGGCATTCGGCGTTCGATATTTTTGATTAAGCTTTGTCTTCGCCCTGCTTTCCTTCTGCCGGTTTTGCGTTAGCGGCAGCTTCTTTGTTCTTCTCGCGGTTATCGGGCCTTGGGCCGCGTTTGTAAATCACCAGGCCATTCAAAAAATTGCGCAGCAACTGATCCTTACAAGGCTGAAAGTTTGGATGATCCTCGGCACGAAAGATAGCGCTCAGCTCGGTTTTGGTGGTACGAAAATTAGCGAGCTTCAATATCTCAATAATATCATCGTCGCGCAGCGAAAGGGCCACGCGGAGTTTCTTCATTACATCGTTATTGCTCATATCCTTTTCTTTTTAGATTTTTTTAAATACTACCACGCCATTATGCCCACCGAAACCAAAGGTATTGCTTAAAGCGGCATCTACGCGTTTTTCAATGGCTTCGTTTATCACGATGTTCAGCCCCTGCGGTATCTCCGGGTCGATGGTTTGGGTGTTGATGGTTGGCGGCACTATACCTTCTATAATCGCTTTTATGCTGATGATGGCCTCTACCGCGCCTGCCGCGCCCAAAAGGTGCCCGGTTACAGATTTGGTTGCGCTTACGTGCAATCCGTCGTGCCCGTCAAACACGGCTTTGATAGCTTTTGCTTCGCTGATATCGCCTACCGGCGTAGATGTAGCGTGCGCGTTTACGAAGCCGATATCGGTTGCGTTGAGTCCTGCATCTTCCAGTGCTAATTGCATAGCCTTTATCGCGCCTTTACCTTCGGGATGCGTGGCGGTGATGTGGTAGGCATCCGAGGTCATGGCGGCGCCGCCCACTTCGGCATAGATATGCGCACCGCGCGCTTTGGCGTGTTCGTATTCTTCCAAAATCAAAACGCCTGCACCTTCGCCCATCACGAAACCATCGCGCTCCACATCGAAGGGGCGTGATGCCTTAGTTGGCTCTGCATTGCGGGTAGATAAGGCTTTTAAGGAATTATACCCACCGATAGATGCCTCGCTGATAGGCGCATCAGAACCGCCGGTTACGATAACCTTGGCCTTGCCGAATTTGATGTAATTAAAGGCATCCATAATGGCCGTATTGGCGCTTGCGCAAGCCGAAGCCGTAGAAAAGTTGACGCCCATAAAACCATGCTTGATGGATATTAGCCCTGCGGCCATATTCACCAGCGTTTTTGGGATGAAGAAGGGGTTGAAATGCGGCTCGAAGTTTTTGGCAGCAAACTCTTTATACTGATGCTCGAAAGTATCCATACCCCCCTGCGCCGTACCGAATATCACGCCGACATCGAATGGCGACATCGTATTCACATCGATGCCCGCGTCAGATATGGCCTGGTCGGCAGCGATGAGGGCATATTGGGTGTACAGGTCGCTGCGTTTTATTTCATTCCTATCGAGGTATTGGGCAGGATTAAATTCAGCTATCTGGGTAGCAAAGCGCGTTTTGAACTTTTCCGGGTTAAACCGGGTAATCTCTTTGGCAGGGCTATTACCCTCAACAATATTATTCCAGAACCCGGCAATATCCGTACCTGTAGCAGAAAAAACCCCAAGGCCGGTAACAACAACTCTTTTCATCAATTAAAATAACCGTTTAAATTTTAGTAGCGCAAAAGTACTACAGTAAAGTTTATTATTTTGTAAAATTTTCTGTTCAAAATCAGGCATAGTATTCATAGGAGGCACCTACGGAGCCTTCTCGCTTTTCTTCTTCAAGCTATAAACAGGGTGCTCCTAACGGAGCGTTCTTTATCATCAAATAAAACCGATAGGTTAAGTGACCCCATCCGAACAGTCACACCCCATAGGGGTACCCTGTTTATAGCAATTAAAAGGAACGACACCGGCTCCGTAGGTGCCCCCTTTTACGCAACGCATCACCAACCCATTATAGCCATAGCGGCAGCAAATCCCGGCTGTAACGGTGCATCTATTACAACTTCCGCGCCAGTTACCGGATGCTGAAAGCTCAGCTGCGCCGCGTGCAGCAGCATGGTCTCCATTTCCCATTTATCTTTAAACAGCTTGTTTTGTTTATTGCAGCCGTGCGTGCGGTCGCCTATAATGGGGTGGAAAATATGCGCGAAATGCTTACGCAATTGGTGCATGCGGCCGGTCTGCGGCGTTGCTTCCACCAATGAATATCTTGAGGTTGGGTGCTTGCCAAGCGGCACATCCAATTCGGCGCGTTTCAGCGTAATAAAACGGGTGAGCGCATCCTGCAGCGTGCCGTTCTCCTTGCGCAGGGGATAATCTATTTCCAATTCATCGGGCGTGTAGCCGCGCACTATGGCCAAATACTTTTTGCTTACGCGATTTTCCATGAAGGCCTGCTGCATGGCGATTTCCGTTGGCTTATCGAAGGCAAACAGCAATACGCCGCCCGTCTTGCGGTCTATACGGTGTGCCGGGTTTACCTTTTTGCCGGTTTGGTCGCGCAGTAGCTGCAAGGCAAATTCTTCGGCATCGGCGGCTATGGATGAACGGTGCACCAACAGGCCATGTGGCTTGTTGATGGCTATGAGGTAATCGTCCTGGTATAAGATATCGAGCATCTGGTTATAGGGCAAACTGAAACTGCCCGGTAATTTGGTTAAGTGCTAGCTGCTGGGCAACCGGCGTGCCCTCGGGATGGATGGTGTAAACTTCGCTTTCGTTATAACGCGAAGCTACGCTTACCTTGGTATTGCCCGCATGCTGCACGAACAATTGCAGGGCAAGTTCGGGATCGTTATTGTCTTTTGATAGGTGGGCCAATAGTAAATGGCTCATATAATGCGGCTTATGGTCTATGAAAAGCTGTAGGGCCTGTCGGTTGGATAAGTGCCCCTTGCCACCGCGTATGCGCTTTTTCAGATGGTATGGGTAACGACCGGCCTCCAGCATAGCTTCATCGTAATTAGCCTCTAAAAATGCGGCGTGGCACTGGTTAAAATGCTTGATCAAGTGCTCGCAGGGTGCGCCGATATCGGTAAATACGCCAATGCGGATATCGCCATCGGTAACCAGGAAACTATGCGGGTCGATAGCATCATGATGTTTGGGGAATGCGCTCACCTGCAGGCTGCCTATGCTTACCGGCGTATAACCCTTTAGCGCAATGCAAAACTCGGCGGGTACATCGCCACAATAACCCGACGTGCTATGAGTAACATAAACGGGTATGCGGTATTTACGCGATAGCACGCCCAGGCCACGTATATGGTCTGAATGTTCGTGCGAGATGAAGATGGCCCTTACTTTTTGCATGGAAAGCCCAAGCCTCGCCATGCGCCGCTCGGTTTCGCGGCAGGATATGCCGGCATCTATCAGCACGGCTTCGCGCTCGTTGCCCACGTAATAGCAATTGCCGTTACTCCCCGAATTCAATGATGCAATAAAAACCGGCATAGCTTACAAAATAAAACATTTTGGCCGGGAATAGAAAGTTTTATGGCAAGGTCTTTATCCACCTCATTTTACACATCATATAGTAGCCCCACGCCGCTTTGTTACCCCCGCCTATACCAAGTGCTCCAAATTAATAATTACCGTTAGCATCTACCACAAAAGCTCTTGAGGTACCGTTAGAGCCGGTAATAGGGAACTTCCATTTTTCATCTCCTGTGGCAGCATCGTATCCCGCATAAAATCCGGAGCCGCCGCCCCCGGGATAAACAATATTATCAGAAACAACAGGTAACGTTGAATAGGTTGCAACAGCTTTGCTCCATAGGATACTGCCATTAAGTGGGTTGATCGCGTAGAGCTTTCCATCATCTCCGTTTATATACAGTTTGTCGTTCGCTATCACAGGCCCGGATGCAAAAAAGCCCACATTATCAAGGCTTCTCCACAAGAACTTACCGTCTGCTTCCTGCACCGCATTCAAGCTTCCACGTATGGTGTGCGCTGGGTCGTACCCTATATACTCACCAGTAATAAAATAAACCCGCCCATCCTTTACGGCTGCGCTGCAGTTGTAAAGGGCATATTTATCGAAATAAAGCTTCCACTTTTCAGTGCCGTCGTTCGCGTTCAGGGCATAGAAAAACCCATCATAACCGCCAAGGTAAGCCACACCATTTGCCACGCTCACACCCGATAGCGCCATATTAATACCAATTTGATGCTTCCATTTTAGAGTTCCGTCGGCGGCGTTAATTGCATGTACAAAGCCATCGGCACTGGTAATATAAATAACATTATCTACATAGGTTAGTTCCGACCGTATCATACCACCTGGCGAGTAGCCCCATTTGTAGGTACCTGTTTCAGCATCTAAAGCAACAATGCTGTAACCCGATACAAAACATACCCGTGCACCGGCCATTATAGCACGAAATCGCTGCTCTCCCAATCCATTCTTCCATTTTAAATTGCCCGTGGCGGCATCAAATGCGTACATATACGCATTTGCGTTACCAACCAAAACCATTCCGTTATAAAATATCGGTGGTGCAAAATCTTTATCTGCGGTAGTTTTCCAAATAAGGCTACCGTTTAGGGAATTTAAGGCATATAAGGTTTGGTTTTGCCCGCTTACAAATAATATGCTTTTAAATTTCCCACGATGCACTGCCACAAAATACATTTTTGTGGTGCCGTCACCCGCGGTTAGCGTATATGTTACCGGGCTGGAAAAATTTTGCGAAATCCCGTTTGCAGGAGAAATCGTAACGGCATCTATCGTAATATTTGGTACAAGGTTGCTTATATCGGTAGTTGCAGGCAGAGTGATGAGGACACTATCGCCAACGATGCTAACCGAAATGTCGGCCGTAGCGAAATCAGACCCGTCTGCCTTTTTAAGACTGAACCCCGTAATGCTTTTACTTGTGCTTTTACCCTCCCCTTTTGGTGATGAGCCTTTACCGCAGGAGCAAATGATGACAACAGAAAATAAAAAAGCCGGATAAATTAGTGCTTTAAAGGAAAAATATCTCATAAGGTTTACGGTATTTTGGTGCTTAAATATACAAATAACATAAATACTCTTTCTTTTAAAAAAAAAACAGCCGACTAATTCCTTAGCCGGCTGTTGGTTTTATATATATTCGGTGGGGGGCCGAATGCCTTTTTCTATTATTTGCTGCCCGTAGCTACCTGCATTGGGTTTACGCCGGTAGATTGGCCACGTACAGGGCCGTTAGCGCCCATCTTTTGTTTAAACACCTGGAATTTAGTCGGCTCGCCGCTTTTACCCCAGAAATTGTTGGTTTCGTCGATGTCGGCGGTTTCGCGCATAGGGTCTAATTTGATAGATGCCACTTCCTTATCCAGCACATAGAATTTGCTGCAATTCTTCTCGTTCAGGCGCCAGATTTGTACGGGGATACGGTCAGTAAACGTGGTACCATCGGTGAACTTAAACTCTACGATGATAGGCATCACCAAGCCACCTTTATTGCTAAAGTTTAGCTGGTAAGCATATTTAGAGCTATACTTCGCTTTGTCATCCGTAGTTGGGATGTCGGTTTCGAAAACCGGCGGGGTTTGTGCTTTTATCAGGTTGGAGAACTTAAGGGTATCCACACCAGCCAGGCCACGTGCATATTTCCAGTAGAAATCATGCGTAGCGGTGTCTCTATCTGTTTGGAAAACGATGCTCTTATCGGTACGGTTACGTATCTTGGAGATATCATCGAAGCTATTTACCGCAGGGCCTGCAACTTTCGCAGTTGTCGATGAGCCACGTGGCATGGTGTAAGTATCCTTCAAGTCGGCTTTACCAACTTTTACCGAATCTAGAGAGATGTCAACCGGGTCAGTACCGTAGAACCAGCCTCTCCAGAACCAATCCAAATCCTCGCCGCTGGCATCTTCCATAGTGCGGAACAAATCAGCAGGGGTTGGGTGTTTGAATGCCCAGCGTTTTGCGTATTCTTTAAAGGCATAATCGAACAGCTTGCGGCCCATGATGGTTTCGCGCAGGATGTTTAAGCCTGTAGCCGGTTTTGTATAAGCATTCGGCCCGAAGCGCACGATATTCTCAGAGTTGCTCATGACGGGCTCCAGCTCGTTTTTGGGCAGTTTCATATAATCAACGATGGTGTATGCCGCACCTTTTTTGCTCGGGAATTTATTGTCCCATAGCTCTTCGGTAAGGTACTCCACAAAGGAGTTGAGGCCTTCGTCCATCCAGCTCCACTGGCGCTCGTCGCTGTTTACAATCATCGGGAAGAAGTTGTGCCCAACCTCGTGGATGATAACGCCGATCATGCCGTTTTTGGTGCTTTCGCTATACGTGCCGTCTTTTTCGGTACGGCCGTAGTTGAAACAGATCATCGGGTACTCCATACCGTTTGATGCTTCTACGCTTTGCGCAACCGGGTAAGGGTAGTTGATGCTGAAACTTGAGTAACTTTTGATGGTATGCGCCACCAGCCTTGTAGAGTATTTGCTGTACAGGTTGTAGGCTTCTTTGCCGTAGAAGCTCATGCACATCACCGGTTTGCCTGCAACATTTTGGCCCATGGCATCCCAGATGAATTTACGTGAAGATCCCCATGCAAAATCGCGCACGTTATTGGCCTGGAACACCCAGGTTTTCTTGGCGGCAGATGGTGCGCCTTCGGCTTTCTTAGCATCGGCAAGGGTTACGATCTCTACCGGTTTGGTTGATGTTTTTGCTTTATTGTAAAGGGCAAGCTTAGCCGGACTCAAAACAGCCGAGTAGTTTAGGCACTCGCCGGTTGCGCCAATCACGTGGTCGGCAGGTACTGTCATCTGCACGTGAAAGTTACCGAAGGTAAGCGCAAACTCGCCACGGCCTGTAAACTGGTGGTTCTGCCATCCCTGGAAATCGCTGTACACGCAAAGGCGGGGGTACCACTGTGTCATGGTGAACAGGTAGTTGCCATCGCCGGGGAAAAATTCATAACCGCCACGGCCGCCAACGGTCATACGGTCGGTTATCTTGTAGTTCCAGTCGATGTTGAATATAAACTGCTGGCCCGATTTAAGCGGCACAGGCAGCTCAATACGCATCATGGTTTTGTTGATGGTGTAGGCCAATTTTTTGCCGGTACCATCGGTAAGCTTGGTGATGATATCGCCAAGGCCATTATCCGCATCGCCGTTGCGCACGATGGTGCGATCGAGGCCCTGCAGCGTGGTTTGCTTGGGCATAGTAGAACTGGCCTGATAGCCTGCGTTGTTTATCGAGCTGTGCTCATTCTCGTCCAGCTGCAGCCAAATGTAGGTAAGCACATCGGGCGAGTTGTTGAAATAAGTAACCGTTTCGCTGCCCTTGAGCGTCAGGTTCTTCTCGTCAAGTTCGCATTTGATGTTGTAATCGGCACGCTGCTGCCAATATTTTACGCCCGGCGCACCGCTGGCCGTGCGCTGTTCGTTCGGCGTGTTGAGGATGGTGCCCAACTGCTCGAATTTGTTACCGTGATTACTGCCCGGGTTGTTCTGGATATCCTGTGCAAAGGATGCTCCAACGGTGCCAATCACGAATAAAATCCCTGTAAAGATCCGCTTCATATATCTGTTTAAGTTTAAAAAAGTTTTCAATGCAAAAATGGGAGCCTTTCCACCGCCATTTTTATGGCCAGTGCAAACACACCCGAAGATATAAAAAATACCCAGTCGCGCCGCCGCACCCGCAATAAATTCATGAACAGCCAGCCCAGCACCAGGATGATGGCTACTACGACGATCTGCCCTGCCTCGAGCCCGATATTGAACCCGAAAAGCCCCATGCCTACGCCCTGATCCTGCGCCAGCATGATGCGGATGCTGTTGGCGAAACCCATGCCATGTATCAACCCGAAACCGAGGGCCAGGTAGTAATTTACCTTTGCGCTCCCCTCCTTTTTATCAACCCGCAGGATATTGTTGAGGGCGGTGATAAAAATGGTGCAGGGTATCAAAAATTCAACCCATTTGCTGCTGAAGCGTATCACATCGAGCACACTGAGGGCCAATGTTAAGCTATGGCCAATGGTAAAGGCGGTAACCAGTATCAACACCTGCCTGATATTTTTGAACGTGTACACCGCCGCCAGCGCTAAAATAAACAGCTGGTGATCCAGCGCATCCAGGCTGATGATATGCTTCCACCCTAACCCGAAATAAAAAACAAAATCAGACATGCAATAAACAGGCGTTGAAACCGTAAATTTAGCAGGTTTTAATTATAAATAAAACCGGGGACTGTTATGACTGCTTTATTGGCCAAACCGCTATTATATTGTTACATTTTGTTGGGTGCTTTTTGGGCAGATAAGCCCGCCCCCGCAGCTTTCCACCCGCTGCACGTAAGCACATCAGATATCAGCTATAACGCTAAGGACGGGCAGATGGAGGTTATCCTGACCATTTTTACGGATGATTTCGAACTTGCGCTTACAAAGCAATTCAATACCCGTACCGATCTGACCAAACCCGATATGCACGCCGCTATGGACGACCTGGTAAAAAAATACGCCGCCGCCCACCTGCAACTACGCGCCGGCGGAGCAGCCTTGCCATTAAGCTACCTGGGCTACGAAATCAATAAAGAAGCGGTGAACGTTTACCTGGAATCGCCAAAAATAGCCAGCCCAAAAAAGATTGATGCCGACGTAAGCCTGCTACAAAATCTGTACGATGACCAGCTGAACATTGTACACATGACAGTAGGCGGCATACGCAAAAGCGCCAAGCTGGATAGCCCTACAAGGAAGGTAAGTCAGGAGTTTTAATGATATATAGTTAAGCCCTAAATGACATACGATTTCTTTGCGGACGAATCGGATAAAGTTGCCATTTTAACTTATATTCTTGAGGAAACCGATTTACAAATCTTCGATTTATATTCCCGCTTGGGAGAAACTGTAAAAAATTACAACTCGCTAATTGATATTACTTCTTGTTTTGACTTAAAAAATGAAGTGCCATCTGCAATTCACTTTCAATTATGGTCGCCGCGGTTTAAAGTTGAACCCAGTTTTAGAAAAATAGAACTAAATCCCAAATACTGCGAGGGTCACACGTACAGATTTGCAACTGAGGGATGGGGACTTATACAGCTTTATTTAGGAGGGATAAGTGGCAAAACCCTTAAACATTCACACATAGGGCGTTGGAATCAAAAAGGAGCTTTAAAATCGGAAAGCAACAACTCCGAAAACGGGAAAGTAGAATCGTGGAATTGGGAGGCGATACAAAAAACATCTAGCCAACTGAAATATCTACTTGACAAAAAGCTTTCAGTAAAAAGATTGGGGACTTACGGCGTTTTACGCGGAGCAGCCTATTTGGAAGAACAAGCTTTCTCATTGGTGTAATAAGACATTCTATAATCTTGCTTCAGATTAAGTGTCCAAACTCTATAGCAATCATCCTGAAAACTCTCGAATTCCGAAAACGGCGAAGCCCTCTTGAGCACCAAAGAACAACAACTCGCGAAAAATCCTGATTCAGAAAATAATAAACAACTAACTCCACTCCTTCTGTTCCAAATTGCTGCTGCAGTTGCTGTTGCCCGTAATATCCGCAAATGCAGAAGAAAGCATACCCGCATCAATAATTATCACAAATTTGTTATGCAGCATTACAACTATTAGTTCTACATTTAATAAATAAACCTGGTTGCAGTTGCTTCAGAATTATAAACCATTACCCGATAGTCGTTTTTTACCCAATAAAGCAAATAAACGAATTGGCCTGTTCTCAGTCCTTACGGGAATAGCTGTGCTTATAGGGTGGTTTTTCGGCGTAGAAAATCTCAAAGGCGTATTCCCCGGCCTGGCTACCATGAAGGCGAACGCAGCCATTTGCTTTGTTTTGTTGGGAGTGGCCCTTTACATCAGAAACGGGCAGCAAAGCATGGCGATAAATACTATTTATCGGGTACTGTTGCTGTTAGTAGCCGCTATTGGCGGCATCACCTTCCTGGAGTATCAATTACATTTTGATGCTCATGTCGACCAGTTTTTTGTAACAGACTACCAATCCGTAACCACCCGCTTTCCATTCCCCGGCCGCATGGCTAATAACGCTGCGGTAAGTTTTGTTTTATTAGGGACTGGTTTGCTGGGCTTAAGTACCCAGCCCGGCAAATTTCACGTCGTTTTTCAATATTTACTGCATGTAGTCACCGTGATTGCGGGCATAGCCATTATGGGGTATGTGTATGGTGTATCCATGTTGTATAAGCTGTCTTATGTAAGTTCAATGGCTATCCATACCGCCGTTTTACTCTTTATGCTTTCGTTGGCTGCTGCGCGTTTATACCCTAACCTGGGCGTTGCAAGGCTATTTACAGGTAATGGCTTAGGTAACCGGATGGCGCGGCGGCATTTTATCACCTTAATGCTGGTGCTTATCTTTTTCGGTTCCCTGCGTATCCAAAGCGAGCGTTTCCATATCCTTCCGCCCGAGATCGGTATTTCCTTATTGGCCATCAGCCTTTTAGCAACCAGCCTGGTTATGATATGGATAACGGCAAACTGGCTAAACAAAGTAGACGGCGAGCGCTCAAAGGCCCAACAAGAAATAAGGAATATAAATAGCGATCTGGAAATAAAGGTAGAAGAGCGCTCTGCAAGGCTAAAGGATTTAAATACCGAATTGCAAAAAAGCGAAGAAAGGTATCGCTCCCTGTTCGAGCATGCTTCGGATGCGATATATGTATTAAGCAATGCCGGCGATTTTATGGATGTGAACGACAGCCTATGTAATATGACGGGCTACAGCCGTGAAGAATTACTGCAGATGAACATTACCTCGCTGCTGAATGCTCAAATATTGCAAAACTACCCTTTGATCTACGCTGGACTGGAACCTGGAAAATCGACCATAGCGGAAAGGAAGATCATTAAGAAGGACGGCAGCGTAATAGATGTGGAGATAAACCTGAAGAAATTCGTAGACGAAAGGATACTGGTTGTGGCCCGCGACGTTACCCGGCGGAAACTGATGGAAGCAGAATTGCGCACAGCCGAAATAAAGTTCCGCACCCTTGCCGAAAAATCAATGGTGGGGATATACATCGTTCAACACGGCAAAGTAGTATATGTAAACCCATGGTTCGCCGAAGTATTTGGTTATGAGCCGGATGAATTAATAGGCACCGATCCTATTGAAAAACTTATACACCCCGATTACCGGCAAAGCCTGCTTGAAATGGTCCATTTACGAAGGGCGGAGGGCGTTGACAGTGTGCATTATGAAGCCATGTGTAAACGAAAGGACGGCAGCCCGAACTGGATAGAATTTTACGGAAGCCGTGCCTTGCTTGAAGGCGAGCCTACCTTTATCGGTTCGATGATAGATATCACCGACCGCAAAAAGGTTGAAGATGAGCTAAAGAGGTCTGAGCAGAAATATAAATTACTTTTTGAAAGCAGCCCTTTACCTTTATGGATTGTTGCCAAAGATGATATGAAGGTGATAACCGCCAATAACGCCGCCGCGAAATTATATGGTTATACGCCCGAAGAGCTACTGCACATGGATGTTAAAAAATTGCGCCCGGTTAGATATTGGGAGACATTGCTGCAAAGATACAACACCGACCTACAAGAGGCTACCGACTTTGGTGTTATTGAGCATGTTAAAAAAGACGGAACCGAGATTTTAGTCAATATTATTGCCCAGGACATTGTTTTTGAGGGCCGGTTTGTAAGGCTTTCATCTACAAACGATGTTACAGAAAAAATAAAAGCAGAAGAATCGCTTAAAACAAGCGAAGCCAACTTACAAACCATTTTAAGCAATACGGATACGGCATACGCCTTGCTAAATGCCGATCTCAATTTAGTAGAATACAACAAGTTGGCGTTGATATTGGCAAAAAGTGAATTCAACTTTGACCCCAGTAGCAATGCGAAGATATATGATATGATGCCGGATGACAGGCGGCGGCAATTCCTGGAATATACGCGCGATGTTTTTAAGGGTAACGCCATAAGTTACGAGGTGAGTTATCCACAAGAAGACGATAGCCAGTTGTGGTATTATGTAAGGATGTTCCCGATTGCTGATAAGGGGAATAAAATACTCGGCCTGGTATTGGCCATAACCGATATTACCGAACGGAAAGAAGCGGAACAAGATCTGCAGAAAGCCTACCAGAGCATACAATCGCATATCGCAAAAATACGTGAGATGACGTGGAAGCAATCGCACCTGATCAGGAGCCCTTTAGCAAATTTGATGGGGCTTTTCCCTATGCTACGTACCAACCCCTCAGATGGCCAGGTGTTAGGATACATCGAAACGGAATTGGAACGGATGGACGAAATACTTTGGGAAATGGCTGAGGGTAACCCTATGCCGGGCAAAAGCAAGCCGACGGGGCCTGAACTTTAACGGGCGATAGGCTAAAGCTGTTTTAGCCCTCCGTGCCCTAATTCAGAAGATTATAAACAACGAACTCCGCTCCCGCTGCTCCAGATTACTGCTTCGATGCCCTTTGCCGGTGGTGTCTTCCATTAATAAAACCTCGCCCTGCTCAAACTTTCGTTTTTCGCCGAGGGAGGTTTCTATCTCTACGCCGCCATTCAACAACACCACGTATTGTTTTGCTGGTGCAGTATGCAGGTCATTATATCCGGCAGGCACTTTTCTGAAGACAACTTCCTTTACCGCCACGCTTTGTGATAGGTGCCCAATCGGGCCGCCATCAGTAAGCGGGTAATACACTTCATCGAAATGGCTGTCGCCGTTTTCATCGGCATAAACGCGCGTTACTTTAAACTGCTCCATTGTATTATGCTGCTAAAAGCCTGTCCCATTCGGGGTGTTTACGCAGGAAAACTTGTACGTAAGTACAAAGCGGTATCAATATTAAATGATGTGCTTCGATGTATTTAAAGGCCTTCTCTACTATCGCTTCGGCAACACCCTGGCCCTGCAGTTCTTTAGGCACCTCGGTATGGATGAGATAGATTTTGTTATCCTTGGTTTTGTAATCGATAAAGGCACGATGGCCATCCACAAAGAGTTCAAAGTTGTGGATGGCTTCGTTGTTTATGAGTTCTGTATCGTCGTAGTTCATTTCCTTACCTTTTTAAAATTGCTCGCAGTCCATTTGGCTAACAGCCATGCTATAAGTTTGTTCATATAAATATGGTGCTGTTAGCCAGATCAATTTCTTCGCGACTGATAGTATGCGGCCTGCCGTTGTAAACTTTCAGCGTAACGGCTGCATCCATACTTTTCAAAACTTTTACGCTTTCTTCTACCCTGCTCAACGGCACATGCGGGTCGGGGTTGCCGGTGGTTATCAGTACGGGCATGCCAATGAAATCGCCTTTGTAGTTATCCAAATTCAAGCGCTCGCCAATCAGTCCACCGGTAAAGGCCACCGCGCCACCGAATGGTTGGGCATGGCGGGTGATGTATTCCAGCGTTAAACAGGCCCCCTGCGAAAAACCCAGGAAGTATATCTTATGCGTCGGGATACCGTCTGCCAATGCCTGTTTTACCGTTTCATCTACCATTTCCAATGCCGAATCTAAGGCGGGTTGGTTTTGTGCATCGGGTGCTAAAAAGCTTAAGGGGTACCAGCTGTTATTGGTGGCCTGCGGAGCGTATATGGCGAAACCATCTACATCCAATTCGTTTGCTACACCTATAATATTGGCTGCGGTGCCACCTCTGCCATGCAGCAGTATCAGCGCGCCTTTAGCAACGGCGGGTGCTGCACCCGCCGTTTTAATTTGCTTTGTGTGACTGTACATAAATAATTAGAACAGTTTTGGTAATGATTTTTCTAATGCCGACCTGAAACGTTCGTGCTGTGCAGGTAATTTCAGGTTCTGGCCCAATTCTTCAACCGATTCGTCAACTGCAAAGCCCGGGTTGTCGGTAGCAATTTCGAACAACACGCCTCCTGGTTCGCGGAAGTACAGCGAATAGAAGTAGTTACGGTCTATTTTATCGGTAATATGCAAACCTAAAGCGGCTACCTTTTCGCGGTATTGCATCAATATTTCCTCGTTGGCTACCCTAAAGGCTACGTGGTGCACGCTGCCACCTGCTACGTGGCCTGCAACTTCTCCGGCAACTTCAACCAAATCAACAATGTTGGCATTTTCAACCGCATCAGTTACGAAACGGTAACGGTTTACATGCTGCTCCAACAATTTGTAACCGAATACGCCGGTCAAAATATCGGCAGTAGGCTGCATTTTATTGGTGGTGATGGTTACGTTGTGGAAGCCTTTGATGGCGTTCTCTGCTTTAACTTCATCTGTTTCCCATGGTAAGCGGTTATCGGCAGTTTTCGATGCGGTCAATTCCAGCTTCAAGCCATCAGGGTCTAATACCGTTAAGTATTCTTCGCCAAATTTTTCGGACACCTTGTTGTAAATCACGTTATGTTTTTCGAAACGATTTACCCAAAAATCGAGGCTTCCTTTTGGTACCGAGTAACCGATTTCAGTAGCCTGCCTTGCGCCCCTGCGGCCGCTTTGTATGCCTTCCCATGGGAAGAACGTAAGGATGCTGCCGGGGGTACCTTCCTTGTCGCCGTAATATAAATGGTATGTTTCAGGGTCGTCGAAGTTTACGGTTTTCTTAACCAGGCGCTGGCCCAAAACGTTGGTGTAAAAGTTATAGTTGCGTTTGGCATTACCAGCTATTGCTGTGATGTGGTGGATGCCGTTTATGGTATTTTCCATGATGTTGTCTCCTTTAAATTGTTTGTGTTTTGTTCTTGTTTGTTGATATCAAATGTCGGTATAAACACAGCATTTCAACTTAATGTAGGTTAAAACGGAAAGTTAATGTAGGTTAAGAAAGATGTGCAGATTTCAGATTTCAAATGTGCAGATGGAGAACCTGTTAAACCTCAGTTTAACCGCAAAGGGCGCAAAGATTAGCGGCTTCATTAGCGCAAAGAGCACAAAGCTTTGCAAACTCTTCACTGTTCAGCTTGCAATACTTTGTGCTCTTTGCGTTTTTTCTTCGCGTTCTTTGCGGTTAAATCACAACATCAAAGCCTAAAGTTTAACGACACATACGGGTACCAGCCCTCCACAGAGTGGCCGGCCAATACCTGTATTACGATAAGCGCGGCCGGCGAGAAGTAAGCACCGCCGCCTACGCCCTGGTGCAGGCCGCCTGAGTTGTAATTATCGGCCCATACCCTGCCCACATCATAAAACCCGCTGATGCCCAGTTGGCCGGGCAATAGGTAACCCTTGATGTTGGCCAGTTTAAGCCTTGCCTGGAAGTTGTTATACACCATATGCTTACCCGCGAACCTGTTTTGCAGGAAGCCGAGCAGATTGCCCTGCCCGCCCAAAAACATCCCCTGGTAAAAGGCCGGGCGGCCAACGGTAATACCGCCACCTATACGGTCGCTTAGTACCAATGCGCCATGGCTGGTTAGTTTTTTATAGAAGGTAAACTCCGAACGCAGCTGACCGTACGATTTGGAGTAGCTGTTCAATCCCCTGTAACCGGTTAAGCTAACGGTAAAGTAATGCCCATCGTTGGGGAACACGCCGCCTTTGCGCTCGTTATCTATATAGTTAATGGCTATGCCCACATGCAGCTTGTCTTTACCCACAATCAAACTATCGTATGAATTGATGAGCGGCGGGTTGGTAATCAGCCTGCCTGCATTGCCCTCCGCATCGAAATGGTAATATTGGAAAGATGGGCCAACGCTGATGCTTTGCACGCTATCCAGCCGCCAGCGCAGTGCCGGGTCGAACTGGTAGGTATCGAACCTTGTGCGGTAAAACCTACGGTAATTAGGCCCTTTCACCAGGGGCGTGCTGTTGCCGAAACCAAAGAAGTTCATGGTATTATCCGGTGCCTGTATTTTGGCGTTCATCAGCAGGTCTGTTTTACCGAATGCGTGTATCCACTCGCCGCTATAGCGTATCCTGAATGCATCGGTAGAGAAAGAACGTGTTACCATCAACTGCTGCAGGCTGGTATAAGGCAGCTTGCGGAAGCCATCGTATTTGGTGTACTGCACGCCCAGGCCCAATAGAAAGCCGTCATCGGCATTGAGGGCGGCGGTAGCCAGCGGCATCCAAACATTGTAGGGATAGGTAGGGATGAATTTGGTATTGAAGGTATCGCGCGAAAGGCGCTTCCTGAAGATACTTTCGTCGCCGATGAATTTGAGACTATCCGGCTTATCGTAAAGCTTCACACGCCCGTTAGATTTGATACCCTCGTAAATTTTGTTGCCTTTGCCACCAACCACGCGCAGGTTGATGGTGGAAGTGGCGGTGTTGATAATCACATGGTCGTCGCCACCCGAAATAAAGAGCCGTATCTCATGGGTAATGGCCGGCTTGTACACCATATCCAGCAAAGTATCGCCCAGCTTGCCTTCTTTAGTTATTTTTTGGATAAGCACCCGCATGCCGTTATCGGGCGCATCAGTAATGGTTACCTGCTCATTTTTATCGCTGGTGCGTATATCTACCAGGCGGTTAATGAAGTAGTAATACTCCTCCATCGCTTTCGGGATGGCATCGCGCCGCTGCTTCAGCTCGGCCAGTAATTTATCATGCCTGATGTTGTAAGCTTCGACCGGCATTTTGCGCAAGCCTGCTTCCAGTACGGCATCGGTTTCGGCAGCTACAAAGGCGTTGGTAATACGCATCCAATCTTCAAAAGATATCTGCGCATCGGTATAAGGTTTGATGAAGCGGGTTTTGAAAATAGAGTATTTTACCCGGGGTATCTCGCCGCTGAAATTATCTATGGCCGGGGTGATGAAGGGCAAAGACGCGATACTTGGGAACAAGCCCTGTGCTACGTGCAGTACCTGGTCGCGGTCGCGGGGTACGCCGATGTACATTTTACCGTTGCCTTTTTGCTTGTCGAGCCAGCGCCATTGGTCCTCGTGGCGGTCCCAGTCGGCCACCAGCAAATCCAGCAGGCGTGCGCGCAAAAATGCCTCGCCATCAAAATGATTGTCGTTGTCTTCTATAATCTTGCCTAGAGCCTTGGGGGTGTTATCAGATTCGCCACCCGGTTCGCGCTCTTCCAACAGGCAAATGGTGTTAGCAAATTTCTGGCGGAATTTGCCCAGCGCGGGGTCATCTGCAACAACGCCTATTACCGGGTTGGAGTGCGGTACATTGGCGGCCTCGGCCATTGGGCCAACAATCAGCGCCGAAAAAGGGTGCTGCCCGCTGATAGCGTCGTCAAGCCAATCCACCGCGAATGTACCCGCAAAATTCGGCGGGAGCAGCTTGTCCGGCGATTTCTCTACGCTCCTGATCACCCACTCGTGGCCTTTCTTATCCTTAAGCCTTAGCGATTTGGATTGATAGCCTCCGCCCTCTTTATCGGGCGTAAGACCGCCATACACCTCGCTAATACGGATGATGGGTAGTTTTACAGGCACGGCCCATTCCTCGCGGTAGTTTTTGCCGAAGAGCCATTTATGGGCACCTGTAACATCGTTATAGGAAGGGTGTACTTTTACTACGATGCTGTCCCTGAATTGGGGCGCGGGCAATTCGTTAACTGTATTTTGCTGCGCGTAACCAGTGGCGACGGTAGCAAGTATGGCGGAGAGGATAAGTAGATGTTTACGCATAGCAGAAGGGGTGTTTTATCAGCAACATGCGACGGGCGCATGCGGCTAAATTATCTGTATTTCATCATTAGGGTTTCGTGTACTTAAAAAACAATATGTTGCCGCTGTCGAGTTCGTCGCCCTCATTGGAGATATACAGGTTGCCCTTACTATCGAACGCGATACCTTCGGGCTGCAGGAAACCCTTTAAAGGGTAGCTCGCCTGCACTTTCCATTTATCATCTGTAACCAGCAGCAGCTTATTTATAGATGATACGATGAACCATTGTTTGGTGAGCGGGCTACGCGCCAGTGCCGATGGACGGAACTTGAACTTTTTTATCTCGCCCTCACTGTCAACCGTGGTGGCATTTACGGTAAAGTCGCCTGTTTTGGTAATGCTGCCATCGGTGCCGAGATTGAATATATACCCCGAGTTGTTATCGGTAGATTTATCAATAGCGCATTGCTTGCACAGGATATAGAGCTTGCCGCTCTCGTTATCGAAGTGCATGCCCTCATACTCGCCCGGCGGCATCAGGTTTTTTACCTTTTGGCTTTTTATCTGCCCGCCCTTTACTTCCGTAATGGGGAAGCTGTGTAACTCGCCGTCGCTGCGGAGGATAACCGCCTGGCCGTTGCCAACGGCTACGTCTTCGTAATCGCCATGTTTACCAAATTTAGCACTTTTTGGTGTTTTATCACCCGGATGCAGGTAATAGATGTTGCCATTCTCATCCTGTTCGGCATAAATAAGGTTATCGTCGCCCTTGTTAAAGGCAATGCCCGATATCTCCAGCAATTCTGATGGCATCTTATATTCAACCGGCTTGCTTAAATCATAGCCCGGAGGCGATACGGCAACGGCCTCTTGTTTTTCTTTATCCTTTTTATGCTTGCCTTTTTTTTGTTTGCCATCATTTTGGCTACAGGATGCGCCAATGACGCCTAATATGATTACAGAAAATAAAATGGCTACCGTTTTCATGCTCATGGTATTAATACAACCTCTTTTTGGCTTAAGTGCCGATAGATGGCCTGTTGCGACTGTACCGGCGTACCGGTTAATTCCGGCTTAATGTTTTGTAGTTGTTTATTTAACAACACCGCCTGCACATTATCGTTTAGCTGCAGGGCAATTATTTCTGTTAGTTGCTGCTTTATGGCCTCATCATACACCGGGAAACAGACCTCTATGCGATGATATATATTGCGGTTCATCCAATCTGCCGAGCCCATGAATATCTCAGGCTGCCCATTGTTATTGAAGATGAATACCCGCCCGTGCTCCAGGTAACGGTCAACGATGCGTTTGATGCTGATGTTCTCGCTCAGGCCCTTTACGCCTGGTATCAGGCAGCATATTCCTCTGATGAGCAGCGATATATTCACCCCCGCCTGCGATGCCTCGTAGAGCTTATCTATCATCACCTTTTCTTCGAGGTTATTCATCTTAATGGTGATGGCGGCGGGCAGGCCTTGCCTTGCAAAGGCTATCTCGCGGTCTATCAGTTCCAGGAAACGGGTTTGCAGATTAAACTGCGCTACCAGTATATATTTAAAATCGATGTGGTTATCCTCCGTCGGCTTCTCGCGTTTAGCCAGGAACAGGAATAGCAACTCCACCTCGCGCAGCAATTTGGGGTTCGCGGTAAGCAGGATGTGGTCGGTATAGAACCGGGCGGTGCCCTCGTTGAAATTGCCGGTAGCCAAGAGTCCGGTGTAAGCTATGCGCCCGCCCTTGCGTGTCTTTACGAGCGCAATTTTGGCATGCACCTTTAGCGCAGTAACGCTGTAGATGATGTCCACACCGGCGCTCTTCATCTTTTTGGCCCATTTGATGTTATTGGCTTCATCAAAGCGGGCCTTCAACTCTACCACTACCCGCACCTTTTTGCCGTTTTTGGCCGCGCTGATCAAGGCGTTCACTATTTTAGAATCGCTGGCTACGCGGTAAAGCGTTACGCTCATCTCCTCCACATCGGGGTTATTGGCTGCCTCATTAAAAAACCGCAGGATGGTATCGTACGATTGGTAAGGCGCGTTTATCAGCAGATTCTTGCGGACCAATGCATCGGCAATCAATTCATCCGGACTGATATCCTCCAGCATAGCTGCCGGCCATTTATCGTACGCCAAATTTGGCGCGCCAACAGGCAGGGCAAAGAAATCTTTAAGGTTATGGTAGCGCCCCCCTTCCATACTGGTGGGTTTATTAAGGTTGAGGTAATTGCTCAGGCTATCCAATATCCACATGGGCATATCTGCCTGATATAAAAAACGAGTCGCAAAGCCCAGGTCACGTTTGTTGAGTTGCTTTTCAATTTGTTCCGAAAGGTCGCCCGAGTACTCGTCTTTCAGGTCGAGTTCGGCATCGCGGGTAATTTTAAAGCTGTAGCAGTTTTTAATTTCGGCATGCCTGAACAGCTTATCCAGGTTCCAGCGGATAACATCGTCCAGGAAGCAGATGTATTGCAGGCCATCGGCCTTTGCAGAATAAAAGCGCGGCAGGTTATCCGATGGGATATTAATCAGTACCAGCTTATCGGTATTGTTTTCGCGCAGCTCTACTAAAAAATATATCTTATTATTCTCGGGGAAGAAACCGTGGGTAGCATCCAATGCAATGGGCTGCAAAAAGGCCAGCACCTCGGCCAAAAAGTAATTGCTCACCTCTGCCTGCAAAATCTGAGGCAGCGGTTGATTATATATCAGGTTTACTTTTTCCTTACGCAGCAACGGGATAAGCTGGGTAGTGAGTATTTCGCCGAAATGCTGCTGCTGGGCCAGTATAAGTGCCGATGCCTGCTGCAATATATCAGCCTGCTTATCGGCATCTACGTCGCTACTTTTCTTTTCGCCTATTTTTTGGAGGGCACGCAACACGGGCATGCGCACACGGTAAAACTCATCGAGGTTGGAAGAGTATATTGCCAGGAATTTGATACGTTCCATCAGCGGCACGGCCGTGTTTGCAGCCTCGTCCAGCACGCGCTGATTAAAGCCAAGCCAACTCAGGTCGCGATTGAAGTACTTTTGCATAAGCCTTTACAATATAGGTTTACCCGCAAAAAATGCCGACGATACGATAAACGCCAGTACCGAAATGATCAGCCCAAACATAAAAATGTTGTAGGCGATGCGCAGCAACCGGTATTTTTTGCCCAGCACCACGCCCTGCGCGTACACGTCTTTTATCAGGCTACCGTACAAAAAGTCTTTATCGTCCATCATCTTCTCCATCCCGTAGGTATATTCCTCTAAGGTTGCTTTGTAGAAATTGCCAAAAAACAGCAGGTTCACGGTTTTATTATCCACTTCTTCGCGGGTGAACAACCCTTCGGGAATAGATGGCCGCGTGGCCAGGATAGAGAAAGTAATAGCCAGCAGACTGATGGCTAACAGGATAAAGGTAGGGATAACCAAAAACTCGTTCTCACTAAGGCGGCGCAGCACCAAACTGATGATGGCCGATAGAATGATAGAGTTTACTGTTATCATGATATGGGCCTTGTTATCAGCCATATCGCTCAATCGCTGATGGTTGGATGAGCTTATCCTGAACATGGTCTCGATGCCTTTTTTGGGCTCCTCCTGTTTCTCCTTGTCCTTATCTTTGTTCGTTTTGTCGGCTTTTTTTTCGGCCACCACTGGTACAGGGGCTATCCGCGCAGCAGCCTGGTCGCCGGCCTCTTTTTCCTGTGCCTTGGCCAGCTTGCTCTTCAATTCTTCGATGTTTTTGCGCTTGGTGTTGTTCAACAGCACCTGGCAATAATCGGTATGGTATTGGTGTGCCGATAAAAACGCGATGCTTTTGCGCCACCACTCAGCCTTTTTTACCTCCAGGCCATGCAGCGTAGCGCCTTCTTTACGCATCTTTTTATCGGTATCGAAAAAATCGTCGGTACCCAGATGGTACAAATCGGCATCGCAGATTATCTTCTCCAGTAAGCTTAAGGGCGATTGCGGCATGCGGGTAGCCATAATGCATCCTTTTACATCGGCGATATCGTCTTCGGGCAGGCCAATTTTTTTGAGGTAGGCAACGGCCAGTTCGGCACTTTTTTCTTCGTGGTTGTTTATATCCACCATGTAGCCGGTATCGTGGAACCAACTGGCGGCCACCACCACAAAGTAGTCGCGATCGTTCACCTGGTAGTGGTTGGCAATTTCGGTTGCCCGGGCCACAACCGCTTCGGTGTGCTTTTTATCGTGGTAAACAAGGCGCGGATCGCCATGGGTTTTGTAATAGGCCAGCACATGCTCGCTAACCTGTTTTATCAATTGCTGGTAGTTCATAAATAGATGCTGCTATAACAACCCTTACCTAAAATTGTGCACAAACGAATTAGGTGCAAAACAATTTATTGAGTACTTTGCTAACACAAATACACGGTTTGGGATAAATATAAATATTAAAACAAAGCCGTACACCTATGATGAGTTTTTTTTACAAGCGCACGATCAAAATAGCCATAGCGGCACAGTTATTAACATTTTTTGCGGGGGGTACCAACCTATTGGCGCAAACCGTAGTAGTACCCGCCAAGGATACAGTAGCTGCCCTACCCGCCCCAAAACCCAAAGTGGCCGTTGTGGTGCCCAAAGTAGATAACTTCATCCAACGGCTTGACGACCGCACCATGATAAGCCTTGCATTGAACCGAACGCCCGAGGTGACGCCTACCATGCGTTTCCTCTCGCGTAACCTCATGTACGGCAATATAGGCGTGCCTGCGGCCTTGCTGGTAGGCGGCATTATTACTAACGACCGCAATATGCGCGAAAACGCGGGCTATGTGGCCAGCAGCACGGCTATCACCTTTGTGGCTACTTACCTTATCAAGAAACTGGTGGGCCGCCCCCGCCCGTTTATCCGTAATTTAAAGATAGTGCCGGTTTATATCCCCGGCGAAAGCTCGTTCCCATCGGGGCATACCTCTACCAGTTTTTCTACCGCCATGGCGGTATCAAGGGCTTACCCAAAATGGTATGTAATAGCGCCCGCGTTTTTGTGGGCCGGCGGTACGGCTTATTCGCGCATGTACCTGGGCGTGCATTACCCTACCGATGTGTTTAGCGGAGCTATACTTGGCAGTGGCACGGCATTGGCTTTGAAGCCGGCGTTTTAGGGGGGGGGGCTTTTTCTGAACTCGAATTTGGGGGAATTTGAGGAATTTTACAGAAGCATTGTACGCACCGGTCATTCAATTCTGCCCATTCTAAAAATTCCTTAAAATTCGAGTTCAGACAAATAGTCAACCAATAGTCAACACTCCCTCCTAATTAAGTCATAAAGAATATTTTATATATAAAAAGGGCAGTAATTAATTAATTTTGCCTTAACATACTATCTGCCCCAAATGCTATCAGAACCTACCTACTTGCCGGCCCGCATTGTTGCACCTGTTATTGAGGCGCACTTTAAGAAGCACCTGCTTGAAGCGCAGGAGATTATAGGCGTAAACCTGGCTACCGCGCCCGATAGCATGATTATAGAGGCCGTTATCGATATCGGCTTTTGGGCCAGCCTGCGGCGCGAGGAAGGGCATTCGCCAAAGATATCGCTGGCATTGCTCAGCCCCACACAATCCGATAAACCGTTGATATTCGGGCAAAAGCTTAGGCTTACGCCGCAGAACCTGATAAAACTGGCCCCCGCTGTGGAGCAACCCGGCATACATCTGGGCGTTTGGCGAGAGGGCGACGACCTGTTCATATGGGGTACCACGCACAGCATCCCCTCTATTTGTTTCGTATTGGAAGTGGTAGAGCCGGGCTTACTGGTGATCAAACACCGACGGGTAGATGGCTTCGGCAAATTTGTGAACATTGCCGTGTTGCAGGGCGACCAGATAAAGGTGCTTGACGAGGTTACCATGGGCGTAGCCGATTGCCCCGTGCTGCTTAAATCGCTGGCGAATATGCCGCTCCCCTCTTTCATGGGCGAATCGTTCAACGTGTTGGTGCAGTTAGCCTCGTCTATGCGCTTGCATGGCAAGGGCGGCCTGGTGGCTATTGTGCCGGTGGGTACTGATAAGTGGCACGAATCTGTTGTGCATCCTATTAAATACCCGGTTACACCGGCATACAGCGCAATACCAGAATTGCTGTCGCTTAACGATACCGAACGCAAGAAGCGCGAATGGCAGGAATCGCTTTTAGAAGCAATAGACCTTATCGGCGGTTTCACGGCGGTTGATGGCGCTACCATCATCACCAATAAATACGATCTGCTTGCTTTTGGCGCAAAGCTTACGCGTGCAGAAAAAAGCGCCCGCATTGGTCAGATCGTGTTGACCGAGCCTCTTGCTGAAGCAAAGGCCACCAAGGTACACCCTGCGCAAAACGGCGGCACCCGGCATTTGGCAGCGGCCCAGTTTGTTTACGATCAAAATGATGCAATTGCGCTGGTAGCTTCCCAGGATGGGCAGTTCACCGTGTTTGCATGGTCTGTAGAAATGCAGATGGTGCACGCACACCGCATTGATGTGTTACTGTTGTAACATTTTAACTCAACAATTAGTCTACCGTACTGTACTATATATTTATGAATTTAAATGCGTTAGCAGATAGCCCCTTTAGCCTCCATATCTCATTCCATAAGCTGATTGAGCATTACGAGGAACTCGCCGCCCAAACCGGACCGGCGGCCGCTTACGCGCAGGCTATCCTCGAAGAAATAAAGCCCTTTCCCGAACTGCGGAACGGCATCACCAAAAAACATCAAATTATCGACAATACCGAAGTGATTGGCCATCTGCTTGATAACTTGTTCCCCAGGGCATTGACGGATAATGAGATAAAAGCGGTGAGCATCCCTTACCAAGACATTCTTTTTAACCAAACCAACCGCTTCAAAAACATCCTGAAATCGGCCGGGGAAGGATTCGACATCTCTTTCAGGGATTACGACGAACCATCGTTCTACATTATGGCCTGCTGTATTATACTGGATGCCATATATGGTACGCACCTTAATTTTTCCAAGCCGCTTTACTATGATATACCCGATGCCAACGGCATCATTAAGCATTACCGCATATTGTATAATGCCGATTTCCTGGAGATTTCGCCTAATGAAAAAGCTGTTGAGATAACGCCGGAAGACATAACCATGCTCACCGACAATTTCAGTAACATCGACCTGTGGAAAGAAAAATTCCCCATTGGTAGCTGGAATTTGCGGGGCTTCGGGCTGATATCTTTGTACGATGCCACGGTGGAAAGCGCGGTATCCTCATTAAAAGGCGCCTTGCTTGGCCGCGATTCTGCTGAGGTAAACCCTTACGAGAGCATCCTGTCCGTCTTTCGGTCGATATACCGCATCGCTGATTTGCGCGTCGGTTTCATCGAGTTCGACCCTGAGGAACAAGCGTTCAGCCTGCCTAAATTCAGTTCGCAGATCAGCAGTTTCTTTTTGCCGGAAGATATAGAAGAGGAATTTTGTACAGATACCCTTTGCATGAACTCGCTAAACGGCGTAGTTACGGATAGGATTTACTTCGCCGTGGCCGACACGCAGCAACTTTGGGCTAAAAACCCAGGCAGCAAGCTGGCCAAACGGCTTAAGGAACAAAACATCAATAGTTTTATATTGGCCCCGGTAATTAAAGATGGCAAGATGCTGGGCATCATTGAGTTGGTATCGAGCCGTAAAGGCGAGCTTCATAGCGTAAACGCCAACCAACTGGATGTGGTAATGCCGTTTTTAACCGATACCATTGCCCGTAAGGTTTCTGAAAAGCAAAACCAGGTGCAAGCCATTATACAAGACGAATATACCAGCATACACCCAAGCGTTTACTGGAAATTTAAGAAGGAGGTGGATAAGTACCTTTATTTAAAGGCGGAGAAAAAGCCTTACGCCCTTCGCGAGATTACCTTTACTAACGTGTACCCGCTATATGGGCAGGTAGACATCAAAGGTTCATCAGACACGCGGAACAACAGCCTGCAAACCGACCTAAAGAACCAACTTACGGCCGCCATTAACCTGGTAGGCAAGCTGACCGTTTCCACTGGCGTAGAATCATTGGAAAGCGTACTACAGCATTTACGGTCGTACGAAATAGAGCTTGGTACCGCGCTGAAGGCAGATACCGAACAACAGCTGCAAAACTACCTGGACCATTTGGTGCACCCCATATTTAGGGAGGCCCTTGTGCTGGAGGTGCCCAACAGCCCGGCTATAGAAAAGTATTTTGAGGATGCCGACAAGATGGGCGATTTCCACCTGCAGCGGCGTAAGTACGAAACCACTGTGGCTATCATCAACGAGCGCATGGCAACCATGCTGGATCGCTGGCAAACCGAAGCACAAAGCTACTACCCGCATTATTACGAGCGTTTTAAAACCGATGGCGTAGAGCACAACCTGTATATAGGCGAAAAAATCTCCCCTTCGAAACCCTTCGATATGAAGTATGTGTACAATCTGCGCTTATGGCAATTGCAGGTTTTATGCGAAATGGAGCTTGAGCACCACTTTAACCGCGAGATACTGCCCTACCCGCTTGAAGTAACCTCGCTGATATTGGCGTTCAGCCTTCCGCTTTCTATCCGTTTCCGGATGGATGAGAAACGTTTCGATGTGGATGGTACTTATAACGCCCGCTTCGAAATCGTAAAGAAACGCATAGATAAGGCCCTTGTAAAAGGTACTACGGAGCGGATTACGGCCATAGGTAAGCTCACCATCGTGTACTCTAACCATGATGAGGAAGTGGAATACCTCACCTACATACGCTTTTTGCAGATGAAGAAGATGGTGGATGAAGAAGTAGAAATGCTGGAAATTGAGGATTTGCAGGGCATATCGGGCTTAAAAGCCATCCGCGTAAAGGTGTTGTACGATAGTAGCCTGCCATCGAAAAAATGCTACACCTATGATGAACTGCTGGAAGTGATAGACCCGGAAGAGACGAAATATCAAAAAGCCAATGAGCCGAACACGCCGCTTTTATAGTCGGCCATGGCCTGTTCAATTTCTTCGGCGGTATTCATCACGAAGTTATCTTTAGCTGCTACCGGCTCATCTATAGGCTCGGCAGAAAGGAATAGTATTTGGGTATCTTCTTCGGCGGAGAGGATAATTTCTTCGTTGTCTTTTTCAAACACAACCAGGTTGTACTGATTTACAGTCTCCAGGTTTACGCTCAGGCAGCCTTTTACAATGTAAAGCAGCGTCCAATAGCCGGGGGTGGCGGCAATCTGCACGGTTTTGCCTTTGGCAATTTCGCCCACTACCGATATTACCGGGGTAATGCTTTGTAAAGGCCCCGTTTTTCCATCGAATTGCCCGCTTACCAAACGCAGGCTCACGCCATCCTGCTCCAGCACCAAAGGTTGTTGCTCTTTTGTTGCCGATTGATAGCTGGGCTCATCGAATTTATTTGCGGCGGGTACGTTTACCCAAAGTTGCAGCAATTCCTGTGCGCCGCCTTGCGTCGATAACTCTTGCGTTGGCCCCTCGCTGTGCAGTATGCCCTTGCCTGCAAACATCCATTGGGCATCGCCGGCTTTCACGGTTTCGTTATGGCCCGCACTGTCTTTATGGTAACCCTCACCCTGCAACATAAAAGTAACCGGCGCAAAGCCCCGGTGCGGGTGCGGATGGATACGCAGCTGCTGGCCGGGCTCAATTTGCTTCGGCCCCAGGTGATGCAGCACAATAAAAGGGTTGGCGAACCTGAAATCCATATGCGGCAGGGGTTGCCTTACGCTATCTTCCCTGGTTATCTGCTTCTCGCGACCTAAAAGGATGTGCTTTATCTTCTTCTTCATCTTAGTTTTAATTTTACCACAAAGGCCACAAAGTCAGAAGGCACAAAGGGCACAAAGCCCATCCTTTCATTAAATTTAAAGAATTCTATCTTTGTGCACTTTGTGGTTTTCCCTTTGTGCACTTTGTGGTTAACTCACCAACTTATTAGTTCAATATACCGTATTTCCCCGATTGAAACTCCTGTATGGCTTCCATAATTTCCTGCTGGGTATTCATCACGAAGGGGCCATAGCTGGCGATAGGCTCGTTGATGGGTTCGCCGCTCAATACTAAAACAACACTTTCGGTATCGGCTTTGATGCTTATCTCTTCGCCGTCGTTCCTAAACAATATAAAGCTATGCTCTTTAGCCTGTTGCCCATTCACCTCCACGTTGCCATTGATAATCAGCAAAGCAGTGTTGTGCCCTGCGGGTATGGTAAATTCGGCTACGCCATTTGCCTTCAATTTAATATCGAACAGGTTTACGGGGGTAAATGTGCTGGCAGGGCCAGTTGTATTATTATACGTACCGGCAATAACGTTTACGATGCCTGCATCATTGGGTAATTGTACTTTGCCCATTTGGTCGGCGGTAAGGGGCTGGTAACCGGGCTGCGCCGATTTATCTTTTTTGGGCAAATTCACCCAAAGCTGAACCATCTCGAATGGGCCTCCCCTGCGCGAGAATTCCTGTTCGTGATATTCCTTATGGAGGATGCCGGCTCCGGCTGTCATCCATTGCACGTCGCCGGGGTTAATGATGCCGCTGTTACCCGCGCTATCATGATGCGCAACGCTGCCTTTATAGGCAATGGTAACCGTTTCGAAGCCTTTATGCGGGTGCACATCTACCCCACGCAGATGTTCCGACGGGCCAAAATCAAACTCGGCGTTAAAATCGAGCATCAAAAACGGACTGATGCGCTGCTGCGAGATGCCTGCGCCGGGTATCATATTGTAAACCCTGAAGCCGTCGCCAACCATACCTGGCCGGGCGGGGCGTGGGATTATCCTTTCAATCGATTTTTTCATGGTGTGTTTCCTCTTCTTTAGTAATATAAAGGTAGGAGTTGCACCATGCACGCCGAATAAGGTAGGTTAAGGAGAATTGTTAATGTAGATTAAGGGGTTGGTGAGTGGTGGATGGTGAGTAGAGAGTGGTTGGTGCTGAGTAGTTAAGGGTTAGTTAAGCCGAGAAAATTAGCTTAACGCTAAACAACAATGCAACTATTCACAACTCACCATTCACCAAAAACTAATCTACCAACCGCTGGTATATATTCTCTAACTGCCGGGTGTGCCTGATGGTGTGGCAGGCCACAAAATGCAGCCACTCTTGCCGGGTAAACGGCCCGGTGCCGGGCACTTCAAAATCGAGGCATATGTCGGTATCATCCAACGGCTGGGCGGTTTGTTGTATCTCCTCGCTTTTGCCCCGGTACTTGTTTAGCATATCAGCCCTGTTCAACGGTTCTTCGGTTGGTAAAATAAATGCAGGCGATTTCAGCTTGGTGCTGAAATCCAGGAATATATTCTCTATCATGCCGTTTGCGGCATTGGGCTCGCGATTGGCGGGTTTGGTGTTGCCTGTGAGTACCTGCGGCAAGCCGGTTTGCGATTTCAGCATATGATCGGCCACCTGGCCGGCTGTCCAGCTCCCCTCAAAGGGTAAAGCGTTAAACTGCTGCTCGTTAAAAATCGCCAATACTTTCAGGAAGTTATCGGTGGCGGTTTTGTATTCGTTAATGGCTTGCTCTTTCATAGTATTGATTACAAATGTGTTAGTACTTTGGTTTACATGGTAAAGGTACGGCCGTAGTAAAAGCACCGTTAGGTGCAAATACGGCTATTTAGCGGGTGATATGCGACGAAGATTTTATTTTCTCTTCTTTTTGCGAAATGCAAATAAAGCGCTATTTTGATATCATAAACCTTATTGCCTGCCATGAAGAGATTCGCCCTCGCAACTATCTTACTCTCAATCATTTCCACCTTTGCAATTGCGCAACAGAAATACGCCTACGCCGTAGATTTATTGAACATTAAGGACGACCGCGTATCCGTTACGCTTACCACGCCGGCCATTACGCAGGCCAGCACTATATTCTCGTTCCCTAAAGCAATACCCGGCTCATATGCCCGTAAAGATTTCGGGCGCTTCATCGTCGATTTTGAGGCCTTTGATAATGCCGGCAAAAAACTAAAAACCGAGAAGCTGAACAAAAACCAGTACCGCATCAGCAATGCCAACACGCTTACTACCATCAAATACCAGGTTAACGATACCTGGGACCAAAAGCACGACGACTTTATCTTCCAGCCCGGTGGCAGCAACATCGAGGCCGGCGTAAACGTGGTGATGAATAACCACGCTTTTTATGGTTATTTCGAGGACTACAAAAAGTTACCTATCGAAATCACCATCAGCAAGCCCGACTATTTTTTTGCGGCCACTCATCTGGATGTGGAGCACCCCTCGGCGCAGCAGGATCTGATAAAAGCCCGCGATTACGTGTACCTGGCCGATAACCCGGTGATTTATGCCCGGCCCGATACCACTTCCTTTTATGTGGGCAAAAGCAAGATAAACGTGTTTGTTTTTTCGGCCACAGGCAAAGTGAAGAGCGCACAGGTGGCGGGATATCTTAAGCCTATTGCGGCATCGCTGGATAAATTCTTCAACGGCCTGCCGGTAAAATCGTACCAGTTCCTGTATTACTTCGAGGACCCGAAAAAGGCCCTTGCCGACCGCAAGAACGGCGAAGGTGGCTACGGCGCATTGGAGCACAACTACTCCTCGCTTTATTACCTGCCCGAGGTGGAGTACGAAAAAGATTTGGTATCGATGGTGAACGATGTATCGTCGCACGAGTTCTTGCATATCCAAACACCGCTTAACCTGCATAGCTTCGAGATAGAGAATTTCGATTTTACCGACCCTAAGATGTCGGCCCAGTTGTGGATGTACGAAGGCGTTACCGAGTACTTTGCCCACCTGATACAGTTGCAAAACGGACTGGTTGACGAGAAAGGTTTTTTTAAAGAAATGCGCAGCAAGATGAACGCTGCCGAGGAATTCGGTAATTTTTCGATGACCGAAATGAGCAAACGCGTAATGGAGGACGATTTCCAGAAGAAATACAGCAGTGTTTATAACAAGGGGGCGCTGATAGGGTTTGCGCTGGATATGTATATCCGCGACAAAACAGGCGGCGCGAAGGACCTGAAATCGGTAATCCTCACCCTTACCAAAAAATACGGCGCCAGCAAGCCTTTTAATGACGATGATTTCCTGAATGAATTCGTGGCCGCATCGCATCCGGATGTTAAACTGTTCATCGATAAATACATAGTAGGTACCGAAACCCTGCCGTATGCCGAGTACTTTGGCCGCGTGGGTTACGAGTATGCCGCACTGCGCGACGTGCAAGCTTATTATCCGGGTAAGATGGGCTTGAAATTCCAGGACGGCACGTTCCTGTTCGTTAGCGTAGGCGATAACCCATTGAAAGTAAAAGAGGGTGATATATTCAAGAAGATTGACGGCGTGGAAGTAACATCAGACAATTTGGACAGCATTTGGGATGAGTACTTTAACGAGAACACCCAACACCCCGATATTGAGATAACCGTGCTGCGCGATGGCAAGGAAAAAGTGTTGAAAGGCCCCATTTTTAACGGCCACTTCAAAACCAAAAATTATCTTGCGCCGGTTGCCGGCCCAACTGCCCAACAGCAGGCGGCCTTGAACGCATTGGAGGGGAAATAATAGCCGGTGGATGCCACCATAACGGCATCCGGCTTTTGGGAAAATGCTCGATTGATTAATTCTTTGTTAAGTTATTAATTAATCGGAAATACCGCTAAACCGCAACGTATATTTGCATGGTAATTTTAGAGTTTAAGCAGGGCGCTGAAACGGCAGCATATTGAAGGTTCGACCCCTTCCTCTGCATCTGCCAATTAAATCTTAACCATATGCAAATCGATTATACCGTTGTGGCCATTGTTGCCGCAGTAGCCTTGCTAATTATTTTTTTGCTGGTGCGCAAAAACATGAAAGACGAAAAGCAGTTTGAGAGCGACATGAACAAGCAAGGCACCCAACCTGAAAAACATGACCGCGACGAGGACCGGATTTAACGCCACCCATCCATAAATAAATTTCCTATTCTGTAGCGGGTTCGCGAGATTTGCCCGCTATGCAGCCACGTTTCGAAACCCTACCAGCTAAGCTATTCTGCGGCATGCGCATCAATATGTCGTACATCGATAACAAAACCGGCCAGCTTTGGCGCGGTTTTATGCCGCGGCGAATGGAAATAAGCAATACCATAGGTATGGAGCTCTACTCAATAGAGGTTTATCCCGACGCTTTTTTCGATACTTTTAATCCTGCCGCGTCATTTGAGAAATGGGCAGCCGTTGAGGTTTCCGAAACCTTCGATGTACCCGCGGATGTGGAAATCATTAACATGCCTTCTGGCCTTTACGCGGTATTTACCCACTACGGCCCGGCAGTAAACGGCCCCGAAACTTACCGCTATATTTTTACCGAATGGCTACCGACATCAGGCTACCGGATTGCCCACAGGCCGCATTTCGCAGTTATGGGCGAGAAATATAAAAGCGATAGTGCAGATAGCGAAGAAGAGATTTGGATACCGTTGAAAAAAATATAGCATTCGGGACATGCATATAACCACAGTGTAACATTTACCGCCTATTAGCAGACTTAGCCGGGCCAACAAATCACAGTCGCCAAACGTTAAGGGAGCAAAAAATGGCTTCTTTTAAAAATTATGCTTATATTAACCATGCTATTTCCTTAACATATACTTAATAAATAAGAGGCCCGCCTTTATTGATATGGAAGACGTAATTATACAAATCATTGTTACTTGCTTTTTGGTGTTGACGCCTTTGATTGGCCCACGCACCAAACGACGAGAACCCGATTTTAAGACCCAAACCGAAATACATTCCATCTACGGTGTCAATGCAGATGGCAAATTGGAGTTGCTAAAAAAAGAAGACGAGGAGCAGGCGTAATACCCCTGTCAGGCGCAAGGATATCAAAATAAACAGTAAACGGCCACAAGGGAAATCCTGGTGGCCGTTTACTGTTTATATATGCGGTCGTCAGGCCGCCTTTATCAATACTTAATTACCAAATAACCTGTCTTCCGTATCGTATCAGCACCTTTCTTATATTCCAGGGAATAAAAATACGTCCCTGCTTTTTGCAGGTCGCCTTTTGCCGAGTGCCCGTCGAATGCTTTCAGGTAATTATCGTAGCCTGTTGCGCTGTATATCACGTCGCCGTTGCTGTTCATCACCTTTACTGTATTCTGCGGGTATGCACCGATGCCATCGATGGTGAATACATCGTTTGCCCCATCCCCGTTCGGCGACATCCCCTGGTGGATATTTAGCTCCGGCGTGGTGCTTTCTGCCAGTGCGTCCTGCTCTACCAGCATTCGTTTTTGGTTGGTGGTGAGCAGCGTTGCCGGGGATGCTGTAGTGGTTACGTTGGCTGCGTTGTATCTCTCCAGGTTATACATCTCTGTACCTGCTGTGCCATTATATTCGATCACAATAGCGCGGTATGTAGATGACGCACTTAAACCCGAAAGACCTACCGTATTGCCTGTACCGTTATAAACGCAATACCAGCCATTGGTGCCCACCTGGGTGCCCTGGCCAAAGGCACTGTTGGCGTTATAAGTTGTGCCTTGCATAACGTTCAGCGAACCGCTGGTGCCAAGTTTTATGAAAACCGCACGTGCCGAGCCGTTACTGCTTATCCAACTAAGCGTAGTTGATGTTGCTGCCGTGTTACTAAACGCTAAGCCGGTTGCATAGCCCGTTGGAGGTGTTAATGGCGTAGTTACGTTTGCCGGGGCTATCTCCGTTTGCAGGAATAGTGGCTTATCTATAGTGCCTATATATTCCATTACCGCTACGCGGTAGGTTTTGTTGGTAGCCAGCCCTATCACATTAACTGTGGAACCTGTACCATTATAAATACAATACCAGCCTGTTTTATCCACCTGGTAACCCGAGTGGTAACGCACGTTTGAAGAGTAATAAATATCTGCCGGCGATGGCTCACCAGCCGTGGTATCTTTAATGAATACCGCGCGACCTGTGCCGCTGCCGTTCGTCCAGCTTAGGCCCATTGTAGTACCTGTTGCGCTATAAACATTGTTGTACACTATGTTGGTGGCGGGTACACCGGGAAACGGGCTTGTACCGAAGGTATAAACCGCCCCGGTGTAATTGCCATCAGGAGAACCACTATCGTAAGGGTTGCCAACAAAAGCGGTGCTGCCATCTGCAGAAAGCGCAGCTGATGTAGCGTAATAACCTGGTTTCAATTCCGATTTTTTCTCATAGCTACCGCCAACGCGTACATAAACCGTTGCATTATTGGCGATTAACAAAGTGTTACCATCGGCGCTAAAGGCTGCCTCACCATCTTCTTTTATAACCTGCGCCAGGCTCCAGGTGGTACCATTGCGGGTGTATATTTCCGTGGATCCGGCTCCCGGAGAACTCTGGCCCCAGTCAATTTCGGCATCGCGGGTTGCCAGCAGCGTATTGCCGTCGGCACTAAGCCGCACCCGGCTAAACTCTTTTAATATATATTGCGGCACCCAATTATTGGTGTTTCTTGATGTCCGGCTAAATATAATGGTGTAAGGTTTTCTAGTGTACCTCGTATTTTTAGGAAGCCACAAATAAGTTTGCGCAATTAATGCTACCGTTTTGCCATCCGCGCTTATGGCACCCCCTATGCCCGGAGCGGAAGCATTTAACTTTGGATACCCGAAATACCCGAAATATTGGTATCCGGGGAGGCTGGGGCTGGGCACTTGCTTCCAGCCTTCGCTACTGCGGTTAAATATTTTGATGGTATCCACATATGGTTCTCCTCGTTTTGTAAAAGGTGTATCGTGCTTGCCGGCTCCAACTAAAATTGTATTACCATCTGCCGTTATAGACACCGTATTACCAACTGCATAAGACCCATCCCCTGCATTTTTAAGGTGCTCAACCAAGGGGTTGCTCCAGGACCCGTTTACCCTCCGTAAAACCAATACCGGCACAGGGTTAACGGCGGCTCCGCCCATTACTGCGGTGCTACCGTCGGCACTAAGGGCAACACTGGTACTCAATCCGGATGGTGCATATTCTGATCCGGATGGGTCGAAATTTATAATGGGAGAAGCCTGCTGCCAGCGGCCGTTTTGCCGGGTGTAAATTATTACGCCCCCTCCTTCAAAACCATGCCACACCGATACAATTGCCGTATTGCCATCAGCACTCAACGCTACTGCTTTCACTTTGTAATGATAAGTGTCAACATATTCGCTGGCAGCCTCTGTATCCATTATTTTACGGCCCTGCTGTACAGTGGGGTATAGTGTTTCGGTCACTGTGAAATTGGTGGCGGCATTGGTACTGGTATTAACCGTTACCTTGCCGGTGATTGCGCCCGGCATTACAATGCCAACTATTTGGGTGGTGGTTGCCGAAGTTACAATAGTACGCACACCGCCGATAGTAAGTATTGATGCGGATGTAAAACCTATGCCTTTTACGGTTACTAGCGTACCTGCGGAACCTGATGCCGGCGAAAACGAAGTAATAGTAGCACCTAAGGAAGTTATTATGCTTGTGCATAATATAATAATTGTAAACAATGCACTTTTAAATGCGGGCGAGAAGCGATTGTGCAATAGAATTGCGGATGAGGTAAGGTTTTTAATCATTTAATATATTTGTATCGGTTGCAAAATAAATGATAAAATACAGCCACCGTTGTAAGAAGGCGATAGATTATGATAAGGATTTAGTAGGGACCAGTTATAATTTAACTAACAGTCCGTTACGGGTTTGTGCATTCAAATATATAAGATAAACTAATCTTTGACTCAAAAAAGTTAAAAAACAGTAAGTTATAAAGCCAATATGATTATAATTAAATAGCAAGCAATAACATTACCTCTCAGGCAATAAAAATAATAGAGCTAATTTTGGCTTTGCATAATAAGTGTTTTTTAGGTTTTGATAATAGGGAAAGTACACCTGCTTACACATTATGAGCGATGAGAAGCATCCCCGGCAAGCAGGGCGGGCTTGCAAAGCGGCTCCGCTAATCGAGGATTGCTTCGTACCAATGACAGGGCAATCTCTACGCATGACAAGCGACTTGCAAGCTGCTACCCTAATCGGGAAATTGCTTCGTTCCTCGCAATAACGTAGTGGTGAGTTTAATCTGCACATTTGAAATATGCAAATTTGAAATCTAAAGTATCTTCCGCAGTCGCTCGGCTCTTGCTGAGTGACAAGCTATTATAAGGCCTCCGGCGATGGCAAGACGCAGGTGAATAATCGTCACTCGGCTGGAGCTGAGCGACAGCGATATATTAAATTCCCTCATCTGCACATCTGAAATCTAAAATATCTTCCCCGGGTTCAATATTCCATTTGGATCGAATACAGACTTTATCCCTTTCCACAATGCGAAATGCATCGGCGTATACTTCAGCGGCATAAACTCCTTTTGCACCACACCAATGCCATGCTCACCGGAGATGGTGCCGCCGAGGCTTACGGTTAACTCAAATATTTCGGTGATACCGGCTTTTAGCTTGTTGTTCCAGTCTTCATCGCTCATGCCGGCTTTAATGATGTTTACATGCAGGTTGCCATCGCCGCAGTGGCCATAACAAACCGAGGCAAAACCATACCGGCTGCCAATTTCTTTGATGCCGTTGATGAGTTTTGGCAAGGTAACCTTTTTAAGCAACAAAGGCCACGGGGAAATCCCCGTGGCCTTTGCTTTGAAACAAACACTTCGTTTAAAATTTCAGTATTAAATAACCCGTCTTCCGTATCGTTTCGGCACCCTTCTTATATTCCAGCGAATAAAAATAGGTGCCGGCCTTTTGCAAATCGCCGTTTGCCGAGTGCCCGTCAAAGGCTTTAAGGTAATTATCATAACCGTTGGCACTATATATCACATCGCCGTTGCTGTTCATCACCTTTACTGTATTCTGCGGGTATGCACCGATGCCATCGATGGTGAACACATCGTTCGCCCCATCCCCGTTCGGCGACAAGCCCTGGTGGATATTCAAATCCGGCGTTACATTGTCTGTAAGTTCGTCCTGCTCTACCAGCATCCGCTTTTGGTTTGTAGTAAGTATCAGGGTCGGGGCCACGGTCGTGGTAACGTTTGCGCCGTTGTACCTGCTTATGTTATAGCCTTCTGCGCCTGCCGTGCCATTATATTCGAGCACTATAGCCCGGTAAGTGCTTGAGGCATTTAAACCCATGAGGTTCACAGTGCTGCCTGTACCATTGTAAACGCAGTACCAGCCGTTTGTGCCTGCTTGCGTACCTAACCCAAATGTGTTATTTGCGTTATAAATGGCGCCTTGCGTAACGTTAAGCGCACCGCTGGTACCCAGTTTAAGGAACACTGCCCGGGCACTGCCGTTGCCGCTTACCCAGCTTAGCGTGGTTGAGGTTGCAGCTGTATTGCTGAATGCTAAAGCTGTTGCATATCCTGTTGGCGGCGTAGCAGGTGCGCCCGGTGCCGGCAAAGTGGTAACGTTTGCGCCGTTAAAGCGTTCCACGTAGCTAACGGCCACGGGGCTGTTGTCGTGGTTATAATCTACCACGGCAACACGGTAGGTTGTAGCAGGCGACAAGCCTGTTAGGTTTACAGAACTGCCCGTACCGTTGTAAACGCAATACCAATCTGAACTACCGGTACCATCGTAAATCGGGCTACCCTGTGTAAACGGGTTACTTGCCTCGTATAGATACTGATTTAAAGGTTGGGGGGCACCCATCGAGCCGGCTTTGATAAATACCGCACGCGAAGCGCCGGTTCCGTTGGCCCAGCTCAGGGTACTGGATGTTGCGGTGGTATTACTGAATGCCAAAGCTGTGGCATATCCTGTTGGCGGATCAAAAGTGTACATCCTCCATGATGTGCTCGCATATTCCAGGTAGTCTGCATTTTCATAAACCGGGTTTTCCATGCTGCCATTATAGGCAACAGCCGTAATGCGGTAAGCTTTATCGGGTGTAAGGCCGGTTACAGTTACTGCTTCAGGAGTAAATGAACCATTATACACACAAAACCAGCCGCTGGTGCCTATTTGTTCTCCGGCACCAAATTTAGTATTCGCTGCATAAGAGGCGCTCCCGGGCGAAGGTAGCCCTGGTAATACATTTATATTAATCATTTCTTTCACAAATAGGGCATATCCCACCGGATGTGGCTCACTAGGATAGGCCTTAATATCTACCATTGTTGCACGGTTTTTAGCAAACCAAGCTTCTACACTGGTAGGGTAAACCGGTGCTACAACAGGCGTAGTTACCCGCGCAGTAGTCCCGGTTACCTGGTAGGTTTCGGCTCCGGCGCTGCCGGTATATTCTACTACCGATGCCGTGTAGGTAGTGCCGGTTTTTAGCCCGGTAATGTTTACGTAGCTGCCCTTGCCGTTGTAAACGCAATACCAACCCGTACCCGCCAGGCTGCCCTTTACAAACGCGCTATCGGGGGCATATGCTGTCCCTTTAACCGGCGCAGGCAAGCCTGCGGTGCCCAGCTTTAAAAACACCGCGCGGTTGGCGGTGCCATCTCCCCGCGGCCAGCTTAAAGTAGTGGTTTTATCGGTCGTGTTTGAAAACGTTATGGTGGTGGCATGATCTAGCGGGTTATAGGGTTCTACGCCATAAACGGTTACCGAACCGAGCGGAAGGTAATCTACCCCACCCCAATATTCCTCGGGTACCGTACGGGTAGTATCGCCCGGCGCACCAAAAAATGCCGTGGTACCATCTGCGCTAAGGGCAGCAGTGCCAGATGCCGCAGCAGGAGAGTTTGGGTCTGGCGCTGGGATTTCTTTTTGTGTCCAGGTGCTGCCCGTACGGGTAAACACAGTTGGCGTTTCGCCGGCAAAAACAATCGTGTTGCCATCGGCACTAATAGAACCGGTTCCGTCATATGGATGCAATTGCTGTTGCTGGGTCCAGGTCTTTCCGTTGCGGGTATACACAATACCATCTGCCAAAAAAGTGTTACCATCGGCACTTAGCGTTATACTATTATGCTCCTCCGGCAGCGTTGCCAGCACTTTCCAGCCGGTTGATGTGAGCCCATATATAACGGTGTAACCAAGGTTGAACTGATAGTTATACCGGCCGTAGTTCGCATGAGAGGATGAAGCAGCAGTTTTTCCATCAGCACTTATGGCCACGTAGCTACCGGGGGCTCCCCTGTACACATTGTAATAGGAAGGCGGGGTAATCAGGTTCCCATCCTCGTCATAATCAGACGGATTAAACGGCCTATAGCGCTGCCGGGTTTCCCTTTTTTGCGGAACATCCTGCACCGGCTGTGGCTGCCAGGTATTGCCTACCAATTTCATAATGGTGATACCCATTGCGGTATGGCTGCCGCCGCCGTAACTGCCGCCGTGTACGCGCTTACCTAAAATGGCTGTTTTGCCATCGGCAGAAAGCCCTACTACACTGCCCAGAGAATCGTTTAACGTACCGGCCTCGGCCCAAACGCCCTTATTACGCCTATACAACTTCGCGGGTAAGGACCCCTGCAGGTTTTCTCCTATTAACGCGGTGTTGCCATCTGCGCTTAAACCAAGGTTGTTCCCATAAACCGGGTCTCTGAAACTGGTGCCAAAAGCTGCGGACACCGCCCAATTACCATTTACGCGGGTGTAAAAAAGATAGCTGGGGTAAGTACTATAAGCGCTGCCGCCGTTTACGATTGCCGAATTCCCGTCGGCACTCAGCACTACCGATGCGCCCTGGTTCTGGGCTACGAACGGTGAATAAAAACCGAGGGCACGTTTTGCTGTATCGATAAGTTTCGCGCCCTGTTGGAAGCCCGGGTATGGCGTTTCGGTTACCGTAAAATTGGTAGCAGAATTGGTACTGGTATTGACGGTCACTTTACCGGTAACCGCACCCGGCATAACCATACCTACTATTTGGGTTGCGGTAAAAGATATTACGACGGCGGGTTTACCGCCAATAGTCAGTTTTGATGTCGACGTAAAACCGGTTCCTTTCACGGTCACCAGTGTACCGGGCGCGCCCGAAGCCGGCGAAAAGGATTTGATAGTAGCGCCAAGGGATGCAATTATGCTTATGCATAATATGATGCTTGTGAGCACTACGCTTTTAAGCACAGGCGAAAAGCGTTTGGGCAATACAATTGCAGATGAGGTAAGGTTTTTTTGCATATGGTATTTTTGTTGGGTGCGAGAAAACATTATAAAATACAGCCGCACTTTAGGGAGACAGTAAATTATGATAAGGATTTGGCATAAACTGTGTTATAAATTCAACACACAGTCCGTCACGGCTTTGTATGCTCAAATATATATGTTTAAACCAAAATTTGAATAAAAAAGGCAATAATACCTACTGGTAAGTATATAAAAGCAAATATTAGGTGATGCAAGTTGAAATTACCAAGCTTATCGTAATATTAATTACACAATAGCGAGTTTTTTACCTAATGCTTTAATATATATCCAGACATTAAAGTATTAAAGCCAAAAGGCCGCCTCACAACTAAGTATGAGGCGGCCTTTTATGTATGGCGTGATTGTTATCAGTATTTGATTACCAGATAGCCGGTCTTCCGTATCGTATCCGCGCCCTTCTTATATTCCAGTGAATAGAAATACGTGCCTGCTTTTTGCAAAGTGCCGTTTGCCGAGCGCCCATCAAATGCTTTAAGGTAATTATCGTAGCCGGTTGCGCTGTATATTACGTCGCCATTGCTGTTTATTATCTTAACCGTATTCTGCGGGTAAGCGCCTATGCCATCGATGGTAAACACATCGTTATCGCCATCTCCGTTAGGCGAGAGGCCCTGGTGGATATTCAATTCGGGCGTTAAGTTATCTGTAAGTCCGTCCTGCTCCATTAGCAAATGTTTCTGATTGGTAGTAAGCAACATGGCAGGGGCTGCAGTTGTAGTAACTGTAGCCGTATTGTACCGGCTCAGGTTATAAGCTTCGGTTCCTGCTGTACCATTATACTCAATAACCACTGCACGGTAGCCTGTAGATGCATTCAGGCCAGCCACATTTACGGTGTTACCCGTACCGTTGTAAACGCAGTACCAGCCGTTAGTACCGGCCTGTGTGCCTAAACCAAAAGTAGTGTTAGCGGTGTAAGTAGTGTTCTGAGCCACGTTTAGCGTACCGCTGGCACCCATTTTTACAAATACTGCACGAGCCGCGCCGTTACTGCTTACCCAGCTTAAAGTAGTTGAGTTTGCTGTAGTATTGGTAAATGCAAGCCCTGTTGCATAGCCGGTTGGCGGCGTAATGGGCGTAACCACGCTGGCGATAGATTCGGATACTTCAGCTACCCGTATTACCCTTGGCGCCTGTATGCTGCCGTTATAATCGTAAACAATGGCCAGGTAGCGCTGGCCGCCTGTTAAGCCGGTGATGTTTACGCTGCTGCCTGTGCCGTTGTAAACGCAATACCAGCCGTTTGCCTGGTTGCCCGAACCATATTTCGTATTGGGCGAATAGTACATATCTGATGGGCCCGCTCCGCCGTCGTAATCCGTTGCCAGCATGAATACCATGCGCCCAACGCCACTGCCGTTTGTCCAGCTTAGGGTGGTGGTGGTACCGGTTGTGTTGCTAAATGCTACGTTTGTTGCCCTGATATTTAAGTCGTCGGTTGTAAACTTGCCTGTTGCCCCGGCAGTGGCGTACTTTTCCGTACCATATTTGCCGTTGTACCCAACTATAGCCACAATATACGGAGTACTTGGATCAAGCCCGGTAATCTCGATATTCGTGTTAGACACATGGGTCCCACTGTAAACGCAATACCAGCCTGCGCCGGCCGGGCTACCCTGGCCAAATACCTTGTTGGCGGTGTAGGTAGTACCGTCGATTATCGTAGGGAAACCTGTGCTGCCCTGTTTAATAAATACAGCCTGCATCGCGCCGCCGGCGTTTGCCCAGCCTACCGCCTGGCTGGTAGCGCCAAGATTAGTGAAGGTTATCGCGGTTGCAACACCAGCAGGGGTAACTACCGGCGTACCTGTGCCCAGCCCATAAACTGCGCCTATAGGGAATTCCCCTTCCGATTCAGTTTGGCCATCATAATACTTCTGGCTTGGGAATACCGTAGTATCCTGCGGGTTACCTGCAAAGCCGGATGCACCATCGGCACTTAACGCTACCACGGGCGCCGGGTTGCTTGTTGCAAAGCTGGTGCTTTGTTTAGCCCATGCAGCAGTACTGCTATTGCGCCAGTACACAACGGGCCCGTTATCGCCGGCAAGCATAACTGTGTTGGCATCTGCACTTATATAGGTCGCAGCACCCGGTTGTACAGCGGGTAAAGAAGTTGTATAGGTCCATTTATTATTTGCACGGCTATAAGCGTGATTGCCGCTGATTAAGATGTTACCATCTGCGCTTAAGCTGGGCACCCCAACAGCCGAGGTTAAATTTTGCTGCAATACCCACTTGCTGCCACTGTATGTATAAACGTTTGTCCCCACGTTTGCAGTGCCCTGAGGCACATTTGTCGCGATTGTTTTGCCATCGGCGCTTATTGCAACTGTGGAGCCTGTATTAGAAATGTAATATTTTGGATTTGGTGGCGCCCCGGGGCTTGTCATTGCCGTGTCTCCCGTCCATACCCCGTTAATACGGTAAAACACGTTTGAATGTGTTTCGCATCCGTGTGCCGAGCACTTTCTGTAACCGGTTACGGCAGTGTTGCCATCTGCGCTTAGCGCCACATCAACTGCCAGAAATAACACGCCGGTTATGCCCTGTGCATCGGGCAGCCAATCACCATTGGCGTCTTTATGGTACCCGTAAACAAAACCCGGGTTAATGGAGTGCAGTTCATCGGTAAAAACCACTAATGCAGCGGTACCATCACCATTTATTACAGCCTTAAGCGGGTAAGATAAATTGGTGTAAGAGGTAGTTATGAATTTGCTTTGTTTCCAGGTATCGCCTTCTTTTTTGTAAAAAATCACGTTTTGCCCGGTACCATACGGCATAGTATAAGTGCTTTTCCCGGAAGCCGCCACAGCGGTTTTGCCATCGGCACTAATGGCCACCACGGTACCCTGCTGTAACGAATAAGTCAGCTTATCTCCCGAGGCATGCTTGGCAGTATCAGCCATCTTTGGGCTGGTTGGTACGTTAGGGAAAGGCGTAGCCGTTACAGTAAAGTTATCACCGCTGCCCGACATAGTCGTAACGGCACCAGGCATTACCATTGCGGTAGCGCTGTAGTCTTTTTTAGAGATAATTAAAGCCTCTTTACCACCAATTTTTAAGCTCGCCGGCCCGGCCATATCGCTAAAATTCACCTTTACCACGGTACCAACCGGCCCACTTGAAGGGCTGATGGATACAATTGCCGGCGACGTTGCACCAAATGCATAAGCTGTACCAAGCGGGTTGCCATCAGCTAACTTCGGCGTTACCGAGGTATCGGCTGGGACACCCATAAAGGCGGTGGCCCCATCCGGGCTCAACGCTATAGATGGTAAACCATAAGCTGTATTATCACCATTAGGGAAACTGCCTAAGCTTGTACTTTTTGCCACCCAGCTACCTGTACCGCTGCGGTAATAAACAACAGGGCTTTTACCAGCCAAAATAATTGTCCTGCCGTCGGCGCTTAAAGTACCTAACGCGGTTTCTGGCAATGTTTGCGTTTGCGACCAGGTTTTGCCTGTAAGGGTGTACAACACTCCCGGATGGTTTCCGGTTAACAACACGGTTTTCCCATCGGCACTGATAGCGGCCTTTTGACCGCCGATTGGTAACGCCATGCCCTTTACCCAGCCTGTATCTTGTTTGTTATAAATACAGCTGCGGTCGGGGGCAGTATGCACAATCGTTTTACCATCGGCACTTATCGCTACCGCCCCACCGTAAATAAAATCCGGCGTATCAAAATAACCGTTTTGCACCCAGCCGCTGCCGTTGTAGCGGTACACGAGGAGGTGGCTATAGAACCCGGCTCCGCTGCGGCCGCTGCCCGGATGAAAGGTACTGCTTACTACAGTATTGGCGTCGGCAGACATGGCAATAACGCCGCAGCTCGGTATGTTATTATTAGAACTTTCCAGCGTCCATACACCGTTTGCTTTTCTGTATACGCCCGGCGTGTGGAGGGAGGATGTATTGGCATCGCCAACTGCAGTTTTGCCATCCGCGCTTAATAAAACTAAGCCGCCTATAGCACCAGCGCCTACGAATAGCTTTTGCACCGGCGGGGCTTTCATCCACACGCCATTGCTTCTTTCGTAAAATATCAAACCGCCCTTATCGCTCTGCGAAAAACTTTCGAAGCCGATGCCTATGCCTACCAAAGCGGTATTGCCGTCGGCGCTGATGGCAACTGAAGTTCCCTGCCCTGCCCCGTAAGACCTGCGCTTTACATAAGAACTGGGATTGTTAGGATCCGTCTGATAAAAGCCGTTATAAGTTGTAGTATCGGCAAGTTGTACGCTCTGCCTTACCATGGGATATGGTGTTGCGGTTATTGTAAAAGTACCTGCGGCCTGCACAACTACGTCGCTGTTCAGTTTCAGTTTTACAGACCCGGTGATATTGCCTGGCATTATCATACCGGCAATTTCGGTAGCGTTTACTTTTACTACTATGGCAAGTTTGCCGCCAATGTAAAGTTCTTTTACATCGCTTAAATTGGTGCCGGTAACCTTAATGAGCGTACCTGCCGGGCCATTTGCCGGGGCAAAGGAGGTAATGGTTTGTGCTGTTGCATTGCCTGCCATGCTTAGCGTTATTACCGCTGTTACGCATAGCGTAAACAACAGCTGCAACAGGCTTTTTGCCTTAATACGGCAATATGCAGGCAATAAAATTGCGGATAAGGTAGCGTTTTTCATCATATTTAGATAGTGTTTATGTGCGAATAAGGTACACACCGATGAATACACATACTTGCTAAATATGCGCGGATAGATGTGATAAGGTTATTATTATATAACTAAATGATTAAGATTTTAACCACCAGTTAGTTGCGGCTATGTATATGCCAAATATAGATGTTTGAACTATTATTTGCTTCGTCTTTTAAGGAATATTGGATTGTAATAAAGATAATACATAGACGAAATTTTTAATTTTAATTATTGATAATCAAGTAATTAAATAATTCTCTTGCTTTTACAAGCGCCTCCGCGAGTTAATAAATATTCGTATCAAGAATAAACGGACGAATATCGATGCGTAAAATGCAATAAACTAACTATCAGGTAACAGTATCTCGTTCCACGTAAATGCAAAAACACTACACAAATAAGGCAAAGCTTAACGTCTCCGTAACAAAGGATGACAGCCGGGCGGATTGTTTCGCCCCCCAAAAACAATAAAGGCCACGAGGATACCCCGTGACCCTATTTTTACAAGTATTTCGCTAATATTTGATTACCAAATAACCGGTTTTCCGTATCGTTTCCGTGCCTTTTTTATATTCAAGGGAATAAAAATAAGTGCCTGCTTTCTGCAGGGCACCATTTGCCGAGTGCCCGTCGAAAGCTTTAAGGTAATTATCGTAGTCGCTCGCCCTATATATTACGTCGCCGTTGCTATTTATAATCTTTACAACCCTTCGATATATCGTACATTAATCAAGCAGCTAGCCAGGATATTTTTCCTTTTTAATATTAATAAGATAAATGCCGGTAAAAGGATATGAAAAAGAAAGATTTTTTCAGGTAGATACCACCGGCATTTGGAGCAGGAAAAGCTTACCCTGCAAAGCATCCACCATAAACTTAGCAACGTTGCGCCGACTGATGGTAAGGCCTGGCTTGGGCTGGCTGTTAAGGCTTACGATAACGGTTTTGATTTTTGATGAATTGGTAAGCCCGACGGGGCGAACGATGGTGTACTTTAAAGCCGATGCGGCGAATAAATCCTCCTGACGCTCATGATCGCGGTAGGCAAGGCCTACGTTGCTGTTATCAATCACCCATTTAAACCACCATGGGATATCTTTGAGGGTATCGTTAGTGCCCCATGCCGAAGTGAGGATAATCCGGCTGATGCCATGCTGCGGCGCAAGCTCAATGATGTTTTTTGCCGTTTCGGAAAGGAAATTGGCCGGCGTACGCAGCTTAGCCCAGGGAAAATCGGAATTGCGGGAGATGTTCAATGCGCTTAGTATCGCTTCGCAACCTGCCATTGCTCCGTTTAAGGTGGCTTCATCGGTAGGTAGGCCCTCGAACAAGGTTAAAGCAGAATGCGCAGGCACCTTGCTTTTATCGCGCACCAATGCATTTACGGTATAACCCCGCGACAGAGCTTCCTGCAAAAGCAGCTTGCCGGTGCGGCCTGTGGCACCTAAAATCAATACGTGCATAATAAGGTGGTTTATGAAGCACTAAGCTAACTATTTTATGCCGATACGAAGGATTATCGCGCCGACCAAAGCATTGCAAATTGCGCAGAAAACCCTACCTTGCATCCAATGATTGAATATTTGGAAATGTTTAAGGATTGGCTGTTCAGCCTCGGCGAAGAGCATGATGTAAACCCATTGCTGCTTGCCATTCTTTATTTGGTAAGTAAGCCGTTATTTTTTTTCTTCCTGGGCTGGGTGATAAAAAACATGAGGAACAAAAAACCGTTCATGACACAGTTGCTCATCGCTTGTGTATGTTTCAGCATCCCCTACTCCTATCTGATATTCGCCGGGCGAAACATATCCATTTGGGTATATATATTTATTGCTGTGGTTTACGCTTATGGCGGGTTTTCTATCTACAAAAAGGTTACAGCTAAGGTGGATCCTACGTTGCCGGTGTAGTTGGAAACATCCATCGACCATAATTAATTACATTGCTTATCCACCTCGTCCTTGCGAGCGACAGCGTGGCAATCATCGGTGAACAGAGGAGCTTTGCACATCCGCCCTGCTTGCCGAGGATTGCCACGCCGCCCCATCGCGCATACCCCCACGTCGCTCCTCGCAATGACGTGGTAGAAAAAGTACTCACTCCCCCTACTTCCCATCCACAGCATTCAACACACTAATATCTTTACCTTTCAACATTTGCTCATAGTTTACTGCCACGAATTTCTTCCCTTGCATGGCTTTGAACTCCGGCGATAGTAGCATATTCAATTCGGTTTGGCGGTGCAGGCTGGTGAGGGGTTTGCCTTCTTTGGTATTCATCATGCCGGCGTTCATATCGAACAGGGCATCCATTTCCGGCCCCATTTGGCCAACGTGTATCACCACCAAATTGGGTCGCAGGGGGTTAAGCTTCCCTCCTACATAGGCCAAAAACGCTTTCTTTTTGGTAGCTACGGGTTCGCCCCACATCTCCAAATAGGTTTCGCCGAAATAGCTTACCGTACTTAGCGGCGATATGGCCAGTTTATATTTATGGGCCAGCTTTTCGGTGAGGGCACGCATGGCCGGGGTGGATAGCGCCACGCCCATATGCGGGTCGATATAAGTAATCTTCAATCCCGTCGCAAGCGCACGCTCTATCTGTGCGGTAAGCTCGCGCTCCACCTCTTCCATTTTGTAGCCGCTGTGCGCAAAATCGCCGGTTGACTGGTGGAAATACCCCACCCCATCAACAAGGCTCGGCACGGCTTCTTTGCCCAATACAGGTCCCCAGCGATAATACCGCCATTCGGAAGTAAGCGTAAGGTGCACGCCCACGCTTATCTGCGGGTTCTTTTTCAGTATCGCCACCGCCTCCTGGTACCAGGGACAGGCAAACTGCACCGACGCAGAGAAAGGCATGCCCGTTTTGGCCACCTGTTCCATGGCCATGTTTACGGAATGGTTCATGCCGATATCATCCAGCCGTATTAACAATTTAGGCAACTTATTTTGTGCGGAAAGCTTGAGTGTTAAGGCAGATAGCAAAGCTATCGCGAAGTAAAGTTTGAGAGATAATTTCATTTAGGATGTTGTGAGATGAGTATTCACGAATTGAGTTACCACGAATTTCACTAATAAAAACGAATTTCACTAATGGGAATCGGCAAGTTTCTTAAAGCCAAATGGTTTGTGCTAATCTTCCTCAATTCGTGAAATTAGTGGTAACTCAATTCGTAAAATTCGTGTTCACTCAATTCGTGAAATTAGTGTTCACTCAACTCGTATTCGCCCTATTCGAAAAAACCATATTTATTACAAAAGCCACAAGGATTATCCCTGTGGCTCTCTTTTTGAAAACTATATATCTATTAAAAATTATCCATTATATGGCTAAACCGGCTCTCCCGCGCAGTTATAATCCTCGTGGAATTTCACCAGCTTAAGCATTACGTCTATAGCAGCCTCGTAGTTTTTTACGCCTACTACCTTTTTATACTCGTTCTCTAAATTATCTACCTGCTTTTTTAAGTGCAGGTAAAATTTCTCACCCTGCGGGGTTAAATAAAGCATAGAGGCGCGGGCATCGTCGGGGCTTTTTTCGCTTCGTACCATGTTAGTGGCTTCCAGTTCCTTTACAATTTTGCTGGCTGCCTGTTTGCTTACGCCCATTTTGCCTGCCAGTGCATTGTTGGTAATGCCTGTTGTACCTATGCTCATAAAAAAAGGGATATGCGCATTGTTGAAATCGGGGTTATCCATGCGGCAGAGCTTTTTCATGCTCCAATCGTCTATCGAACGTTTCAGCAGGTACACCAATTTACAGGTGATCCTTTTAGAATCTTCAATTGTGTTGCAGTCGTCTGCCATGATTATATAACGATTAAAAGGTACAACTGGTTTAAACGAATATACATTAAAAATCGAACTTAACAAAGGCCCTTATACCGTACTCAGATACGCCGGGATTATCCAGGTAGGTAAAGCGTTTTACCAGGTCGATACGCAGTACCTTGAATATGTTACCTACGGCAACGCTTCCTTCAATATACGGGGTTGAACCCAGCGCATAGGTACCGCCGTTAGCCCCCGATGGGAAACGCAGGAGGTTAGCATTGTTAGTTGGGTCGTTCTCGCTGCGTACGCCGCCCCAAAGTGCTTTAAAGTCGATAATCTCGCGCAGCTTCAATTTCTTAAGCAATGGCACACGATTGAACAAAAAGCCGTTGAAGTTATGGTCTATGCTGATGCTGGCATAATGGTCGCTCACGAATTCCTGGAAATTCATTAAGTTGTATGAATACAGCTGGAACGCATAACTTTGGTTGGCGTGGTGAATATCAAGCAATGGAAAAGGCACCTGGCCAAATAAGTAGCCGCCCTCTGTGCTTACATCGGTAAAGCCCAATTGCGAAAGGTAGAAACGCTTGGTGATATTGGCCGTTACGTTTTGGTAATTGTAATCGCCGCCTGCCAGGCCCTTAACGCCTTGTGCATAGTTCAAGGTAAAAATGGGGTACTTATCAGGTATAGGCGTGCGGTATAGCTTGCCCTGGTAAAATTTTTCGTGCGGGGCCCAGCGCAAAGATGCTGAAAGTTCGGAGGTGTGGATCGTGCCCACATCGTTCAGGTTACCGTTTGGCAACAAGTTCTGAAACTTCAAAGCACCTGCTGCATCCTGGTTCCATTTTTTGAAACCGATAGAATACGAAAGATGGTTGCTGAATTCGTGCACGTAATCTAAACGGAAGATATCATTATACAGCCAAATATCGTTTGCACCGCGCTTGAATGATAGCAGCACGCTGCTCTCCTGCACGAATTGCAGTTCCTGGCCTGGTACCTTAGTATCATGCTGGAAACTTGCCCTTATATAATTCTGCGGGAACGAGTAGATGGATTTATTATTGATGGAATAAGTGCTGCTTAAAAAGTATTTCCACTCTTTATCCCTGGTACCGTAGGCACCATAAGTTTCAAAGTAATAACGCTTGCTCAGTTGCGGCGTGCTGCGACCGCCTAAACGCAGGCGGAAGCCTTCTACCGGGTTAAAGCTGTAGAATGTATTGGCGGGGCCAACCTCAAACTTGCCATAATTTTTGTACCCGGCAAGCACCAGCGTAGCAATATCCATGGTTTTTTTGAACGATGGGATGGTTTGCAGGCTATCGATATTTTTGTAGATGCTGGCAGCTGCTGCATCCAGCGTGTCGGGGCGACTCATCAGCCAATATTTATCGTCTTTATCGTCGGCATTAGTTGCAAAAACCTGCGCGGGGCCTTTGTAAGTATCATCTGTACGGGGCGAGTTTACCACAAAGTTGTTGATAGATACCAAACGCTCGCCATATACGCCGCCGCCTTTATTTTTGTTGATACCGAACTCTATCTTCAGGTCGCTTTGGCTAAGGTGGTACTTGCCATCGTTGTTTTTTTCGAAGGCAAGCGTGGCCTGCATCTGGCGCACGAAGTTGAGGTTGATGTTCTTGTTTACGTTCAACACCGCGTTCTGCACGGCGTAGTTACCATCCATGGTGATGTATATCCTCCCCTCGAATAACAGGCCGTTGGTATTGCGCGGCGTAAAGCTCAACTCTATCAGGTTGGGTTTTTGATCCTTGAGGGTATCGGTAATAAAGAATTTATAGAAATCGGGCGAGTGGTCGGCTATAGGGCTCAATAGCTGGTTGCTCAGCAACGATACGTTATTATCATAGATGTTGATATCCTGGTACATGCGGTTAAAGTATGTAGTGAGGCCCTGGTTATCTACGAAGCTTTCATCGTATTTCACCTGTTTGTTGGCAGATATCACTTGCTTTTTTGCATATGGCGATTTGCGGTAGTAGTTATCAGATAGTTTTTCTTCCTGGTATAACGGCAGCAATGTTTTGCCACCAATGAGCGTAGAATCCTGCTCCTTAAACAAAAACTGGTAGTTTTTGAATATGCGTTTGTTTTTGAATTTTTCGCTCAGGTTACTCAACGAAAAACTCATGCGCTCGTACTGTTTGTACTCGGCAAAGTTGTAGTCCTCCAGTTGGTTTTGTTTTTTGTGCGCAATCACCTGGCGTATCAGTGCAACAGCGGGATTATCTTTATTGGTGTATTTTTTCTTCTTGCCCGATTTTACCACCACTTCGCTCAGCGTTTGGTTATCTTCTATCAAGGCAATGTTGAGTTCCTGCTCTTTGCCGGCTTCTATGGTGCGGGTTGTAGTTTTAAAGCCTACGAAGGTTATCTGTATCTGGCTGTATTTTTCGGTAGTGCTGATGCTGTAGCGGCCCTGGGTATTGGTGCCGCTGCCAATAGTGCTGCCCGCAAACGTTACGGTTACGTAAGGCATCGGCTTGTGCGTTTTGGCATCGGTTATAGTGCCTTTTACTACGGTATTTTGCGCATGCAGGCTGGTAAAAGCCGTTAATGCGAGCAGTAGTAAAATAAAACTTTTTATGAGGGGTTTGTATAAAGTTTTCATGTTGGTGTTGTTAGGAATGAGATAAGGTAGCTGTGTTGTTATATTGGAAGCGCTTTTGGGCCACCTGGCGGCCTGCTGCGCTATATTTTTCTATTAGCTTTTTTACGCCCTTGCCCGATGCATGCGCTACGCTGCGAACGGTTAGGGTGATGAACTCTACGTTGATATCCATACCGTTAAGGCTTTGCTTGATACCCTCACCCAGTGCCTCTACCATATATTTGGCAGACGTTTTTAGAAGGGTAGCATTCGCGGCCCTGTTAGCAGCGGCTGCGGTAGTATCTGTTTGGTAGGTGGCAACGTTTTTCATGACTTTGTAAATGATAGCACAAAGGTAAACTAAGTTGACTAATATGGTCAACTTAGTTTACGATTATTTTGATTGTTAGTGTGTTTGTGACACTAAAATGAATTTTGTAAGCATCTTGTGTGTTTTTGCTGTTACGATTGTAGACGGCCAGCCTGGACAAACATTTCAAACCGGGTGTGTTTATGACACTAAGATGAGAAACTACTGCCCGAAAACAGTGGGCGGGCCGGTTGATTGAGGGATGCTGAAGCGGAACATATTTTTAACTGCTGTTGATTTTGCTTGCATATGCCAACGGCGCGCCAAATACATAAAATACTTATAAACAACCAGTTAAACAAAATAATAACAGATATAAATAACGACATATCGGCAATCAGCGAAGCCGGCAGTGTAATTCCGTAGCGGCGGCGATAAAAAAAGCCCCGTTCTGGTAAACAGAACGAGGCCATAGTAAAGGGGAAAAGGAAGTTTATCAGGCGGGCAGCCCTGCAAATATAATGTAGTAAGCGGCCACATTCTTGGGGCGGGTTTCGGCACTGTCGCCCGCCTCAGTAGAGGCTACTGAATTCTTCTCGCATGGCGGATGCCAGTGATTATCGGAGTGTGTGATTTTAAATGCACTCGTTTTCCATTCATTAGTGTTATGAGTATGCTTTTTAAAAGCATCGGCCTGATAGGTGCCCACGGCATTACCAGTGAGACCGCCCGGGTTTTGCGCATGGCGGTCTTTGGAGTCGGGATCGCGGGGGCTGTCATGCCGGTCCACACCTCTTATAAATACGCCGCGCAGGTCGGGCACGTTAAATCTGCTGGTATCTCCTCCGCTTGAGTTCCCTATCGCTCTATGTAATTGAGGGAATTCGGAGTGCAAGTACGACGTGCCATCGCAGGGCAGCCAGCCTTGCGCACGCAGGCCTATCAAGTTTTCGAACAAACCCATATAGGGCATTACCGTGCCAACGGGCATATTGTAAATATTGGCAGTTATCGTTTGTGTTACAGCTGCTAAATCACTTACTTCCATATCGTTATAAAATCAATTAGTTAAACGGTTTTTGGCAGCCCGGCAAAAATAATATAGTATGCCGAGATGTTTTTTGGGCGGGTTTCGCTGCCCCCTTCATCTTGTGGCTCAGTTTGTACAGCGGTATGATCTTTCGGCGGGTTCCAATTGCTTCCTGAATGCGTTATCGAAAACCAGTCGTTTGGCGTATAAACTTTAGTTTTATGGGTATGTTTTTTAAACTGATCGCCCTGGTAACTGCCTACAACGTCGCCTGCTTTATCTGTAGAGCCTTGCTTGGTCCTGTCGGCTGCATCGGTATCCTGTTTCCGGCCGCCATCAACGCCGCGTACAAAAACGCCGCGCATATCGGGCAGGTGAAAACTTGCGCCGCTGCCACCGCAGCTGTAGCCCATCATATCAAATAATAAAGGGTATTGGTCTTTATTAAGTGGATCGCCATTACAATAATGCCAACCGGTTGCGGTTAAACCGGCAAGCTTCTCAAAAAGCCCCATAAAAGGCATCACGGTACCAACAGGCACATTGTAAATGGAGGCCGCAACTGTTTTAGATTCTTCGTTTTCATTTTTCATTACTCAGTAGTTTGTTATTTTACAATAGTTATTTGGTTGATATCCCTGCAAAAATCTACATGCGCGTTTACCTCAGCTGTCGTTATTACTGCATTTTCCATTTGATGGATATTGTATGGTGTATTTATCGGTCTATTGCCAGGCAAACCCATTTTATAGCGGGCTGTTGTTTAAGCCTACGTAAATGATATAGTTTACCGATACGTTTACCGGGCGGCTTTCCTTCCCCCCGGTATCGGCCGTGGAGATGGGTTTCCCTTCTGCTGCTTTGTGGAAATTGTCGAACTCGTGCGAATCGCCCATCAATATCTTTACCGTATCCGCATACAACGAGCCTTTCCCTTCGGGTATATCATGCTTGTGGCTTTTAAGTGCATCCGCCTGGCGCGATAAAACCTTGTTCCCTACTACCTCGGCGGTGGCATGGCGTGTGCGTTCTGCCGAATCCGGGTCGCGGATGGTGCCCTCTTTTTCGTCGAGCACGTCTACTCCTCTTAAAAACGTTCCTCGGAGGTCGGGCAGAATAATTTCCGAGTAATGTTTTCCGCATGTTTCTCCCATGATAGTAAAAAGGCGGTGATGGCCTGCCATTCCCATTCCTTTACCATCGCACAAATACCAGCCGTGCGCATTCAGTTCCTTAGCTGCTTCAGCATCGCCGGCAAAAGGCATTATAGTGCCCACCGGCAATGTATTTATAAAAGCTTGCGTAACCGATTTTATCTGCGGATGCTGCTCGTTATTTTCCATTCGTTATTGTTTTATAAGGATTAATGTTAGATACGCCCATTGCGCCTGCCTCACCATTTATTCTTTATTCCGGGGCAACCCCGCAAAAATGATATAGTTTACAGATACGTTTACCGGGCGGGTATCTTGGGCACCAGTATCAAGCGTTGGGGTTATTACGCCTGCCCCCGGCTTATCAAATCTTTGCAAATAGAGTGTTGGGGGCGTTCGATCGAACTGAGACGCCCCTAACCTTATGCTGTCTACATATGCCGGCCCGTTTGGTATGTTATGTTTATGTCTTTTAAAAGCATCCGCCTGGCGCGATAAAATTTTATTGGGGGCTTTCTCCTCATCGGAGGTATGGCTGGTGCGTTTATCTGCATCCGGGTCGCGATGAGTTCCTGCTTCTCCTGCAGGCAAATCTACGCCCCGTAAAAACACGCCGCGCAGGTCGGGCAAGGCAAAGTTTAGGCCTTTGCCGCCACAGGCGTATCCCAATATGTCGTACAGAAGGGGGAAATCGTTTTTCCCCAGTGTTGACCCGTTACACAAAAACCAGCCAATACCGCTTAGGTCTGCCGCTGCTTCATCATTCCCCACAAAGGGCACTATGGTGCCTGCGGGCAATGCATTAATACAGGCCGACACGGCTTGTGATATTTTCGGTTCCTCCTTTTTATTTTCCATGGTCATTGGGTTTATAAAGCATCACGGTGCCGGCAGCAACCGCGTAGGTAATTTTTATTACAGTTTTGAGATTGGGGCGGGCTTCACTGCAGGGCCTGCAAAAATGATATAGTTTACCGATACGTTTACCCCACGGCTTTCAGCAAAGCCTGTTTCGGTTGTAACAATCTCGTCTATTGCCTTGGCCTTGTCGAATCTTTGGTACTCATGCTCGCCCATCATCAAAGGAGACCTCGCCTTTGCTTTTGCATCGGCTTGCGAACCCTGTGGCATTACGTGGCCATGGCCTTTTATCTCCGTATCCTGGCGGGATAAAACCTGGTTAGGGGCCAGCGCATCAGAGGTGTGGCTTTTGCGCGTAGCAGCATCCGGGTCGCGGCTTATTGCGCCTTCGCCATCTACGCCGCGTATGAACACGCCGCGGAGGTCGGGTACGCAAAAATTTGGGGATGCCCCACCGCATTTGTATCCTAATATCTGAAAAAGGCGGGGATGGGCTGTTTGAGCCAATTCCGCACCGTCGCAGGGAAACCAGCCTTCATCCTTCAGTTTGGCAATTGCGGCATCATCGCCCGAAAAAGGCGTTATCATGCCTATGGGCCAAATATTTATGGGCGTTGCAACGCTTCTTAGTAAATCTTCCATCATCAATTATTTAGCCGGGTTATGCAGTTTTAGGCAAACCGGCAAATATGATATAGTTTACCGTTACGTTTTTGGGGCGTGTTTCTACGCTGGTACCAGCTTCGAAGGTGTCACCGGCATCTGCTACGAATTTATCCCAGTGGTAACCACCTTCGGGTTTGCCTATAGAGTAAACGCCGTCTGCCTTATGCCTGCTATAGCGATGCACGTGTTTTACCATGGCATCGGGTTGCTGGGTGAGTACCTTATTGCCTATGTTGCCCCCTTCGCCCTGGCGGGTGCGGTCGGCAGCGTCGGGGTCCATCTTCGCATCCGGGTCGTGTCCTCTCATAAAAAAGCCGCGGAAATCGGGCAGGTTAAAATCAGTTCCCTTTGCGCCGGCTGCATTCTTCATCACAGCGTGCAGCTGCGGGTACTTATCCTTGCTCACCAGCGCACCATCGCAAAGCAGCCAGCCCTGGTTGCGCAGTGCCGAAGCTGCGTCGTTGTCGCCGGCGAAGGGCATTATGGTGCCTATAGGCAAATTAAAGATATTGGCTACGGCTTCGGCCGTTACCGGCGCATGGTTGATTGTTTCCATCGTGTATTAGCTTTGATTAATGGTTAAGAGGTTGGCAGCCCGGCAAATATGATATAGTACACGTACACATTTTTGGGTCGTGTTTCTTTGCCACCTGCGTTAGATGTGTTCTCCAATTTTACGTCTACTGCCGGTTTCCAGTATTCGGGTTTGTTTGCCATGTGTATGTTATCGTGATGCACCACGATGTGGATATTGTGGTTATGCTCGGCAAACTGATCGCCCTGGCGGCTCAAAACCCTGCGGCCTATTTTTTCTCCGCTACTTTGCGATGTGCGTTCGGCCGAATCCGGGTCGCGTTGTTTGGCCCCATCAGCTGAATCTACCCCCCGTAGGAACACCCCCTGCAGATCGGGCAAATCAAATTCGTTCCCCTCGCCGCCGCACATGTATTCTATGGTGTCGAATAATTGGGGGTATTTGGTTTTGCTTACCCTGCGCCCGTTGCAAAGCAGCCATCCTTTCGCATCTAAAGCTGCAAGTTTGGCATCTGTGCCCACAAAGGGCATTATAGTGCCCACAGGCATATTGTTTATTATAGCGGTTACCTCTTGGGTGGCAATCCTGGTTGTATTTTCCATAATATCAATCTTCGTTTGTTTCTCCCTTTTTTGTGGCTATCTCGAAAACGTTCAGTTTATATTTAGTTTGTTCGTACGCGGGTTCAACCACAAACTCAACTGCACCGGCGGGTATTGGCAACCTGATATCCTGCGTGTGACCGTTTTGTTCTATTATTTCGAAAGAACTGTAGTTTTTTATCTTCCAATCGAGTTTAAAGCTGCATTTTTTGTTGGCCGCTAACGGCTCTGCGGTAATATTGAAAGCCTCTATCAAAGGTGGGTTAATTACTACATTCGGGTGCTGTTTAACGCTTTCTACCGACCCCTTAACGGCCCATGCGGTAATGGTTATTGGTTTGGTGATGGGCCCGATAAATACCCTTTCAGGCTGTGGCGGTGTAGGTTGTTCTCCGGGTGCCTGCGGCGGATATTTTTCCTTCAAGATGATGCTCTTATCAGTACACTCCAGTTTTACCCCATCAGCATACTCGGTGGCCCAGGTAAGCTCTACCGATTCCCCCTTGTCTACAGCTTTGGCACTAACCTTAACAGGAGAAAGCAACGGGTTAAAAACGGTAACGGTACGCTGTATTTGCAAATTGGTGTCTTTGCTCTTAGCGTCCATAATGTATTGGGTAGTACGCGTTGGGCTAACCTGCAAGCCACCATGTTTCTTGTACTCCGTTTTATCGTGACTGATAGACGATGATAGCGTGTAAGTATCTATAAAATCGCCATCCCAATTGAGGTTGCAAACAGTGCCTGGGTCTATCGTCTGGTGGTCGATAGTGAAAATCAGCCTGGCCTCGGTATTGATAACCTTGGTAATATCCAGCTTGTATTCCAGGTTCGTATCCGGGTCTACTGCTACCTTCACCGTAATTTGCGCGGTCCCCTCTTTATAGTTAAAGATGACATTGTTTAGCTTAAAGCTAAAGCTTTTCTTAGATTCCAACAGTATTTTCGTTACGCCGGAAACCTTGGGCTTAATTTCAAAATGCGCCTTATCTCCTTTTTTGTCTATTTTCCATGGCGAGTCCTTGTCGTCCTCCGGCTGTATGTCGCCTTCGGTATTATCCAGTACCAGTTGGTTCTCATCCGGGCCTACGGGGAGGTCTATTTGCACGTGCTTCAGGTAAACATCGGGCCCGGTATTTTCAATAATCACGATGATGGCATCGAAGGCCTGTTGGGTATCTGTTGCTGATATTTTTACCTTCGGTGGATATAAAGAAGCCACTATCGGGTTATCTGTGCTATGAGTTGCGTTTGTGCTCATTTTTAGTTTTTGATTGTTTAAGGTCAGTTATGCTACTGCTATATTGATGGTTAGTTTTTGCGTGCTTTTGCCATCGCTTATGGTTAGGGTGATATCCTGTGTTTTTGTTACTGTATAAGCGTAAGCCGACTCATTGGCAGGTACGGTTTCCGCATCCGCATTACCTATAGCCAGCGTAGCGCTTGTTGCGCCCTGCGATGCCCAGCCAAGCTGCACGATGGTATCGACAGGAAAGCTGTAAGGTTGTTTTTGCCCAACAACTTCCAGGAAGAGCAACAGCATTTGATCGCCCAGTACGCCTGTAAGCTTAAGTCTGCCCTCAACGATGGTTTTAGGGCTTGCGCTCATCTGAGGTACTGCGTTTGCCGCTACCAACTCGTGCACTTCAGACCACTCCAGCTCATCATCCTCCCGGTAAGGCTGCAGCCAGCTCCATTGCTGCCCCACGCCGGCCGGCAATGGCAGCCACCATTGGGTTTTATCAACCAGCAACGGCCCGGCCTTAAATTCAACCAGCATATCGTCCAGTACCTTGCCTATGTACAATTCGGACAGTTCTACATTTAAAACGGGCAGCACGCCGGTAGAACAATGGATGGCACCACGCGGATCCAGCAGCAGGGTTATATGCACGGCTGCTGCATTTGGCTGCACGGGTGTGTACTTGTTTACGATGTATGGCGGCGATGCAGGGTCCACTATCATGGCGTTGTGTACGGTATTGAAAGCCGAATAATCATCGTTAGTAAAATAACCCATCACGCCATCCTGGCCCAGTTCCAGACTACCTATCTGAACCGGGAACTTGTAGTTATTTACGCCGCCGGTATCGTTTTGGCCGGTGCGCTCCCAGGCAAGGTTGGTGCTGGCATTGCCATAAAGCTCAAGGCCCATGGCAGCACGCACTACCGCTATAGGGCGGCCCACCAGTATAGATAAGCTTTGGTTGTTACGCTCGCCCAAGGGATCTACGCCCCAAAGTGTTTCATCAATAGCCTGCGAGAAATTTTTGAGGGCCTTGCCGCTCTCCTGCGTACCTTCATCTCCCCTGGCAACGCCAAGCAAGCCCCGCACAAAACCTTTCAAATGCCTGTTGCTGATGTCATCGGCATGGCAGCCATCAAAAGGTGCAGGCACCCACTGGGCGTGGTACGCACCGGTTGCGCCCATCAGCATTACCTCGCCAATAAATATCCCGCCATTATCATACACCATTACGCTATGGTTAAGGTGGTTGGGCAATACCCAACCGCACACCGGGGTAGTAAGCAACGATTGGCTGCTGCGTACCGCATCGTTTGCGGCCGATATAAAATCAAAATTGAGCCTGGAGCCCTGCGACAGGCGCGGCGGCAACTGGAACGAAGTAGGTAATTGCAGCTTAATATCATAGTCGCCGGGGCGTACGCCAATGCCCGGTATGGCATTAAATACCTTGCCCGAGGGAACGTAGTCGGCAGTGATATCGTACACCTGCCCAAAATCGTCTACTATCCACAACTTTTTAATATTTACGAAACCTGCCCGCACGGGGAAGAAATTGTTTGGGTAACCGGCAAGCACCATACCGTGGGCTTCATCGCCAACCGGGCCGGCAAAGGCATCCTGCGGCTGGTAGCCAAACTGCTCCAAATCCCATTGCAGCATTTGCATGCTAAAGCCGGTAAGCGTTTGCGAAAGCACGTCCCAGTTGCCTACGCCGTCCAAAACATCCTGCAGCGGCTCGTAATCGGGCGGGATTTTTTTACCATCGAAAGTACTGATGAATTCCTCGAGGCGGTTGCGCATGATAGCAGCCTGCGCCGGCGTAAGGATAGACCGGCCTTGAAAAACTTTATCGCCGGGGCGCGGATCTGGGATGGGTGTGCCTTTCTTCCAGTTGAAATCGCGCCCGTCGAACTCCCAGTTGCTTAAATCGGTATCTATTTTGGGCACGAAGCCAACCTGCCACTCCAGGTAAAGCGGTGTCCAGGGTTGCTCCCATTGCGTAACGCCTATTTTAGAGGGTACGTGAAATAATTCGTCGCTTGCGTTGAAGCCCGATATTTCTTCTATAGTACGCTGATCTATAGGCGTATCTGGCAGTTTGTTCCATACCAGCGTTTGCTGTTTCATGATGGTTTTTACGAATTCCGATTGAGGATCCGGCTTAGGATCACCCGTGGCCACTGTTGCAATACGTAGCGCAAAGTTGGTATCGAGCAGGTAGGCCTCATCAAGCAAGGCGTAAACTTCTGATGGTATGCCTTCCCTGGCAGGCATCGGCTCGCAAATATCGCGCGCGGTTACCCGTTTTACTTCGTTGCCGGGTTTTACATCCAAGCTGTTGATAAACTGCCCGCTGAAACGGGTGAACAGCATATCGTCGAATTCGCTATAAACGATATCCTCGCCGCGTTTATAGCTGCGCTTAGCATTGTTTACCAGCAATACGGGGTCGTTGGGGCGGTAAAACTCGTTCGCGGGCTTATCTTTCAGTTCAAATGCTTTCTCTATTTCGGTCCTGAGGGCTATGCTGGTATCCTCTATCACTTTTTTTGCAGCTGGCAAAGGCAGCATCAGCTCGTTTACTTTTTGCAAGGATATATTCAGTACGCGCTCCAGCTCCGGCAACGCTACCGGCGGCGTCAGACTTTGTTTAGCAATATTCCATTTAAGCCAATCGGCATATAGCAGTTTTTGACGGCTGATCAAATCGCGGTATTTGCTGTCGTAATCTGCCTGCAGCCTGTTCAGCGCGGCCAATTCATCGGCGCGATTGGTGGGCAATTCGGCCAGGCTGCTCTTGCTATCGTTAGGGTTGGGCGTGCCATTTTTGGGTATTGCCTGCGCAACCCATATGCGCCCGCCCGGCAATTTGCCAAACCACGCTTCGCGGATGGCATTATGCAATTCGGGCGTATCGTACACGCCGCCGGGCTGGTTAAGCATTTTATTGGCAAAAGCCTCCAGCATTATCTCTACCTCGCTATCGTCGCCAGGTACTTCGCTCTTTATAGGGTTGTTGAAATTCAGCTGCCATTGCATAAACGCTGCAAGGCAATCTGTAGCGGAATTGGCTGCCGATATGTAAACGCTCGATTTATCTAAGCGTGCATCCGGCACCATGCTCGATGGTTGGTGCGTTATTCCCGGCCACTCTACGTTTAACAGAAGGCCATGGCAAAGCGTTTGTGCCGCATATGTACCCTCTATGTCCTTAGATGGCTCAACCCCCTGCTGGCCCAGGTACCTTTGCCCGGCCGCTATGGCTTTGCGCAGGTCCTCGTTATCTGTTATGGCCTGGCTGCCTACGCTCCACTGCAGTTTATTCATGGTGGCCAGCCAACCGGTACGGTCTTCCCACTCCTTGCCTACTTTGGGCTTGGTGTACAACACATCGTACAAAGCATTAGAATACCAGCCAGATACCATATAGCTTACATTCAACGCATTGCTATCAGACAGCTTATCTATAAAGCTGAATACGAAAGCGTTATTACCCGCATAAGCCGTAAACATAGGGTCGGAGTTGCCCACTGCTGTCAGTATCAGTTCGGCCGGTTCGCCGGGCTCGTTAAAATTCTCGAAATCGTACCAGTGACCAATGTATTTTACCTCGGCAACGCCGTTGTTGTCCTTAATAATTTGCGGGTTTACCTTTTGGTCGGGAAAAGGGGTTTCGCTCATTTCATCGCTTTTCACTATCCAGGCCCGGCGTTTACCAGGGTCGGTACTGAAGCGGGTTATCATCCAGCGGTTGGGCAGGTAAGGGTACTCTACCTTGCCCTCTTTATTTATCTTGCCCTTGGTCATGCCATCGGGCAGGGCCCAGTTAAGGTGCACGCCGGGGTCGGGCCGTGTTTTAGCCGTTGTTGGCGTAAAAAGCCGCGGGCTCAATGGGCCAAATTCTTCGAATTCCTGTTTAAGGTTTAACGATTGTATAGAGAATTTAGTGGTATTAGGTACTTGGGTAACCACCAGCCCGTTTACGGTAATGGGCACCAAAAGCCTTGGCCCTGCCCAAATTGAATTATTGCTCATCTTCTTCTTTTTTTGGGGTGTTAACAAATATGGCTTCTTCGGGGGTGTTGATTATCTGCATGGCAAACTGCGATGCGCTTATAGGCTTCACCGGCTGGGGATATGCCCCGCTGGCCTGCAGGCTGGCCTGTATGGTGCCTTTAAGGGTATTAATATCCACCACGTATTTTTTGTCGCCCGTGCTTGCATCGGGGCGGAACAGCGTAGCCGACGGGATGTTGGCCAAAACCTCCTTGCTATCCTTCATCACCTGCATGCCCGTTGTTGGGCCGCTGATGTTGCGCAGCCGCGCCTGGTACGGCGCGGTGGCAGTGGCTTTATCTATAAACCCGAACTGTAGCCCCTGTGGCGGCTGCTGTATTTTTATAGATTGCGGCACCGCCGGGAATATCACCAGCAGCAAATCGTCGCTGAGGGTTTCGTACCGCAGAGGCACCGGGTTTATGATCCTGTTAGAGGAGTAGGTAGGGATAATCTTAAGCCCCGGGAATGACCTTACGATTTCTGATCGCATCAACAGGCCCGCCACCAGGTTATCCTGTAGGGGTTCCATCTCGGCAGTCAGCGCGTTGTCCATGCCCAATAGCTTCGCACGCATTTTATTGGCCACTACTGATGACCGGTCGCGCACGCTTTCGGCCATAACGGCGGTAAAAAGGCCCTCGGCAGAAGTGTTGGTGCCGATGCTTAGCGCACCATCTATCAATGCGTAAAGCCAGCTTGGGTCTACATAAAAAAAGCGGATGGCATTTTGCGGCAGCAGCCGGGTATCGGCAATCAAATCCTGGAAAGGCACATCGCCAAGCAGGATGAGGCGGGCCAGCCACTTATCAACCGCACCGTCTGTAGCGGCTACATCGTGCAACAGGTGCTGTGCGGACTGGTGCTGCAATATATTCTTTATCTGGGTTATCCCTATATTGGTGTTCATGGGTGTATTGGTTAGGTAATGGGGTTAATCTTGTTTAGGCGTGCTGTAAACGCGGTGTGCGGCATCCAGTTTTTCGAAGATCGCCACGTGCGGATCGGTGCCGTTCTCCAGTGCCGATTGCAGTTCGCCCTTGCTTAGCACGCCCGGCAGTTTCTCCAGATGTTTTTGCACGCCCGAAGGATCCAGTATAGCTACAGCCGGCCCGTTTTCGCCGCCTGTTCCCAGTATGTGCTTGCCAAGCCTGCGGCCCAGGTAGTTCATGAAAATGTATTTGCCCGCCTGGTCGTCCATCAGGTCATCTTTCAATTGCAGCCAGTTTACGCCATCAAGCAGGGCGTTAAGCTCCAATGTAGCTTCGGCGCCCAGCAGTTTCCTTTTCCTTTTTAGCTGGTGGCCAATCATCAGGTTAAGCACCTGCAGTTTTTTCATACCCTGTTTCTTCCACTGCCAAATGGCAATGGCTGCGGGGCGGTTGGCCAGCGTTAGCAGGCGGCCCAGTTCCCAGGCAACGGCATAGCTTTGATCGAACACGCCGGTTTTGGCGTCGTAAATCATGGCTTTATCTGCCGATGTGATATGGGTGAGGTAATCGCCCGCGGCAATAACCGGTTTTATATTGTTGATGATTACCGGCTTTACAGGGCTAAATGGGCCGCGGTACCAGGCAAAGCTCTTCTCGCCGGTACGGGTATCATGGTTAAGTGCCACGTAGCCATCGGCGTAACGCGCTTTAACTTGTTTCTGCGCATCGGTGTAATCCGTATCTTTTTGGGGCCAGGCGGCAGGCGCATCGAAACGTAATTGCAGCGTACCCGAACTCATCTTCTTCATCAGTCTGCCGAAACTTACCCCTTCTTTTTTGTTGTTGAATTTCCAGCTGTATAGGCTCACCAGGCGCAGCTTCTGATCGGCAGGGAGGGTTTTGGCCGGGGTAGCGCCCGGCAGGTATTCGGCCCAGCCTTCTAACGATACCAGGTGGGCATAATAAAGCGCTTCATTATTGGGGTTGGCCAGGCGGTTGGCCAGCAGGTTTGCGTAGGTGCGCTCGCCGGTTTGCCCATCTGCTACCAGGCCGCCACTGTTTATTTTGCGTATATGCGCCAGGTATTCCAATTCGGCCAGCGTAGGCGCCAGTTGCTGGAACGTGCTCGCCAATACATCAATAGTGTTTGCCCGCAGCGCCGGCAAAATGTTTCTTTCCAGCTCATTATCCAACTTGATATCGGGGCCCAGGATTTTATTTTTGTCGTACCCGGCCACTTCGGTTTTTACCGTGCGCATGGTGGATAACGTGGGGTTAGGCATCGCGTTGATGGGGTTATCGTATATGATCTCGTCTGCACGGAATATCATCAGGGCCATCCAGGGTGTGCTGCCTGTATCGCCGTTGATTTGGCGTGCCCAGGGCAAATTTTGTTCATTGAATACAATATAAGGCAGGTTGGTATGGAAATCGGTACGGCTATCCGGCATGGGGTATTGACCCTGTACGCTGCCCGGCGGTAAAGCGAACCGCGCTGCCAGCACCTTGAATTCCTGGCTGAGCTTGTAATTGCCTTCTACGCCGTAGGACTTCTCTGTTATATCGTGCGTTACATCTATCCTATAGGTACCGCCCGTAAGTACGGGTATGCTGCTATCCAGAAACTGCATCTCATTAGGGCCTATTGTAGTTAAGTTGCTCATGGCTTTAGTAGTTTAATACGTTTTTTAAGCTGACAGTTAATTTATTCTTTGCGTTGCCTTCGTCAAGCCCGGCATCCTGTGTTGCCAGCTGCTTACTTAGCCCGGCAGTCCACGCGGATATCGCCTGCGCTGTACCGGCTGTGCCAGCCAGTTGCAACCCGGCTTTAGATTCGGTCTCGGCCCATATGCTGAAGTGTTTGCCGGCAACCACATCGGGCAGGGTAAAGGCGGCCCAAGCTTCGGCACCGTTCGCGCCTACGGCATCTGCCGACAGTACCAAAGCCGCCTTGCTGCCTGCATCATCGGTATAGATAAGTTTCACCACCGTATCGAATGCCGGTGCTGCGGATGTGGCATCAGCATCGGGCCTTACCAGCACGAATACTTGCTTTACGCCGGGGTAAAAACGCGTCTCTATCCAGCCCTCCTTTTCGGCATTGCTGTTATTGAGTACCAACGAACGGCCCTCAACCAAGCCGGTATCATGTATGTATTGCTTCTTGCCCACACTATGCGAGTTTTTGGGGCGGACGAGGCAGCCTTTGCCCACCAGGTATTTGGGGTTTACCAAAACCAGGCACGATTGCTCGTGCCAGCCGGCGAGGGCTGTATTTACCCCATTAAGGCCCTGCAGGCACATCTGGGTTGCATTAGCGGGGATCGCTTCGGTTGCTATACCGGCAGAACTTAGCACTTTATCGGTAATTATCCGCAGATACTCATCGAATAATATCATACGTGCGGCAACCGCGCCCGAGTGTTGCAGCGTTTCGGCACCGGCCGTGTGATCCAGTTCCCATACCTGCAGCATGCCCGCCGTAATATCAAATGTGTCTATAGGATTGGCTCGCCCGTAGCGGCCTTTAGAAGCCGCGGTATTGTACAAGCCGGTGCGCATAATGAGGCCCGTTTGCACGGATTTATCGAAGCTGTATTTGATGATGGTGGCCTTTAGCTGGTGGCCACCGGTCAACACTGCATTGCGCCTTAAGGTGGTGCGGGTACCGGCAACCATCTTATCGGCAGTCTTAACCGGTTGCGGCTGTGCGGCTGCATTGGCCAGCATAGGCGAACCCTGGAATATATTCTTAGGTTCCGAAGCCATGGCATGCATATCATCGTTGGCACTGGCCAGCGAAAGAACCTGGCCGAGGGCATCAATGATACCTTTACGGGCATCTCTTACAGCATCGCTTGCAACGCTTGTTTTTATCACATCCAGCGAACCGCTTGTGCTTAAGGTTATTTCTGTTGCGCGGGCAGTAGCATCAAGGCCGTAATTTTTTCCGGCCAGCTTGGAATAAGCCAGATTTATAGAACCAAACTTATCAGGCCCTGTTGCGGGATGCAAAGGCGGAAGCGCCGACTTGATGCCCTTGGTTACCCCACCCAGCAGTTTTGCCTCAGGTTTTTCTTTAGGGTTCTTAACGGCTCCATACATAGCCTCCGGTACATTGTCTGTGTTTGGCCTTAACTGCCATCCTTCTAAACTGTAGGCCTTAAATACGGTGCCATCTTCCTTCCGGATGGTTAGATTGAGCTTAGAGGCGTCGCCATCAAGGGTGACGTTACCAACCGGCTTTATACCAAATGCTTTGCCGTCAATCTGCTGTGCATCTACCCTGCCCTCTTTAGTTATGAAGGTGATACGCGATACCGGGAACGACGACATAGCGTTGAAATCGAAGGTACCGGCATCTACCACCCAGATCTCTTCCGTGCCTTTCTTTATCTTCTGTTTTAGCCCGGCGTTGGTGTTTATGGTGATGATATTGTCGGTCTTTGGTGCATCGGCAAAGTCCTGCAGCTGGGTTTTGGCATCGCCCCCCGATAGGAAGTAGCTGGCGAAGTCTTTCCAGCTGATGGTTTTTTGCTCGGTGTTTTTATTCGCGCCAAAGCCTACGGTGAAGGAAATGATATACAGGCTTATCTCTGCCACGCCGCCAAATTCAGGGCCCCATAGCTGCACATCTACCCCAAGCTCCAGCGTAATGGTTTTGTGGATGAACGCAATATTAACCCGGTACGATACGCCGATATTTATACTGATACCGATATCGTAATGGAAGGGTTTCCAGGCGATAAGAAAATCGGCCACGGCCTTAAACCAGGCCTGCAAATCGCCCTCCTGGTAGGTGAGCGACAGCTTGCCGCCTGCCATAACGCATGATGGGGTAAGCGCAAAGTAGGCTTCGCCATTGAAATTGATGCTGCTGGAAACTTTCCAGTTGAATGCCAAACGCGGCACGGTTGGATAATGCGGGTACGCCGCTTTATCGAAGTTTTTATTGTAACCGCCAAGGCTCACCACAAAATCGCCGGAGTGCGCCCCGTTGAACCACGAATAGTAGGCAAAGCCACCGGTGATTTTACAAGATGGGTGTATTACGTAAGAGCTATCGGCCAGTTGCGCCTGCACGGCCAGTAAGCCTTCTTCGGGCTCGAAGGTGGCTTTGATGGCCATCTGCGCGTTTACGTAAGGTTTCAGCTTTGCGTCGGCAGGGAGTTTTGGCAACTGCAGCGTACTGAGGCCCAAAATATCCACCTCGAATTTCTTGCCGAATTGCAGTATGAGCAAAGCGAATGAATTCAACAGCTCGAAGGAGTTGAACTTAACGCCGGCCGCAAACCAGTACTGGCCAAGCTCGGGCGGAATAGATTCAGACATGCTTGCCAGCACCTTATCGGTATCCTTACCGGTGAATAACCCGGGGTTGATGGCTGCTTTTACGAAAGGGAAGTTCTGTACCTGGTTTATGGCAGGCATTACAATTTTGCGGTTGTAGCCAAAACCTGCGGCCAGAGCCGTTACGAAGAATACCGGTGGGCCGCCCAGTGCGGCATTCAACACGCCGAAGATAAACAGCGATGGGCTTTCTTTTACCGTGCCGAAGGAACCCAGGGCCGTGATGCCCCAGCTTGCTGCCTGTATGGCTACAGCACCATTGTATTCCGTACGCTCGGTTTCTTTCCCGGCATCTATTACGTTTTTGAGGAAACCGCCGGCCATGCTTACGGCACCGCTCTTAAAGGTAAGGTCGAAGCCTTCGAGGCCGAGCGAAAATGTGTTTGGGCTGCCTGTTGTGGCTACAGGCACGCCTACGGTTAGCTTATCAAGGTCAAGCTTCAGCGCATCAAGGTTAAGGCCGCCGCTCAGTTGGAACAACAGCGCTTTATCTTCATCGCTCCAGCCAATGCCCACATCTTTCAGGGCCACAGGGCCAAAGGATTTGTGCAGCGGTATGCTTACTATATCTTGCGGTTGCCCGTCTTCATCGAATAATTGCAGATAGAAATTGGTTTGGTACGCTGCAAGCAACGAGAATGCCGGGTTTACGGTAGGTTTCTTGTCTCCTTCTTCCTCCTTTGCTTCTCCGCCCGATGCCAGCAGAGTTTGCGCCACGCCTTCGCCTTCGGCAGATGGGCCAAGCGGCAGGGCTACATTATTAACTGCGGCAGCCACACCCCATTCGTTGCTTAGGCTGGAGAAAAAGCCACGTAGCTGGGCTTGCTCCAGGCTGTAGCCTTGCACATCGAACAAAGGCTGCCCGTCGGCTTTTGAAATATCCACGCCCACGCTTATGGCCTCAAACTGCGGGTCGAAAGAAACGCCTAAGCCGTTGGTATCCTCGCTAAGTACATAAAAATTCAGGCCCGTGCTTTCGGGCGCGGTGCCGCCTGCGGCTTCTATCCAGTCGGTCTCGTCGGCAGTAAAGCTGCCTAGTTGCAGTTTCATTAAGGGGCTGCCGTTTACAACCACATCAGCAACCTGTATATTTACACCATAGCGGCCTGCTTTCTTTATCAGGGATATTTTCCAGGTAGGCTCCGGTTCGTCGTCTTTGGCTTTGTGCTCCATTATTACAAACTCATGGTCCTCAGCCATGAATTCTTCGAACGCGGTTTTGATGGTATCGGTAACGTAATCCAGCACCTGTTTGCCGGGGAGTATGATATCGCCTGCTTTATAAGTGCCGTCGGCCTCTTCTACCAGCCAGCCGAGGGTTTTAAGTAAATCGGCCCAGGTTGTGGTAATGGTTTCGTTATCGGCAATTATCTTTTTCTTGAGGAAGTCTTTTACGCCATCTATCCCGAGCACCTTATCGAGCATTTCCCGTAGCGTGGGTATTTGCAGCCCGTCGGGCTTTACAGGGTCTATCAGCTTTATTTCGGGTTTAATCGTATTTTCTTTCAAATCGAACGTTACCCAAAATAGCACCTCTTTGCAGGAAAGGAATTTCGCCCGCGCGATATCGACGCTCAATTTAAAACCTATTTCGATCGGGCCGTTCTTATCCACGGCAAAAAGCGGTTCGGTGGTATCGGCCTTACCGGGCATCTGGAAAATAGGCGTAAATACAAAAGGGTTGATGGTAACCGCGTCATTTTTGAATTTGAATTCTTTGTGCATGCCGATACCCAGCAGGGCCAGCGGATCTGCCGTTTTCTGCACCAGGTAAAAGCCGGAGTTCTTTGTGCCGCCTTTACCGTCGTCTACGGTAACCGGGAACCAGTTTTCGTTGAAGATGCTGCCTTCCTTATTGTCGATAGGGTTTTTCGCCTTGCCCATAAAGGATTCGACAACGGGCTTAAGGTGGGGCCAGTTAAAGGCTTTGGTTAACTCATCTTTTGGGTGAGGGAACCATTCCAAATTTGGCTTCGGCTCAGCTTTGGTGCCTTTCAGCAAACCAATTAATAGCCCAAGGTCAATAGCCTCGGAACCTATTTTTTTTAGGTCGGGTGTACTCATAGTGGTAAATAAAAATTAGGAACGTAGAAGTAGTAGGTTCAGAACACTTATATATTGAATAACAACCTTGGCCTAGCTGTTATAAAAGTTTCCTTTGCAGATCGGTACCCCAGCGGTAGCTGATGCTTACCTCGTGGGTGGCATTGTTGAAGCCCCCCAAATTGGTAGATGATGTATTGAACTGGTAACTGTAGCCAACCTTAAAGCTGTTGGCGTTTACCGATATGATGCCCGCCACCTGTTTGTTGGTGCGGTAATTTACCCCAAGGCCCAGTTGCTCTTTGAGGTAGAAAGTGCCCGAAAAATCCGCCACCACAGGCGAACCCTGCAGGTACGATACCAATGCCGCAGGCTTCAGTTGCACGTCCTCGTTCAGTTTGGTTATGAAGCCGCCGCTGAAGTAGTAGTGGCTGCGCAGGTAATTGGCCTGCTGTACCGATGCGTTCCCCAGGTTGCGGAAGCTGAGTTCCGGCACCGAAAGCCCCACGTAGTAATTATCGCCGTAGAACATTACCCCGAAGCCGATGTTCGGCTTGGTCTCCCGCACGTCCTGGCTGAAGAGCGGGTCGCTGGCATCCAGCGTGGAATAATTGGCCACGTAGCTGCGGATGCCCGCATTCAGTGATACCGAAAGGTAGCTGCCGCCACTCAACTGTACCGATTTGGCGAAGAAGGCGTTCACCTCCGTTTGGTTCTCTACCGCGAACTTATCGTTCACCACGAAGAACCCTGCCGCCGCCCCCATCTGCTCCAGCGGGAAGCTGCCGCTCAGCAGCAGGCTGCTCGGCGCGCCATCCAAGCCTATCAGCTGCCTGCGGCCCAGCACGTTGAGGCTGTTGGCTTTATCAAGCAGCGAATAAGCCGGGTTTACCGGCGTAAGGTTATCTGCATACTGGTTATAGCTGAACATGTTCTGCTGGGCCAATGCCCTGCTGCCTATTAAGAGCAGCAGGGTTAGGCTTATCAGTTTTATGTATTTCCTCATGATTGCAGCGGCCTGTTTATGCTTATTCATTTTCAAAATATACCGGAGCCCACAGATATATTTACCAGGACTTAATATTTAATTGTGATATAGCCTGCCGTATATGCTTTCTCATCTCTGTGCCTGCTACTATACAAACTTGCCTAAAAATTGTATTTTTCTAAAGGGTAAATACAGCTTTTCGTGAGGGTTTTATCAGGTATCGGGCTACCTATATTTAAGGCTTTGCCCTGTAATAAACAAGTATCACAGGGCAAAACAACACTTAATATTTGATTACGATATAGCCCGTTTTACGCTTGGTTTCCGTGCCTGCCTTATACTCTAACGAATAGAAGTAGGTGCCCGGCTGCTGTAGCGTGCCTTTAGACGAGTGCCCGTCGAAAGATTGCCCAAAGTTATCGTACCCTTTCGCCTGGTATATCACATCGCCGTTACGGTTCATAATCCTTACCGTATTATCCGGGAAGGCATTGATGCCTTCTATGGTAAACCTATCGTTCACCCCGTCGCCATTGGGCGATAGGGCTTGTTTTACTACCAGCTCCGGTAGCGCATCCGGGGTTACCTCCGGCTTTTGCAACACATCAATTTGGTTCCTGTCCTTAGCGGCTAGAATTACTAAAGGTGCTGCATGGGTTACGGTCACTGTATAAGTACGTATAGTTGTTTTATCAGGAGCGGTTACTACTACAACGATATCAGTTGGCGAACTACCGCCGTTTAAAGTATAGCTGCGCGATGGCACTCCCGAGGCCACTAGTGAACCATTGGTTTTTATTTTGGCGGTGCTGGTTTGTACGGTTGCTGTAATAGTTACCGATGTTGTGCCAACGGGTACTTCTGCCGAATAATTTACGGCGCTGTTGCTGCTGCTGGTCACCAGCAACGGAACATCAGGGTTTAACACTAATGCACTAAGCCCGGTGTTACTTGAGCCGGTTTTACTCACCAATATGCTGTATGTTTTTACCGTAGTGCCATTTGCTGCCGTTACCAGTAAATTGATGGTAGTAGGCGAGCCGTCTGCATTCAGCGTTATCGGGCTTGATGCTGTATTGGTTGCCAAAGTTTCGGTACCGTTAACCAATATGGTAGCACCTGCATCCTGTGCTTTAGGCGTAACTGTTACAGTTGATGTAGTAGCCGATACTGATACGGTATAATTTACATCAGCCGGGCCGCTTGCTGCTGCAACAAGGGTTGAGCCCGGGCTCATTTTTATTGCGCTGAGCGTTGCATTGCTTGATGGCAACCTGGTAACCGTAACGGTATAGGTTTTAGTATCGCCACTTGGGGCTGTTACCACGGTGGCAACAATATTGGCGCCTACGGTTAGCGGCACAGCTACCGCTGGTGCCAAAGCATCTACTGGTGTGCCATTAACGGTTATAGTAGCATCCGCATCTGCCGCAGTTGGCGTGATAGCTATCGATTCCGCGGAGTTTGATACTTTGGCAGTGTAGCTTGTTTTAGCAGCTGTAAATACAGGGCTAAGTGTGCCGGTACCAAGTGCAAGGTCGCTCAACGTGGCATTTGTTGATGGCGCCCTGTTTACAGTTACACTGTATGTGCGTTTGCTGCTGCCGTTTGGCGCAGTAACTTCAACCATGATCACTGTTGGCGTGTGTGCCGCATTAAGGGTAATAGAACCTGATGGTTTTCCGCTTTGAACCAGTGTTCCGTTTACGGTAATAGAGGCATCTGCGTCTTGTGCTTTTGCCGTTAATTTTACAGTAACAGCGGTGTATGGTACCGTGCTGCTGTAATTGGTAGTAGCGGGCCCGCTTGTTTCAAGCACCAGCGGGCTGCCCTGGTTAAGTGTTATACTGTTTAAGTATGCATTACTGGAAGCGCCTTTCACCACGCTTACGCTATAGCTTCTTACGGTGGTACCGTTTTGAGCGGTTATCACTACATCAATAAGCGTTGGGCTATTGTCTGCATTAAGTGTAACAGGATCAGAGAATATACCATTGGCAACCGATGCGCCGTTTATCGTTACAGTTGCGTGCTCCTCCTGCGGTGTGACTTTTAATGTTACTGTGGTAACATTGGTACCAACTGTTGTAATGTAATTAACGTTGCTGCCACCGGTGGTGGTCACCAATTCGGCGTTAGGGCTCAGTTTCAATGTGGCTACAGCATTGTTAGATGGCGCTAAGCGGGTTATGGTTATATAATGCGTTTTGGTGCTGCCATCAGGTGCAGTTACCAATACATTGATGCGGTTATTACCAACAATTAGCGCAATAGGGTCGGCAAGCGGTCCGCCGTTAGCTGTTATTGTAGCTGTTGGATCTGTCGCCGTAGCACTTACCGTAACATTTTGTACAGCAGCTGGTACGGTGGCGGTATAATTATCTGATGTACCTATCCTGGTTAGCGGGCCGGCATCTATACCGATGTCTGCTAAATTGGTTGCCACCGATGGATCGATGCGATTAATGGTTACTGTGTACGTTTTGGTTGGGCCCTCCTGCGGGGTTACCACTACCGTTTCAACGTTATCGCCATATGCTAATGATACAGAAACAGGGCTGTAGCTGCTTGCTGTTACGCCGTTCAGCTTCATCCTCGCTGTTGTATCAGCTATAGCCAATGTTAGGTTCGCACTGCCTGTTGCTGATCCTACAATTGCAGTGTAATTTAAAACATCCTTGTTAAATGCAGGGCTTAAGGTACCTGCGCTTATGGCTAAATTAAACAGGTCGGCATTGGTATGTGCCGGGGTAACCAATACATTTATTGTTTTTGCCGAACCATCTTCTGCTGTTACAACAACAGGGAAAGAGTTGGCAGGGCCGGTTATTGGCAGGCTTTGCGAGCTCATGCCTTTAGGTACCCCTATGCCGTTTACCTTTACGGTAGCAAAGCTACTGGTAGCAGTTGGCGTTAAAATTACGTTTGTGGCGTCAGTTGGTACTACTATCTGGTAAAAAGTACCGGCGCTGGTAAAGGATTGGTTAAACCTGCCCACGCTGCTTGTTAAGCCACTTAAAGTATTATCCGACGATACGGGGCGGGTTATGGTTATGGTATAAATGGCCATGGTAGTGCCATCCTGTGCTGTACTGGTAATAATAAGCGTGTTGTACAGCGCATTAACCGGTACAGTTATTAAATGCTGGTTTGGTATAGGCAGGTTGTGCCCATTAAGCCTTGCCTGCAGTGATGCTGTTGTATCTATAAGCACAGGTGTTATGTCTACCGATTCTACTCCGGCAGGTAAAGTAACCGAGTAATTAGGATCGGCAGTTGGGTTAAATGCAGGCGACAAGGTGCCCTGGCTCAAGGTTAAATTAGCCAGCCCCGGCTCGCTGGATAGCGCCCTGGTTATGCTTAAAGTATAGGTTTTGGTAACAACACCATCCTCGGCGGTTACTACTATATAATAATTATGGAAGCCAACAGAAAGGTTGCTAAGGTTTATGGCTGCGCCCGATGTTGCATCGGCAGCGTTAACCTTCATGGTTGCATTAGCGTTGGCCAATGTTGGGGTAAATGATATTGCCGAAACTGAATTTGGCAGGTAAACATTGTAAGTGCCGGTAGCGCTTTCAAACACAGGGTCTAACGCGCCCTCGCTTAAGCCTATGCCCGCTAAATCGGCATTGCTTGATGCGTGTACGGTATTAATGGTGTAGGTTTTGCTGGTTACGCCGTCGCCTGCTGTAATTTTTGTGGTGATAACGGTTGGTGCGCCATCGCCAATAGTTATCGGGGTAGATGCGGTGTTATTGCTAACATATTCGCCATTTACCAGTAGCTGGTAAAAACTCTGCCTTGCCGATGGTGTTATAGTAACGCTTGGTACCGATTCGGGCACCTTGGCGGTGTAAGTTGTAACCGCCGGGTCGAAGGCAGGGCTAAGCGTACCTGCGCTTAGCGCAAGGCCCGCCAGCGTAATTGGGCGGTTAATGGTAAGGGTGTAAAAAGTGTTGCCGGTGTTATCGGCCGATTTTACATTGATGCTGATATGATTTGAGCCTTCGTACAAGAATACGGTTTTAGCACCATATACAACGCCGCCTTCGCCGCCGCCGCCGGCACCGCCATTAACTCTCGCTTTAGCGGCAGGGTCATGCGTGGTTGGGGTGATAAGAACCGATTCTGTTTCGGCAGAAACGTTTAGCGTATAAGCCGTAACCAGTGGGTTAAACGACGGACTGATGATGCCCACGCCGCTGTCGAGGTTTGATAGCTTAGAATCTGATGGGATAGGGCTTACGTTAAAGTAGTAAGATTTTATATCGCCGTTCTCTGCCGTTACGTGTACGCCAACCTGTGTGGTATTGTTGTTGCTAAAACTGATGGTATAAGGCGTTCCCGATGCAATTGGGGTAGCAACCGCCGGGTAAGCGCCTATAGATAGCGTAGAAAGCGGGTCGGTTACAGTTGCAACTAATGTTGCCGTTGTAGAACCGTTAGGGATGCTCACCGAATAAAAATCGGTTGCGGGCTCGAAAGCACCGCTGTCAAAACCACCGCCATTCACTGTGGCGCTTGCCAGTGTATTAACGGTTGATGCAGGTGTTACGGTTAAAGTGCCGCCTACGGTGGTAACGTTGTAATTGGAAGCGTACACACCGCCGTTAACATAAATATTATAATCGCCGGCCGCTGAATTGATGTTCGCGTCGGTTGTTAGTTGAATGGCCGATGTAAATGCTGTTGCCTCGGTATCGCCATTTTTATAACCGCTAACGCTGTAAGTAAGCGCCGGGTTTGGCTTGGTAGCAACTTTGGTTTTGTTTGCGATAGTGAGGGTAAGCGGTGCGCGGTCTATCTCGAAGTACCCGCCTTGGAAAGTCAGTTTATAATTGCTGTCGTTAATGGCTAAAGTACCGAGGCTTACGTTATACGGGCCCGCTGTTTCACCTGCATCGCGGGTTAATGCGCCTGTAATTTGGGTACCGCCCAACAAAGTGCCCGATACAATGCTGTAATTGATAGCAGGGTCGGCATCGCCATAGATCTTAAAGGTAGAACCACCCGAAACGGTGATCTCCCTTTGTATGATATTGAACGGCGCACTATGGAAAACAAGGTCATAATTTCCGTCGTTGCTTATTTGAAAAGTACCTATAGTAGTAGCGTAGGTACCTAAAGCAGTACCCGGCTCACGGCCCAGGGCACCAGAGAATACGTCGCCCGCAACCGGTGTGCCCGAATAAGAGTACCCGATTGTGCCATCAGGCTCGCCGTATTGCACATCGCGGCTGCCCGAGTAAATATCAATAGCACGTTTGCCAATGCTTAAATTTGCGCCAGTATAGTTCAGTGTATAATTGCTGCTTAATGCAAGCGTACCCTGAGTTATAGCATAAGTGCCAAAGCTTTCGCCGGCAGAGCGGCTTATAGCGCCGGTAAAGTTATCGCCGCCAACTAAAGCATCGGCTGTATAAGTTAAGGCAGGATCGCTGTCGCCATAAGTTTTGCTTTTGGCAGCAGCGGTTACGTTAATAGTTTTCTTGTTGATGGTTAGGTTAGCACCTGTGAAATTCAGGGTGTAATTGCTGCTGTTGCTCAGGGCAAGCGTACCCTGGCTAATGGCATAGGTGCCGAAGCCTTCTCCTGCCGCACGGGTTAGCGCGCCGCTAAAGCTGTCGCCACTGGCCAATGCATCAGCGGTGTAGGTTAGCGCGGGGTCGCTGTCGCCAAAGGTTTTGATTTTGGCGGTAGCATTTACATTAATGGTTTTCTTGCTGATGGTTAAATTAGCACCAACGAAACCTAAGGTATAGTTGCTGCTTAGCGCTAATGTACCCTGGCTAATGGCATAGGTACCGAAGCTCTCGCCCGGCGCGCGGGTCAATGAGCCGGTGAAGGTATCGCCAAAGCTTAAAGGCGTGTTTACATAAGTAAGTGCGGGGTCTGCATCGCCGTAGTTTTTGGTCTGTGGGGCGATGTTAACAGTGATGGGTTTGGCAGTTATAGTAAGGTTATCAGATATAAACGATATGGTATAGTACTGATCTGTAAATGCGCCTGTTGTAGCGTTTACCGGCCTTTTTGTACCAAGGGTAAACGCATAAACGCCCACATCTTCTCCTGCAGCCCTGCCAAATGTACCCGTCATACCTTCGCCGGGCGCAACAGAACCCACAACAAATTGGTAAGGGAAGCCCGGATCGGCATTACCGTAAACCTTTGTTGCCGGCACAGGGTGCAGGGTTATTAGCCTTTTGGTAATAGTTAAATACTCGGGTATATAGCTGATGGTGTAGTTAGCAGACTGGTCAGCACCTGTGGTGGCATTTACCGGCTTTTTGGTTCCAAAATTTATAATATAGGTACCCGGGGTTTCGCCGGCGTCCCGTACGTATGAACCGGACATGCCATCACCGGTTGCTAAAGAGCCCACCCTGAAGTAATAAGGGTAATTTCCCGGGTCGGCATCTCCGTAAGCTTTAGTTGCAGGTGCAGGCTGAAGCGTAATGGCCCGCTTGTTAACGGTGAAAACACCGGCAACAAAAGTAAGTGTGTACTTGGTGCTTAAGGCTACAGTTCCCTGGGTGATATTATAAGTACCTGCGTTAACACCTGCGTCGCGTGTTAATGCTCCGGTAAAGGCATCGCTGCCCACCAATGCGCCAGAGCTTATTGAATACGTAAACGCCGGATCGGCATCGCCGTAGCTTTTACTTGCAGCATTGGCCGTAATGGTTACTAAGGCCTTGTTTACCGTAAGGGTTTGGGTGGCATCACTCGCCGCCAAATAATTAGCATCACCCGCCTGCGATGCGGTAATGGTTGCCGTACCAGGGGCTACGATATGAATTTGCCCGCTTACAATGGTTGCTACGGCGGTATTACTGCTTACGTAGCTTATGGTAAGCCCGCTGTTTGTGCTTGCGCCAGGTGCAAAGTCGGCATTGCCGTAGGTTTTGGTAGCAGTTGAGGCGAAGGTAATGGTTTGTACCGCTTTGGGGCGGGTTACCGTAAGGGTGTAAGTTTTGGTGCCTGCATCCTGAGCGGTTACTACCGTGCTGATAACGTTATCTCCAATGTTCAGCGTTAAGTTGCCCGAAGCCGAGCCTGATGTAACAGCTGTATTGTTAACTTTTATGGTTGCGTTGGCCTGGCTGCGGGTTGGCGTTACCGTAATGGATGTTGTGGCGTTTGTTACCGATGCTGTGTAAGAGGTTGTTCCCGCTGCAAACGCAGGGCTTAACGTACCCGAACTAATGGTAAAGGCCGAAAGGTTTGCATCGTTTGATATTGTAGTAAATGTAACCACCGCGCCATAAGTTGTACCCGCGCCATTTACAGCATAGGCCCGCGCATAATAAGTGGTAACAGGTGTTAAACCTGTAACACTTGCCGAATATGCGCCATTAGTGGTTACTGTTGCATTTGCTGCCTTGGTATCGCTTACGGTTGGCGTGCTGTTAGTTGAACTGTAAACAACTCCGCGTTCGGTGCTCATACCGTAGCCGTACACCAGTGTGCCGGCCAGTGTTGCCCCCGTTGCTGTTACTGATGCTGCAGCTGTGGTGGTAACTTTAGGTTGCTCGGGCACGCCAAAATCATATAACTGTGGCGAATTTACGCCGGTTGTGAAATTGAGTGTCGTACTGAACGTGTTATTTGTAAGGTTTATGGCAACGATTTTTCCTGAGCCATAGTAAGCATCGCCAACGTAGAGGCGGTTATTGCCCGCATCAAGGCCTAAGCGAAAAGGCGAATTACAAACCGAAGCTGCTATTTGAACATCGTTGGTACCGTCGATATTTTGTCTTCTTACCTGGTCGGTGGCGGAAAGTGTAGCAGCACTCCCCCCTTCGGCACAATAGTACAAATACCCGGTAACCTTATCTAAGGCGACGTCATAAACCGAGTTCAATGTTGTGGCAAAGGCGCGCGAGGTAACGGCGTTGCTATTGGCCAGGTCGACGGTTTTTATGCTTCTGCCGCTAAAAGATACATCAACTACGTACACTTTATTATTAGCCGCATCCACTTCAAGCCTGTAAGGGTTTTTTGTTATCGATGCGGCCACGGTTTGCGTACCGGTACCGTCCGGGTGTACCCGGTAAAGGGCATCATTTGCGGTAACTTGCGTAATATCGCCGCCTTCGGTAATGTAATACAGCCAATTACCAACCACATCGTAATTTATATCCTTTATATAAGCAGAATTGGCGCTGGTAATGGTACTTGTCACCGAACTACCGGTAATAACTTTGATAACATTACCGCTTAAGTTACCCTCGGATACGAAAATGCGGTTGTTATTACCATCCAACGCAACGTTGAGCGGTTGTATCAGCCCGGCGTTGGTACCTGTAATAACGGTACTTCCGTTGGTGCCATCGTAGTTCATTTTTTTGATCAAATCGCCCGAGGTAGCGGCGCTGGTGTTACCCGGTTCGCCCATGCTGTAAACAACCTGGGCGCGGGTAGCTGTGCCGATCAGCAATAATACTAATAGCAAAAAGGCAGCCTTTAAAACGCCGGAGGTTTTTAACAAGCTGCTTTTTAATAAGAGTAAATTTGTTTTCATAATGTTCACTTAAGTAGTCCGTTTTTTACGGCAACGCCGCTGTATTTTAATATAATATTTGCCCGTTTCAACCGTAAAAACTGCATGCCGGGCCGTGGTGCAGGTGTTATATCTATAAAGTTTTGCCTGGCACCGTTTATTGATGCGGGCTGTATAAAACTTGTTATTTGCGAGTTAATGGTGTCGGCCGTTTGGCCGGGTGTATTATGGCTAAATTGCAGGGCTTAGGAGCCTCACAACTAATGCCAAGTGAAAAAGCAGCGCCCCATTATTTGAAGAAGGCGCTGCTGCTAATATTTAATTATGGTCTGCTCGGGTATATCCCGTCCCAGCAGATAATATAGTTTATTGCCAATACCGGCGATAAAATTTGTACCGGCTGGTTGCCGCCGGTGTAAGAAATACTTTTTGGATTTAACGCTGCAAGCGCAAATACAGGGTCGGTACCATCGTTGTAGGTAGAAAGAGGGTTACCACTGGTACCTTCAATAGGTACCGACATAAAATTATTAAGCGGGTCCGACTGGTTGGCCGCGGTAGTTACCCCTTGCAGTGCATGCGTGTGAGACGGCAATTGCTGTTGTGCTAGGGTTACGGTTTCTGCACCGGCCATTTGCCCCTCATAGTAATTAGACAAGCCCCTGCCCTGGCCCGGATGCACCGGTGCACGGCCCCGCAGGTCGGGAAGTGCGAAGTTAGTAACGCCGTCGCCGCCGTATGTTGTGCCAATAAGCGAAAAAAGAGTTGAATACTGATTGGTTGATAGCAAGGTTCCGTCGCAAAAGAACCAGCCTTTTGGCGCAAAGGTGCCTGCAAAAAGCATGAGAGAAGCAATGTACTGATCCATAGTTTTAAATTAATTAGGGTTATTGTTTAAGGTCTATAATTTGGTGTGTAAATGTAATATATTTAATTACTAGTAAAAGAAATATTTAATATCAACAACTGCATATTTTTAAATTAACAAATTAAAATTCAGCGCATTAATAAAAACTTGTATATACTTTGTATATGTTTCTGTGATATATAGTTAGCCGTTATAGGAATACTGCCTTAACATTTAATTAAATGTTTAACCACGCATTGGCGGCTTATTATGCTGCCCCGAGGTATTTAAAATATAACCGGTACTTTATTCCCGGCTATACTTCGATCAATGTGTCCCCTTAACATTAATTATTTATTACATCCCAAATGTATGTTGAAGCTAAAAGCTGCAACAGGGTTTAATCAGCTTTTTTGAGGGGGTGATTTAGGGGTAAAAAAAGGCGGGATACTTTTTGCGATTGCGCCCGTAATTACCCACTTTCGATAACCTTAAATTCATAACGATATGACAATCAAAAAAACCCTTATCCTATTGGCAGTCGCAGGCATCAGCCTTGCATCATGCCAACCCAAAACCACCGCACCAACAGAACCCGCCCCCGGCAGCGGCGCCATTGACACCACCGGTGCGCTTGATGTTGCAACAGCTACTAAATACGTGGGCAACTACAAATCCCGTGCAGGCGAGGTAGATTCCATACAATCAGACGGAACGCATGTAAAACTGCCCAACACACGCTCGGTTTGGTTTAGTAAAGAAAAGCTGCAGGCTATGCTAGCTGCTTTAGAGAAAGAAAAAGACGGCGACGGCGTAAGGTTTTACTACGCAGCTTATAACCCAAGGCTGGGCGTGGCAGCAAAGGATAGTGCCCGTAGGTACGATGGTTACAACACCCTGGTAATGGTATCAACCGTGAAAAAAGATACCCTGGGCCAAAAAAACCTGCACTGGGATAGCTACATCCCGCTGGACGGGAAGCCCACAGGCATCATAGGTGCCGGCCCCGAAAACCGCGGCGAAATTTGCCCTCCGCCAAGCAATTGCCCGGCCGTTGGCGCTACGCTTATCAAGTAACCATTATAATGAAGCCATACACGCTTAGCGACCTTTATACCCTTAATACAGCGGCCGAATTTATTTGCTTCCTGGTTGCGCTTATATTCCTGTTTAGGGATAAAAGCGCAACCTGGCGGCTGTTTATCATATACCTGCTCATAACCGTTTGCGTGGAAACCGCCGGGCTCATCATCCGTAAGGTATTCTGGCTGCCCAATATGCGACTGTACAATGTTGCGCTGCTGGTAGAGTGCGGTTTTATAAGCTATTTTTTTTATACCCTGTTTAAGCCTTACGGCTACGGCATAAAATGGCTATATGGCTGGCTGGCGGTATTTGCGGTAGTGTACACCGGCGAAATACTTTACAACCATTTTGCGGATTTCGTTACCGTCTCGGCGGAGTTGATGTCGGTAGTGTTCGTACTGGCCTGCGTGTGGTTTTACTATCTGAAACTAACGGATGAGCGGTACGAACCACTGCTAAGCTCGGGCGAATTTTGGTTTGTGAGCGGGGCGCTCTTTTTTTACTTCGGCAGCACCTCCTGCAATGTTTTTTTCGATTATCTTAAAACAAACGAAATATCGGCCTATAACAGTTCGGTGCGGTACGTTATTTTCAAGGTATTGAATGTTATACTGTATTCATTCTGGTCAATTTCATCCGTATGCCGGTATCTACAAAGGAAATCGTTTCGTTAATTGGGTTAACCTCCATCGTTTTCCTTATAGCCCCTATCTTTTTGATACGGTACGTGCTGCTATATAATCGTAAAAAGAAAAAACACGAAGAAGAAAAACAGGCTATGGTAAAAACTTTAGAAACCGAACTGCTGCGCACCCAGATGGAAGTGCAGGAACAAACCCTCAAAACCATAGCCTACGATCTGCACGACAATATTGGCCAGTTGCTTAGCCTAACTACCATCACGCTCAGCTCCATCAACCTGAACGACCTGGCCAAAACGGCCGAAAAAATAGCATTGGTGGAGGACCTCACGGCGCGCTCTACCAAAGAGGTAAAGGCCCTATCGCGCATGCTGCACAGCGAGGAACTGTTGAGCAGGGGGCTGTTCTCGGCCATCGAATTCGAGCTGGAATGGATGAAACGTAGCGACCGCTTCGCCATCCATTTCGTTAAACCCACCTTCGATTCGTTCACCGGCGATGGCAGCAAGGAAACCATCATGTTTCGCCTTTTTCAGGAAATCATAAATAATATCATCCAGCACTCCAGGGCAACAGAAATATTCGTTAATTTGGAACAGGTTGAAGGGGCACTGAAAATGAGCATACGCGATAACGGCGCAGGCTTTGATGTGGAAGAAACCCTAAAACGAAAGACCGGCATGGGTTTGTACAATATCAAGAAGCGCGCCGCCATCATTAACGGCACCGCCTCGATAGAATCTGCCCATGGTACCGGCTCTGTAATCGCGATTACTGTACCCTATTTATAAATAAAATGTCCCCCGACAAGATAAATATCGCCATAGTTGACGATCATACCCTCTTTAGGCAAGGTTTAGTAAACCTGTTGGCCGAAAGCGGCCAGGTAAACGTTGTTTTTGATGCCAGCAACGGTGCCGATATGATACAAAAAATCACCAAACAGGCCCTGCCCCAGGTTGTGCTGATGGATATTACCATGCCCATAATGGATGGCTACGAAAGCACCCGTTGGCTCAAACAAAACCACCCCGACATCAACGTACTGGCCCTCAGCATGTTTGAAGAAGACAAGCCCATTATAGAGATGCTGAAAAGCGGCGCGGGCGGCTACATGCTCAAGCAAAGCAAGGTTAGCGATCTGGTGGCTGCCATCGCAGGTATCAACCAACATTCCTTTTATATTAACGAGCTGGTATCGGGCAAGCTGCTACGCAATATCCAAAACAAACAGCAGCTTAAGAACGACTATTCGGACCTTAACGCCAACGAACTCCGTTTCCTGGAGCTGTGCTGTTCAGACCTCACCTACAAACAAATTGCCGATCAAATGTGCCTCAGCCCGCACACCATAGATAACTACCGCGAATCGCTCTTCCAAAAGTTCGAAACCAAATCGCGCACAGGGCTGGTGATTGCTGCGTTGAAGAATGGATTGATAAAGATATAGGGGATTTGGGTTGATGGTGGCAACTCCTTGGCGGAGCAAAGGAGGAGGCAACGACACAATTAAATTAACGAGCCATTCCACAATGTATTTCGTGTGTCTTGTCCAAAGCTTTTAGTTATAACATCAACCGCGGAGTAATGACCTATATTTGATTTATAATAAAAAATGGAAGAAAAAGCCCAGCAAATTGTCGATATTATAATTGATTATGAAAATAACGCGATGACAATCGAGCATGTTCTTGATTGGGTTTCTCAATTCGAAGAACAAGATCAGGAATTTATATTAGATGAATTGGCCGTAATCTTTCAAAAAACTTATTATTCCAAAATAAAAATTAAAGAATTGCTTAGCAGTTATTTAATTTTTTTAAAAGACCACTATAAATACGCTGATGTTCCGACTTTCTTAAAAGCAACCATTTTTTTGGATTTGCAGAATGAGCGTAAAAGTCAAAAGGAATTATTGCAGTTATTGGAGGAAATAATATCGGAAGAATATAACATAACATTGGGCGATTGCGGTCAGACTGCTAACCATTACCTTTATCTTGATGATGTTTTGTCTACTGGTAACACAATTTATTTCCAGCTTTCTAACTGGCTAAATGCGGCTAATGAAGTTGACATTTCAAAAAATAATTTTGCTTTCATTAAGGCAAATAATATCAAATTAAGCGTTTGTTTATTATGTGCACATCAATGGGGACAGAGCAACGTCGAATACCGATTAATGCAAAATATCGAATCAGAAACAAAAAAACACATAAAATATTTTTGGTTTTACTTAATAGAAAACAACTTAAAATCTCTTAAGCCAGCATTAAACGTAATGCTTCCTATTGATAATCAATTACCTGAGGTCGCGAATTATTTAAATTCATTAGAAGAGGCTAACAGCAATGCTGATAGAGCTTTCAGAAAGTTAAATCAGCCAGTTGAAGATAAATTGTTTTCATCAGCAGAAAAGAGAAATCGTCTCGAAACTATTTTTTTACAAAAAGGCATAGAGATACTGAATAGGGTACAAAATTTGAACGTTAAATCTATAAGGCCATTGGGATATACGGTAAAATCTCATAAAACATTAGGTTTAGGAACTCTATTTTTTACTTATCGCAATATTCCTAATAATTGTCCTATTGTCTTTTGGTGGGGAAACAATAATTGGCGACCTTTATTCGTATTAAAAAACAGGGGAAATCATTAATGCAAACGGAAAACTCAAAAAGCAGAATATACAGTATTAAAGACAGTATCGTTTTTTCTAAAACTGATGGACCATTTGGAGGGCTTTCAAATATGGCTCCAGGATATCCACTTTTTATAAATGATAATATCATTTCAACTTCTGAAGCGTTGTATCAGGCAATGCGCTATCCGTTATTTCCAGATATTCAACATGAAATTATTGCCCAAAACAGTCCTATGACTGCAAAAATGATTAGCAAAAAATATCGGGATAAAACTCGTCAGGATTGGGAAAGTATTCGCGTAAAAATCATGCGTTGGTCTTTGGAGGTAAAGCTTTCACAAAACTGGAATAAATTTTCTACTTTATTGAAAGAAACAGGTGATAAACCTATTGTTGAATTTTCCTCTAAGGATCAGTTTTGGGGTGCACTCGATACTTTGAACGGAGAACTTTCAGGAACAAATGCATTAGGTAGATTGTTAATGGATATCAGACAAAGATACGTGACAACCAATAATATCCCACAATGTATCGCGCCGGTAAATATAGCTGGGTTTATGTTGTTTGGATTTGAAATCGATACTATTTGCAATGAAGGCTTCTATATTATTGATGAAAATTCAAGAGAATTTGAATATGCGTAATCTCTACCCCCTTTCGCACACGTTGTAGGAATAAAGCGCGCTTTCTTAGCTTTACGCTACTGCGCAATATCCAAAACAAACAACCGCTGAAGAACGACTACTCGGACCTGAACGCCAACGAACTCCGTTTCCTGGAGCTGTGCTGTTCAGACCTTACCTACAAACAAATTGCCGACCAGATGTGCCTTAGCCCGCACACCATCGATAACTACCGCGAATCGCTGTTCCAGAAGTTCGAAACCAAATCGCGCACGGGGCTGGTGATAGCGGCGCTGAAGAATGGGTTGATAAAGATATAAGGGAAGGCCGGACGCTTCATTCTGCCGACAATTTTATCTCCAAACTTCAACTATCAATCATTACTTCGCTTGTTAACATATGCATGTGGACTTCGATTTTCTATGATTAGCAGCTAGTTAATTGAGAACTCAGTAAAAACACTACCATTCTCTACTTTTGCCGTGTCAATCTCCGAATACAGATTTTTCCCAGGCCTTAAATTTATTATCGATTAATATAGTAACCTAAAATTAAAATCGAGTAATTATATCTATTTTTATTAACGATAAGTTTACCTATCTTTATCGCACTAAACTTTATCAATAAATGAAAAGAAAATTCTTTCCATCCAAACAGTGGTTATCAGCCCTCTTTCTGATAGTAATTTGTATTGTGATTATTCACAGTTGTAAAAAAGATAGCGGCGGTAGACAGGCCGCACTTAACGATACAACATTTAATCTAGCTCGACTATGGTATGAGAAGGCTTACCCAATTACTTCTACAACGGACAAGCAAACGATACAGAGTAATAATCAGAAACATGACTGGAGCAAGGTTCTTCGGCCAGACTGGAACAAGGGAGACGCATTTTTCAGTAAAGGTTTAAACATTATAGAATTGCCGTCGATTAAAAAAGGCGACATGGCGTTTGCTACTCAGTCTATAGATCCGAGTCAATTCGATTTCAAACGCTCTAACAGCAATACTACTCTATTGGTTATAAATCAGCAAGGCACCTACAGCATTTACGCCATGACTATTCTTGCTGACCCGTCATACCTAAAAGGCAATTATGAAAAACTAAAAAACATTACTTATCGCAATCGCGATAAAGACTTTACAGGAATGGTATTTTACCATGCCATGGACGGAACATTCATAAACGGCTGGCAATACAAGAATGGCAAAGTTACTAATGCCATATATAAGAAGAATGGAGTTTCAAATACTCAAACCGTACAAAGTACCAGCGGCCAAAAAAGTAACGTCTTGCAGGATTGTTCTACAGTAATTGTTACTACCTATTGGTTAGACTGCGCCTATTATACTGACGATACAGCGATGGAAAATCCGTTTGACTGTCATATTGTGACTACACAAGATAGTTTCACCGAATGTAATGACAAACCTGATGCGCCAGGCGGAAGTGCGCCGCCAAGCCCATGCACACCTCCTAATACACCACCCGCAAATTCGTCTCTGAGCAATACTCCAAAAATACAGGTGTATGCTCCGGTTGATCCCGGAGGCGGTATTACCCCACCTGTTCCGCCACAGCCGTGCCCAACAACGCCGACACCACCCGCTAAACCGGCACCTATAATAACAAATAGAGTTCGGAACCCTTGCATAAAAAAAATGGTGGATGCGTCTATCAGCAAGAATATCTCGTATAGCCTGAATCAATCAATGAAGTCTATTTTTGACAGTAACACCGATTTTAACTTAAGCTTTTTAGATGATATCCCAGCCAATTTAAAAAGCCCCACTGAGGACGGGCAAATTGACATTACTCACGCTGCAGGTACTACATTAAATGGACGGCAGATTACGATGACAATGGATGTAACTATCACGCTAAGTACGAACTTGGCGAATGCTTCACAAGAATACATCACCGCAACAATAATGCACGAAGCACTACACGCCTATTTAACGTATAGTCACACGATTGTCAACCAGCATCTGGATATGGCCAGGCACTATATTACTTCTATGGAGACTCAGCTAATGGCCATGTACCCTACTTTAACAAAGCCAGAGGCTCATGCACTTGCATGGGGAGGGTTAGAAAAAGATGCGTTGAGCTTATATACCGACCTTACTCAACTTGAAAAAAACGATATTGCAATTGCAAATCAAAAATATAAATCTGGCACTGCGGGGCAGCCTTGTACGCCTTAATTTATTAAATAAGTAATCTATGTTGAAAAATAAGCTCATAATGATTTTTTTGCTGCTTAGCATAACATTTGCAGCTAAATCGCAATCAAAGGAAGCACTCCACGATTTCGCCAACTTTGTAAGTAAAAAATATCGCCTGCCCGATGAATTGAAATACAATTGCGAATGGATGTATGCCATTGTAAAAGTCAAAACAAATTCTGTTAATAAAGTTATAGGCTACGAATTTGTAAATGAGCCACCGGCTGCTATGAAAAATAGCTTTGATGTGCTGTTGGGGTATCGATTCCCGAAAACGATGAAAATAAACGGGCACCCGATTGTCTTTTATCTTTCAATAGATAACGCAGAAACCTGCAAACCAAAGGATGGCGAGAAGCGGTTTTATGCCCCTAACGATGTAGTATCAACCATATCGGGCTACTTAACCAACATCTTGCAGGCCGACCCACGTACCATAATTATCCCTGAATTGATAATTCAAAGTTTCCCTCCGAGTCAACAATAGCCTTTTCGTTTTCAGTCCGGAGGAAACCCTACTTATTGTAATGATTAATCCTACCGCCGCGCCATTGGTAAAACAATGGCGCTTTCTTACGTCGGTCGAAAATTATACTTAAATCCGCCGATTTCGATTCTAAAGAACGGGTTAACGGATGTCGTTCGATAACGAAACCCCATGCCCTTTTCGCCGTTAATGCAAGTCGGTTACCACGTCATTTACAGGCATCACGGTTTGTTGGTGAGCCACTATCATCCCAATTTTTATTTGCTATTGATGACACCTATAAACGCGCAATACCGCTGTGTTCCTGAAAATAAAGTTTCGGTTAACGGACTCGAACCGCTATCAGGTAGTTCGTAGCTACCTATTCTATCCTTTGAACTAAACCGAAATATGTGTGACCTATCGGAATCGAACCGATGTAACCTCGTTCACAGGGAGGCTGCGTTTCAAGTTACGCACAAAGTCACCATATATTTAAACAAAATACCGCAGTATAATACCTGCTGGCAGTTATACTGCTAAAAACCGTAAAGCGTACGGGATTCGAACCCGTGATGACTACATTGAAAGTGTAGTGGCTTAACCGCTTGCCAAACGCTTCATTTTTCAATCAATGCAATAAGGAATCACCCTTATTCCGTAAAGCGTACGGGATTCGAACCCGTGGTGACTACAGTGAAAGTGTAGCGGCTTAACCTCTTGCCAAACGCTTCAAAAAAAATTCCTATAAACGAAAAAAGCCTCTTAGTTTTTTAGTCTAAGAGGCTTAATGCTTTTATGTTGGATAATTTACACAGCAGTCCCTGTTCGACTAAAAGTCAAATAACGGCGGGTTTGCTCATGTAGATTATTAAATTTCATGCGACAAATATAATTATACTTAGTGTAATAACACAAATGACAGGGAATTTATTTTTCGCCGGCGTTTGCTTTCGCCGTGTTGGTGTTTTCGCCAATGACTACCCCCGCCGGTTCAAGCGTCTCGCTTGAACCCACATACATGTCAGCGTCCCGCTGACGTAACTAAATGATTTTTAGCGGGTTTCGAGGCTTAGCTGCTATAGCTTTAATCCTCTCGCGCCGGGGTGAGTGCGCATAGCCCTGCCGGCATACCCGCGCCAGGCTGAGCACATGTTTTTCGACATTGCAAAAGTGTTGTTGTAAGCGGGACGCTTACATTTGAGTTGGTTCAAGTGAGACACTTGAACCGGCGGGGAAACCGCAGAGGTGACGGATACCGCCTACCAGAACGAATTGAAATACAATTGCGAATGGGCAGCCGGCACTCATTCCCGGTTACCGGCTACCCAAGAAAATTATTTCTGTGCAAGCAAATATATCTTGTGCAGCGATACGCACGAGCAGCAAAGCCCTGCAAAAATAATTGCGGTACGCAGCCAGTTCATGGTGGCCCATTGCGACACTGTTTGCTTGAGCAGATCCACATCAGTCAGGCGGGCGGTTTTAAACATGATATCGTTGCGCGGATAGAAATAGGCAAATGTAAAAGCGTCTGCAATAATGTATAAAACAAAGGCAGCGCCGAAACTCAGCCGAATAGCCGGCGATGCCTTCCAGAAAAGGATGAGCACCAGTAAGCCCAATAGCTGGTTAACTGGCGAAAATATCCGGAAGAAATTGCCCGGGCTTACCACCTTAAAGTATTCCCGCGCCGCGGCAATGGAGTGGGGAACGTCGCTTCCCCAACTCCGTGCGTCGACCAAAGAAGTGTAAATGTTTGTAAATAGCAAGCCGCTGGCTATGCCGATAGATGCGAATAAAAATATTGTTTTCATTTGTTTTTTTCTGCAAAGATGCCGCAGTGGCACCCCGCAAAATTGTATTTAACGGACATCCTGGTAAAGGTGCCCTTTTACCGGGCCCATGCCCCGTTTGTATTCGCCGGGGGTAATGCCGGCGTAACCCTTAAAGGTTTTGTTGAAATGAGATTGGTCGGAAAAACGGATTTGGTAGGCTATTTCTGTAAGCGAAAGGTTAACATCATCATGCATCAACCCAATGGCCTTCAGGTATTTTTTATACAGCAGCATCTCTTCGGTATTCATGCCTGTGGCCTCCAGTATTTTCCGCTGCAACTGCCGTGGCGAATAGCACAATGATGAAGCCAGGGCGTTTACAGATAAATCGTTTTGGTTAGTGGCGTACAGGAAGTTGTTGATCATTTGCTCGCGGGGCTGCCAACCGGTAAGGTGTTTACTAAGCCAGTTAAGGAAAGCCGTAACCTTTGCATCAAAATTGTCCTGCTCCGCCAAATGGTGCCAAAGCGAATTGTAAATGGGGTTGACAAGGCCAAGGTCCACCGTTAAATTGGCAAACTCGGCCGCCGGGGTTTTAAATATATGTTTTACCGCTAAAGGTTGAAACATAACGCCAAAAAATACCTGCCGTTGCGGAAGCTGGATATTGATAGGGGTAGTATTAAACCCATTTATAAAGCAGTTACCCAAATATTGCTGTTTGTTGCCCAATTGAGCCGGTATGGGCGGGCTATCGCTAAAATTAAAGATTGCCTCCACCACGCCATTGGGGATAATACACTCCTTTTTAAATTGATGCTGCGGATGCTCTACCTGCCAAATGGAGTGTATCACTTGCTTAAAACAAGGCTCGGTTGGTGTATAGAATTTAGCAGTCAACGTCTTAGGCTCGAAGGTAACGATTTTGATTTAGACTGAGCCGAAGCTATTTACGTTACAATAAAATTGAAACAGGCACGCTTACGCGCCAGGAATACATTTCGTAAAACAAGACCTCCTACTTTATCTTCCTGATGTACAATGCTTTCACATCCAGTACCGTATGTTTGTCGCCATGGCATAGTTGTAAGCCAATGGCACCATCGCTAAATCCTTCTGCATGTACGATATCAATTGTTTTAACGCCGTTTAACCACGCTGTAATATGATGGTCCTTGGCAATGATATAGTAATGGTTCCAATCATTTGCCTTTACGAGTTTATCTGCCAGTTCTTTTGGGTACTTTTGAACCATTTCGGCCCTGCGTTCTTCCCAAAGGCATCCCCAGTAGCCGGGCCCCATATCAACCTGGTAGCCCGGTGCGTTATCAGTATCGGTAGGGTGTATGCGTATGCAAACACCCGAGTTTGCATCGCGGCCGGTCATCCTAACAATCGCATTTAATTCAAAGTTGGCGTAGGTAGTTTTGGTGTATGCATACATATGTTGCCCGCCACCGTTATAATCACCATGCAAAATGCCATCATTCAAAGTCCAGTAAGGTTTTGTAGCCACCCAGTCGTTTAACGAACCAATCAGGTTAACCCAACCTGTCCCCACGGGTTTATCGTTAACAAATTTGCCTTTATCCGGCAACGTGTACACCAACGAAGTTGTGTTTACAACCGGTAAGATGCGCGAACTGCCGCAACCCCCTGTTAAAAAAACGGAGGCAAATAAAACGAAGTATTTAACTTGTAATCTCTTCTTCATATAAGATAAAATATATAGTGTTCGTTCTATGTTCCCGCAAGGATCTCCGAAGAGCCCCTGTTGTTTTGCCAGCAGAGAAGGTGATTTATTTAATACTTAAATCACTTTGACAATCAATATGTTAAACGGCTGTTATTCCTTACTTAGCGAAAACCAAGCAATTTCCTGTGCAGATTAACTGCAAATCTTGTATCACAAACATAGCGATTATGGACTTGTAAATCCGATTATTTACAGCTTATTATGTTGATCATCTGTAACGGAAAAGAGGCCCGCAGGCGCCATGGCAGTAAGGTGCTGGCCTGCGGTTGCGGTCAATATGCCCCCTGGCGGCGGAGAAAGCGGGCTTTATAGCTCTTTGATATCCTCCGCCACAGCACTAAGATTATTGCCAAGTTGGTGGCCGCCGCTTTCGATTTCGCGGAACTTTGCTTGCGGCAGCTTTTGCCGGTAAATTCCGAACTGCTCAAACGGCACTTCCTCATCATCCCGGCAATGGTAAAAAAACAATGGCGTATTTTTGGGGAGGCTATCGGCAAAATCCTCGAGCAGTTTTAAGCCTTGCTGCCATTGCTCCTTACCGCTCCAATAAGGTGTGGCTGCCAGGAAAACACCGGTTAACTTTTGCGGGACCTTATTTTCAGAAAGATATTTAAGCAGCAACGATGCGCCTAAAGAATGCGCTACCAGGATAAGCCCATCCGCGTACCGCTCAACCTCCTTTCCGATTTGTTGCAGCCAGCCAAAATCCGGGCTTTCCTCATCCGTTTTTAGTCGTGGGTAACGCACTTCATACCCCTTCCCTAATGCATTCTCAAGAGAACGGACCAGCTTGCCGTCGGCTGCGTATCCATCATCGCCGCCGCCCTGTATAAATAGCACCTGCTTTTTCATACGGCTAATTTTTTCAAACTGCGTGCCAATGGCAAGCCCTTTTTGGTTGTTGATGACAACACCAACAACGGCGAAGTAATCCCAAAAAAAATGAAAATTCGTTGAAATACGCTTTTTTTTTATAAACCATAGAAAAACACCGAAATCTTTCAGAAAAAGCCCGAAAAAAACGACCTTTTTTTGCCCTATTGTGGTAAAAACAAGGAAATTTTCGACGGTGATTTTTGGCAAAAACGGGCTAAAAATTATCCTCGTAGTTTACCTTACCGTTTGATAGTTTCACGTAATCTACCGATCCCGTCCCCTGGAAACTAAAATCGATGCCGATAATTTTGGAGCGGACGATATTCGTTTTGATGGTGTACACCAGTTTATCGTCCAGGTACACCTTCCCTATCCCGCCGTGCGCCTCTACCCTAACCTTCACGTACTTACTAAAATCTACCCCGAAGACGGACAAATCCTGCGTTTTGCCCGATTTGTAGTAGTCGGTAAAAATGAAATCTATATCTGATACACAGCCCTTTGCACAAAGCGGTATGGCAATGGCCGTGCCCTCGCACAATATATAAATGTGGCTTTGCTGGCAAATGGCCGCGCCATCGCTGTAATCGTTCCGTAGTGAGGACTCGAATACGAAATCATCGCTGTATATCTCGCCCAGGTCGCGCACGTTGCTGAACAGCACGAAGGGCGGTGCGGGCTGCATTTTTATATTATGTGCCTGTATTTGAGCTATATCCAGCGACATTTTCCCATCGCGAATCACCTCTGCGCTGTCGAAATAAACCGGCACCGGCTTCAGCGTTACGGCACTCATCCACCCGTCAGATTTAATCAGGAGGTCATGCTGTTTTACGATTTTATTATTTACGATGAGCTTCGCCCGGTAATAATCTGGGTAGTAATAGATGGAGGTATGCTGCTTATCCCATTTAGAAACCTTCTGCCTCAGCGTTTTATCCCACGATTGCTGTATGATGACCGAATCGCCGGGGGCCTTTGCTGCATCGTAACTGAATATAACCGAATTGGGCACCCCCTCGGTAACAACCTTTTTGCTACTGAAGGTGTAATCGGCATCGGTAACAGGCGCGGGGTTTTTGTTGATGCTGAGGTAGGTTATCACAATGCCGGTTATCAAAGCAACTGCGGCGGTAATCTGCCATATCCGCATATTGATTGGCTTATGGGCGGTAACCGGTTTTGGTGCCGGTGCCAGCCCTGGTTGGGGGCTTACCAGTACATCTTCCAGTATGGCAACATTGGTATTCCCGCTTTTTTGGTGGGCGGTTACAAAGGTCCTCCAGCCATTAAAACCAATAAAAGTGGCAAGGGTATCCAGCGTATAAGTATTGGGCAGGCTATCGTATTTCACCTTTCCCCAAATGCGTTTGAGGGTTACATGGCTTAAGGTTACGCCGGTGCGCTGGTGTATAAGTTCGCTTAGGTTAATAAAATCCTGATTGGTCCAGCTGCCGCTGTCGCCCCAGCCGGTTTCGGCCTCGTACTGCTTTTTAAGCGATTCTATTAATTCATCAAAAGGCATAATCGGTTTTACTTGCGCAAATTTAACAGCATGCGTGGCATGCTTAGGCTTGTATCAACTTGTACCAACTTGTACAGGCAAAACGCATGCAATATGGAAAAACGCCGTCTACATTTGTATGGCCGCCGCTTACGCAAGTTACGCGATTTTGGCGGCTAAATAACCAAAACACCAATACATTTTTTATGGATAAGTTAGCTACAGCCGGCAAATGGCTTTATGCAGCAGCATTCTTTGTATTTGGCATACAGCATTTTATGTACGCAAGCTTCGTGGCTACGTTGGTACCTGCATTTATGCCCTGGCACTTGTTTTTGGCTTGGTTTGTTGGCGTTGCGTTCGTAGCGTTCGCTGCGAGCATAGCTATTGATAAATACACCCGTTTAGCAGCTCTTTTGTTGGCCCTGATGCTGTTGTTTTTCATCGTACTGCTGCATATACCACGTTTGATAAGCACGCCGCAGGATGTGCAGTTTTGGACACGTGCCCTACAGGATGTTGCAATAATGGCTATTGCCATGGCTTTAAGCGGGCAACGCAGGCTGCAATTGCCGGCGCGGTACCTGTTTGCCACGGCCTTGACGTTTTTAGCGATGCAGCATTTTGCACATATCAAATTCGTTACGGCCAAAGTACCGGAATGGTTCGCGGGTGGGGCCGTATGGGATTATTTGGTTGGGGCGTTCATTATCATCGCTGCCATTGGCATCATCAGTAACCGCTATGGTGGACTTCCGGCTGTTGCCCTGGGCATATTCTTAATGGCATTTGGCCTGCTGTATCATTTGCCGCTAATGGTTGCTAATATACACGATGGCCAGGTGTGGACGTCCTCGATGCTGGACTTTGCTATTGCAGGAGGTACGTTTACGATTGCCAACCTGCAGGCGCGCTATTATAAAACAGTAGCATTGGCAACTTAATGCAAAAACTAACGTATTATTATATAACCACCTGTTACAAACCAATTATAAACCGTGCGCCCTCATGCCACGCCATGCTGCATATTACCTCTTTTTGTTGCTGCTCATGCTTTTTGGTTGCAGCCGGCAGGGATACGCGCAATTTTTTGAGCTGACAGGCGGCCAGGACAAGGTAAACGTGCCGTTCAAGATAGTGCGGAACATGGTGATTATTAAGCTGAAGATAAATAATAATGGCCCCTACAATTTTGTTTTAGATACCGGCGTAGGCTTTATGGTGATAACCGAGCCCAGCCTTATCGATAGCCTGAGCATACCCGATAGGCGCACCATAAAGCTGGGCGGCCTGGGCGAGGGCGACGATTTCGATGCATATTATACATCAACTTTAAATATAGAAATTCCCGGGATAAACAGCGTAGGCGTTAGTGCTGCTATCTTTAAGAAAGACCACTTTGGTTTATCTAATTATGCAGGTGTGCCCATATATGGCTTATTGGGCTACGAGTTTTTTAGCAGGCTGGTTGTTAAAATAAACTTTAGCGATAGCACACTAACTGCCTATCGCCCGGGCAAAATGCGGGTGCCGAAGAAATACGATGCGCTGCCGCTTTTAATAGAGGGCAACAAACCCTTTATAACCACCTGCGTGCGTTTTTGCGATAAAACCGAACGCGATTGCAAACTGATTGTAGACATTGGGGCAGGCCATCCCCTATCGTTGGAGGATGACGGCAGCAAACGCTGGCCTACCGATAAATCCATCGCTGCCAACCTGGGCATGGGCCTTACCGGGCCCATTAGCGGCGATATAAGCCGGATAAACCAGCTGAATATAGGCAGGTATAGTTTAACCAACGTACTCTCCTCTTTCCCCGAAAGACGCGATGAACCGTATACAACTGCCCAGCGCGACGGCAACCTGGGGGTAGACGTACTGAAACGTTTTCACCTGATATTCGATTACGGCAAAGGGCTGCTGTACGTAAAACCCCGCACCAATCTTAAAGAGGCCTTTGAGCGCGATATGAGCGGCATAGAATACTATGCCGGCGGCGATGGCCTTAGGCATGTGGTAATAAGCCGCGTAGAACCCGGTTCGGCAAGCGATGAGATAGGTTTGGCTAAGGACGATGAGATCATGTCGGTGAATTTTAAGCCGGTGGCCAACATGCAACTGGAAGAACTGGACCAGCTTTTCCGCTCAGGCGACGGGCGAAGCCTGCTACTCGAGATCTATCATGAAAAGACATACACCCGGGTGATACTGACGTTGAAAAGGAGGATATAGGAGCGTTTGAATAGTGGCGGTGGGGACACCGCCACAGGGGTTGAAACAAAACAAAAACTCTCCGTAAGGCGGTGTCCTCACCGCCGGCTGCTATCGAACATGGCTAATTTGTGGCGGAGCGGACACCGGCACGGGGGTCTATGGTCAATATGAATATTTTCCCACGACTGTGCCCTCATCGCCGATTTCACTTCAACACCCCATCATACACCACTTCAGTACGGCGGTTTAGCTGATGCTGGGCTTCGGTGCAAGAGCTGTGGTCGGGGCAATCGGCTACCAGGTTTTCCTTGCCGAACCACCCTGCCGAAAGCCTGCCAGGTGCTATCCCCTGCTTAACCAGATAAGCAATAGCCGAATTGGAACGCCGTTTGGAAAGGCCAATATTGTAGCTGCCCGATGCCCGCACATCGGTATAAGAAGCAAGTTTTACCTTTACCAATGGATTCGCCTTCAACACTTCGGCCAGTTTATCCAGCTCCGCAGCGGCATCGGGCCGGATGTTGGATTTATCGAGGTCGTAATAAATAATCGCATGGATATCCTGCGGATCGAAAGCCGGTTTTGGTGTGGATACGATAACAGCAGGAGGTATAGGCACTACCGGCGTTGCAGGGGGCTGGTATTTAAAACTATAAATATCATCGTTACCTGCCCCGCCTGCGCGGTTACTGGAAAAGTATCCGCTAAGGCCATCAGCTGTCAGGAAATAAAAATCATCGGCCGTACTGTTCACCGGATAGCGGTGGTTAACGGGTGTGCTCCATTCAGCCATTTTGCCTTTTGCCTCAAAAATATCAAAGCCTCCCATGCCCGGTAATCCGTCCGAAGCAAATTCCAGGTCTCCATCCTTACGAATTACAGGGAAAGCCTCATCACCCTTAGTGTTGATGTCTTTGCCGCAGTTAACAGGTTTGGCCCAACTCCCGTCGCCTTGTTTTTGGCAGTACCAAATATCAGTACCCCCTTCGCCACCCGGCATATCCGAGGTGAAATAAAGTATCGAGCCATCCGGAGATAAAGCCGCATGGCCAACAGAATAAGCTTTGATATTGTTGTAAGCAAAGTCCTTGAAATTGCCCCAAACGCCATCTTTTTTTGTCGCCAATACGAGCATCAGCCTGCGGGTGTACAGGCGCTGATGGCTGCCTTTATCGCGTTTATCTACAGGCAGGTTGCCGCGCGGAACGGTTGTGGTAATGGTTATCCAGGCAGTGTCAGCCGCATCGTTGAATAAAGCGGGGCCAGCGTGGTAGTCTCCATTGAAAATCTTGCTGCCCTCGCTGCTCATTGGCAGCAGCAAAACGCTATCCTTATTGGCCCTGTACAGTTTAAAATAAGCATTACCGGTGCGGCTATCGGTTTGCTTGTCGCCCTCGCTCCCGGTAACGCGGTCGGATGTAAAAACAATGCCGTATTCGCCATACGCGCCATAAAAATTAGTGCCCCAATCAGCGTAAATGCTATTCAATTTTTTTTCTTCAATTATCCTATAACGCCTATTTGGCGCAGCCATCCACTTCGCAGCCGAATCGCAGGTGGCCAGCTTAAATTGCAGTTCATCGGGTTTACCCACGCTTTTATAATAGGCTGTATATTGCGCTTTGGCCTCCTTTAGCTTGTTGTTCTGTAACAGCGCCCCGGCGTAGTAATACCAATCTATTACTTGTGCGTTATTGTAGTTAATAGCATTGGCATACCAGTTTTCGGCGTTTTTGCTATCGTTTACCAGTCGGTAGCAATCGGCTACGCGTTCTACTACGCGCACGTCGGGGTTGTTTTTATCGGTAAGTGGCAGATAGAGGTTAAGAGCTTTGTAATATTCGTAACGCTCGAAAAGCTTATCGGCCAATTGTTTCTTGCTGAGCTGCTCCTGCGCGGTTGCAACCCGCGTAAGGCATTGTGTCAATACCAGGAATATCAGTATCTTCTTCATATTGGTCATCAAAAAAAGCGTGGACTAATTACTCTTGGCTGCTTCCGCCTGAAACTTATACTTAGCGAAACCTCGTGCGTGCCGCTTTCGTAGGTTGCCAGCGCGCTGGTGCTGAAATCATACGAATAACCAAAACGCAGGAAATCGTTGATATTGAATTGCGCAATGGCGGTTATGGTGTTGTTTTTATCTACCCCTTTATACTGTTTGTACCTGTTGTTGATGTTTACTCCCGTGTTGTACGATGCCCCCAACCACAGCTTTTTATCGAACAGCAGGTACGTTGTCAAATCTAAACCCGCAGGGCTTTTCAGATCTCCTTTCAGCATGGCTGATGGCTTGATATCGATAGTGTTGCTCAGCGGGATAACCGTACCTGCGGTGAGGTAGAAATGCGGAACCGGGTCTATTACTAAAGTATTCGCGCCCGATATCGGCTTCGAAAATAAATTCAATGCCGATGCTCCAACGTAAAAAGTGGTTGTTGTATAATACACGCCCAGCCTGAAATCGGCCATCAGCGTATTCTCGTTGCCGATGATGCCGCCGTCTGTAGGGTCTATCGGACTAAACTTTGAACCATCTATGCGGTACTGCACCAGCCCCCCGCCAAACCCAAAGCTCAGGCGTTTGGTGTCCTCATCGTCCAGCCTTAGGCGGTAGGCGTAATTGGCGTAAAAAGAGGTGTTATTTTCAGGGCCCAACCTATCGTTGGTGGCCAAAAAGCCGAGGGCGGCGTTCTTGCTATCGGGGTTCAGCACGCCATCTACAGATATGGTGTTGGTACGCGGCGCGCCATCAATACCGGCCCATTGCAAGCGGCTGGCCAGGTTCAGCGTCCAATCTTCTTTATAGCCTGCATAAGCGGGGTTAACCACCAGGCCGTTGAACATGTATTGGCTAAACTGTACGGTTTGCTGTGCATGGGCCTGCTGCAAAGCAAACGCCAGCGCAAATAGCAGTATATATTTGTTAAACCTGTTCATTTACCTTCTGTTGATGTATAGCCAACCCTTATACACGGTGCGTTTCGGTTCACCGGTGTTCAGTTCAAGCAGGTAATAGTAAGTGCCGTCGGCGAGGCCGTTAGCATCCCAGGTGTTGGCGTAATTCTCCGATTTATAAACCTGGTTTCCCCAGCGATTGAAAATCATCAGGCGGCTGCCGGGGAATCCCCCTATACCTTTCACTTCGAAAACATCGTTCTTACCATCATTATTCGGCGTGATGATATTGGGCACGAAGATGATACCATCAGGTTTGGGTGCCTTTACTACAACATCCAGGCTGGCCGCCAGGGCCGAAGTAATCACATAGGCCCAGGTATCTATGCTTTTGTTGTTACCGAAGTCGTCGTCGTCGTTAGTGCTCAGGGCCGTCTTTCCCCATTTGTGGCCGTTGGTCAGGCTGCTTAGGCCCGTGGTATTGGTTACAGGGTTGGACGGCACGCCATTTGGGGTAATCGGACTATCGTCCCAATAAATGGTATTATCGGGCGAGTTGGCGCCATTGCCGCGCGTAAGCTTTATGCCGTTGAGGTTACGTTCCACATCAAAAAACGGGAAGTGGACCTCGGCAGCGAACAGCGATACGTTGATATTAACGACGTAACTGGCCGCATTTGCCGGCACTACGCTCCCGGTGCCGTCCAGCCCGTTCCAAACTACTTCATTGCTCCCCGCGTTGATCGTTCCGCCAATTATTCGGTCTATGCCATCGGTAAAAACACCGTTGCGGTTAATATCTATGCTGATGGTGTAGCTGCCATTGGCCGTAGCCGTGAATTTGATTTTTCCACCGGGATTGGCCGTGCTGGTTTGGCCGCTGATGCCATCGGCCCCTATAAAGCTGATATTGCTTAAAGTAGGCAAAACGGGCACGTTCACCAGCCAGGTATTGCCACCGGGGGTATTGGCCGACGCGGGGAGGTCGGCAGCCGGGGTGTTGAAGAATATTTTGTGGGTGATATCAGAAGGCGTATCGCCGTTTGCCGGGTTGTACACATCGGGGCTGCTGGTGTTGTTTACGCTTTTGTATGATGGGGTACCATCGGCATTGCGGAAACCTTTGTTATTGGCGAAAAACGTAAAACCGTTGCCTGCCTGCCCGTTATTATCCAGTGCGTAGTGGTAGCCATCTTTGGTGAGGATGTGCAATATGGCGTTAAAACCTACATCGAATGTACCTAAAATGCCCGATAGCACATTGGTGAATACCCTGCCGGTTAAAAAGGCGGTATTGCCCGCATTACGCACCGAAACATCGAACGCGGCGATATAGCGGTTAGCGGGTTGCACCCATTGCGCATCAACAGCAAGTTGTGGCGGGTTGCCGCCCGTATCGCCGCCATTATTGGGCGAGATAAAGTCTATCTCCCAAATGCCGCCCTGCCCTGCCAGTACGGTGCGGGTAAAGGCCAGGTAACCGCCGGCGTTGGGCTGCGGCCCGGCAACTTCTTGTGCGCGGGTACCAATAAAACCTATGGTTTTTGAGTTGCCGCTGGTGTAAGTGGCGCCATCAGGCGAGCGCAGGTTTATGGTGCCGAAACTTTGCCCCTGCGCGCTGGAACCTACATAAATGGTTTCCCCCTCCTTTACATAAACCTTCATGGTGCCAAGCGTGGGGAAAGGGTACGAAGGGTTTTCTACCGTAGAGGATAACAGATAAGCACGGTTACCACCATTGGCGGCAAGCTCCTTGCTACCCTCGGCACGCAAATTAGCCGTACAAAACAATGCCAGGCAAAGAATGCAGCAGGACAGCCAATTACGAAGGCATGAGTTTGAAAAATGTATCTCCATAAATTACCGAACGGTAAACATTGGCTAAGTTAAAGGGCTGTGGCTAAAGTAAGAATTCTTGCGGGCAAAATAGTGATTAATGCCGTGCCAATTACAGCATACTGCGAAATAAAAAGGAGGCGACGGTATTGTTAGGGATTCACGTCGATGCCCATTTCGAGGTATCGTTTATTTAACGCATCTTTTTTGTGGTTGTAGTGCGTCATAAACCAGTTATCATATTGGGCTAAGTGCCAGTTGGAGAGCATGCTATTTTTAACGCAGCTGATAACCGTTTCGCCGGCCATAATGCCCGACATGAGACCACTTAGTATCCCCTGCCCCGCTGCAGGGTCTAAGATGCCGGCAGCATCTCCTGCCAGCAGTAAACCGGGGCATGCCAGCGGCCGAAAAACGCACCATTGCATATTGGCTGCTCTTACCGACGTGCTTTTGGGCGATGCGGCTAACTCTTTAGTAAAGAAACCAGCGTTTTTATTGTCGGTGAGTTTGGTCCAGGTGTGATAGCCATGTTGGCTGTAGGCCGTCCAGGCCCAACCATGTTCGTTGGGTTCGAAATGAGCCAATTGTTTGTTGCGATAGTCATGCTCGTCATCCATACTAACCCCCGTCCAGGAGAGCAGCGGGCGGCTATGCATTACTTCGTCGAATTTCAAAAACCGCCCCGCAAAACGGTTGCGGCCGCTTGCATCGATGAGGTATTTGCAATTAAGTGCCGTACCATCAGATAAGGTTATCCCGGTAACCGCATCGTCGCTGCAAATCACTTCATTTGCGCGGCTGGAAAAACGCAGGTCGATGCCAAATTCTTTCGCCTTCAAAAGCGCGAAGCTTGAAAACAGCGAAGGCGCAATATGATGCCCTTCCCAAATTTCACCCTCTACGGTGCTCAAATGAGAAATATGTTCGCCCGTTTGGATGCCTGTGTAAGTCCCTTTTGATGAATAAGCGATTGCGCCATCTATCTGCAATTTTTGCAGCAAACTCAGCGCGCCCGGGTGCAGGCTTTGCAAAGGTTCGGCAGGTCGGCCTGCCGCCTCATCTAAGGAGAGCTCCCCGGGTTTGTCGGCCAGCAATATAACCTTTAACCCGCCTTGCACACAGGTAATAGCCGCGGCTATGCCGGCAGGGCCGCCCCCTATCACTATTACATCTGCATGGTTCATATCGTTCAGGTATTCCAAACCAGTTTTTTCACAGTAGTTACCGTATCGCCTTTTATCATCGTCCACGCTATGCCGCGTTCGGTAACCTGGCAAACGTATAATTTTAAGCAGGCCTGTATGCGTCGTTTCTCGGCTAAATTATCGGCCATTACAGGTTTGGCTTTATCGGTGTTGGCGAAGATATACAGATAGCCGTCGCCGCTTATCCCTCTTTGCGCATTAATAGCCCAGGTGTTGGTATGCCCTACAAAATCGGCAGGGATGCCGATGCCAGCTGCGCCCTTAGCCCAGTCGTCAACCTTTTCGGCGCTTACGAGCCATAAGCCGGTCATACCTACCATCTTTTGTTTAATATCGTGTATAATTTCCTGGTCGAAGTTGGTTTGCGGCAGTTTTTGGATGCACAATTTCAAACACGCCATCCGCGAGCGCAGTTCGGCACTGGTCAACTCACGCAGTACCGACATATCCATTTTTCCATTCATAGCATTTTGGATATAATCTGCGCAGGCCAAATCGGTAAAATTCACGAACATGTTTCCGTTTACCCTTTCTAAAAATGGCCCCTGCTCGCCATCCCAACCGCTGGTTTCAAAAAAATGAAGCTCTTTAACCGCGGGCGAATCCTTGTGCAGGCCAATTTCCTTATCCATCAGCGGCACGGCGGTAGGGTTGCGGTAATCGGTATCCATCGATCCCTGGTAAGTACGGGCCGCATCGGGCGAAGCGGCTGGCCACATGCCATTCATGGCGGCGCAAAGCTTCATATCCTCGGCAAATGGTGAACCGAGGCCACGTGTACTTAAGTAGCTATCTGCCTTGTGATATTTGCCGTCGGGCTGTTTGGTATCATTAGCATAGGTAATATCCCAGCCCGGCGCAAACACGCCCGAGCATACATCCGGCAGGAAGCTGCTGGCGCGATAATCGCGTTTGCTGGTTTGGGTATAAATGCCTGCAGCGGTGTTTTTCGTCAGCGTGCTATCAGAAAATACCGCTGTAAAAGTATCGCCATGAGCATCAAAGGCCGGTTTTTTTGTAACCGGATCCTGCATGGTTTGGTTTGGCCGGGTGCGTTCGGCACAGAAACTATACAGGCCGCCTTCGAAAAAGTTGGTGGCATTATCCTCGTCAAAATCAAAGCCGGCCAAATCATAATTATCTACCAGCGGGAAGAAATCCGGCGCGGTGATGATCGAAAAAGCAGGTAGGCAATTGTGCAGTACATGTTGGGGCAGCAGCTTACTTTCCCAGCTCTTCGTGTCTACCGTTACGCAGCCATCGCAAATACTGTCTTCAAACAAAGCTGCAAGGTAATTGCCGCGCGGGTTACGTTCCAAATGGATAAAGCCGGGCATCGCGCCGTCTTTCTTAAACTTGGCGTTTACAAACATGGGCGTATTGCGCGGCACATCGTATGGGTTTACTTCGCGATACACTTGCCCATCCAGCTTATCGTAAAACAGCACTTCCTCGTTACCAACATAGGCGGTGTTCATGGCGGCGAAGTACGCGCCATCCTGCTTTTTAACCGTGTAATAAATTTGCTTACCATTCTGCTTTGCCCAGCGCACCAGGCCACCGGGGACAGATTTGATCAGAACAGAAGAGCCTGTGCCGATGCTCATTGCCAATGTTGTTGAATTGCCGGAGTCGACCCTGAACGGCGGCTTGTTGATATCGAACATGTGCTTGCCGCTTGCATCTATCGGGTTGTTAAAATGATCCGGAAAGGTTTTTACCAGGCTATTCAGCTTCTCGTTTACATGATACGCGCTAAAGTTGAGGCTTTGGGTGTCAAGCAGTGCGTCACCCTTGAATATTTTACGGACGGGTTGCAGGAAAGTGCGTTTTACGTCCTCGCCATCCCGGGCCTTGCCCATCAGGGTTATACCGGCCTCGCCCACTACCTTTTTAGCCAGGAACAAACCGAAACGGGCAGGTGTTACTGCAATACTTTTCACCTTGGCTGCGTTGGCTGGCTTGTTGGTATAGCAGCGGTTATGCGCATCGTAATGCATATCGCAATCGCCTATGCGGGAAATGCCCGTGCGCGAGAAAACCATATCGGCGTGCAAGTGGTGCGGTGTTTTATAAGCCGGGCGGTATTCATAAGCGAAAACGGCCAGCACCATGTCCTTCATTTCGTCGGCAGTGAAATTCCGCAGGCCGTAAATAATATCTTCCAGCGAGTCTATAATTTCCACAGACGGATACTGGCTTCTGGCGATAGCAGGCCGTACGCGTGCGCTGGCCAGAGCGTGATAAAGCAAGCTGCCGGCCGGGTAACCGGGCTCTATCAGCTTCTCGCCTGCAAAATCTTCGAAGCCCTTTACTTTGGCAAAGGTTTGATTTTTGGTGTAGTTGGCGATATCGGTATCCGCCGGATTTATTTTAAGGGACAGCGTTTTATTGAGGTAATCTACCCAGCCGTTATCCTGCATCCATTTCAGCAAAGTTTTGAATTTTGCCGAGGCATTCGCCGTTAACTGTACCGTGCTGCCTTTATCAAAATCAATGTCGTTTAACGTACTGGCGGGCGATGCCAATATGCTGAACGACGAAAGCTCGCTCAGTAAAAATGTGGTAAGCGCAGTTTTGGTGATAAAATCCCGGCGTTTCATAATTGGTAAGGTTTAGCTATTATGGTGATTGATAGGTGCGATAAATGTAGTTAAAAGAATATTAATCGATGAGCAAGTAAGGTAAAATAACGAAAAACCAAAAGGGTATAAACCGCTGTTTTACAAGGTGTTTTTTAGCTGCGATGCACCATATGTCTTATTAAGTTAAAAGCAATACAAATGCAATTAAAATATTAATACATAATCAATATAAATTATAATAATTACTTGATAGGTAAGTGGTTAAAACAGCATTTGCGTAAATTTACGGCATGGATAATTTTATGGCCGCGCGCTCGCAGATGGCATTGTCCCTCGGCTTCCACATCATATTTTCGTGCATAGGCATGGTGATGCCCTTTTTCATGGCGGTATCGCATTTTATGTACCTCAAAACCAATAACCTTATTTACCAGAACGTAACTAAGGCCTGGAGCAAAGGCGTGGCTATCTTCTTTGCAACCGGAGCAGTATCGGGCACGGTATTGTCCTTCGAGCTTGGGCTACTGTGGCCCACCTTCATGAAACACGCCGGGCCGATATTCGGCATGCCGTTCTCGCTGGAGGGTACTGCTTTTTTTATCGAAGCTATAGCGTTGGGTTTCTTCCTGTACGGCTGGGGCAGGTTCAATAAATGGTTCCATTGGTTTACAGGGGTGATAGTCGGCATCAGCGGATTAGCATCGGGCATCTTAGTAGTTGCCGCCAACGCCTGGATGAACAGCCCTACAGGCTTTACCCTGGTTAATGGCAAATACACCGATATCGACCCCGTAAAGGCCATGTTTAACCCCGCCTGGTTTTCGCAGGCCCTACATATGACGGTAGCGGCCTTTGCGGCTACCGGTTTTGCTGTAGCGGGCGTGCACGCGTTGATGATATTGCGTAAACGTAATGTTGATTTCCATATGCGCTCTTTCCGCATTGCAGCTATATTTGGCGTGGTGGCAGCTATTTTGCAGCCCTTAAGCGGTGATATCTCCGCCAAGATGGTAGCCAAAAGGCAGCCCGCCAAGCTTGCCGCCATGGAAGCGCATTTCAAGACCGAACCCTACTCGCCCCTTATCATCGGCGGCATACCCGATGTAAAGAACAAAAAGGTGGATTACGCTATCGAACTACCCGGCATGCTCAGCTTTATGGTTTACGATGATTTTAAAACGCCGGTAAAAGGTCTCGACCAGATACCCCTTGCCGACCAGCCCCCTATCGCCGTAACGCATTATGCCTTCCAACTGATGGTAGGCCTGGGTATGGTCATGATGGCCCTTGGGGTGGTTTACCTCATCGCCTTAGCAAAAAAGAAAAGTTGGTTTAGCAAAGATTGGTTCCTGAAGTTGTTCATCGCCGCAACGCCGCTGGGCTTTATTGCCGTAGAGGCCGGGTGGACGGTGACCGAAGTCGGTCGCCAGCCCTGGATTATACAGGGCGTTATGCGCACTGCAGATGCCGTTACGCCTATGCCGGGGATAGGCTATTCGTTCTACTTGTTTACAGCGGTATATTTTACACTGAGCATTGCGGTTACCTTTTTGCTTTACCGGCAAATAAAGATGGTGCCTGTACTTTACGACCATGAAACCACTGTTACAAATTAAACCGATAAGCTTATGATGATTTACGTGGTAATGGGTTTCTTATGGCTGGCGCTGCTGCTGTACCTGGTAATGGGCGGGGCAGATTTTGGTGCGGGCGTTGTGGAGCTGTTTACATCTAACGCTAATAAACACCGCACGCGCCGTATTATGTACAACGCTATTGGCCCCATTTGGGAGGCCAACCATATGTGGCTGATTATCGCCATCGTGATACTGTTCGTGGGTTTCCCGGTGATTTATACCACCATGAGCACCTACCTGCATATCCCGCTGGTGATTATGCTGATGGGCATCATTGCCCGCGGTACGGCGCTTACCTTCCGTAACTACGACGCTGTTACCGATAATATGCAGGTGGTTTACAACAAAATATTCGTGTATTCCAGCTTCATTACGCCGCTGTTCCTGGGTATTATAGCGGGCAGTGCAGTAAGCGGGCGCATAGATATCGGGGCCACCGATTTTATGACCGCCTATGTGTACAGCTGGCTCAACTGGTTCTCGGTAGCTATCGGTTTCTTTACGGTTGCGCTTTGCGGATTTTTGGCCGCTATTTACTTAATTGGAGAAGCGCAGGAACCAGAGGAAACCAAACGCTTTATCCGCAAGGCGCGGTTCATGAATATTGCAGCTGTAGTAGCCGGCGGACTGGTTTTTATTGCCTCCGTAGAGGAGAAAATACCGCTGGTACAATGGGTGTTCGGTAATATCATCGGTATTTTGGCGGTAAGTGCTGCCAGTATTTCGCTGGGGGTGATGTGGTACCTCATCATCAAAGGCAAAAGGTTCATCATCCGGGTGCTGGCGGGCTTCCAGATGACCATGATTTTGCTCACCACCACCTACAAGCATTACCCCAACATCGTTATCCTGAAAAACGGGGGTTACCTTTCCCTCCTGGCCAACCGCGGCGCGGATAAAGCCATAGAGGGACTGGGCATAGCTTTACTGATGGGAAGTCTGTTTATCCTTCCGGCACTTGGCTATCTTATCTATAGCTTCCAGCGGAAAGATAAGGGAGATGTGGCGGGGCATTGAGATGGCTATCGTCATCTTTCCCGTTGTCATTTCGAACGAGCGATAGCGAGGAGAAATCTTGATAGACCTGCATAGTATTGAACTTTGCAATCGTAAGCATAGTAGTGAGCTTTGCATATCTAACAAGATTTTTTCACTTCGTTCAAGAGATAGTTCTCCCTCGTTCCTCGGTTCGAAATGACAATTTTTTATTTGATGGCCTATCAAAACACCGATAACAGCCCCAGCAAATCGCTTTTTGTAAGCGAACTAAATATCGTATCCGATGATACCAGCTTCCCTGCAAGCTCTTTCTTGGTCTCCTGTAACACGATGATCTTTTCTTCGATGGTGTCGGGGCATATCAGCCTAACAGCTACCACGTTTTTGTGCTGGCCTATGCGGTAGGCACGGTCTATGGCCTGGTTTTCGATGGCTGGGTTCCACCAGGGGTCAACCAGGTAAACGTAATCGGCGGCGGTGAGGTTGAGGCCCGTGCCGCCTGCTTTCAGGCTCACCAAAAACACGCGGGTGGTGGCATTATCCTGAAAATCGTTCACCACCTGTTCGCGGTTGCGGGTGGCACCAGTGAGATAGGCAAAACCAATCTTGCGTTTTATCAGCTCTGCTTTAATCAGATCCAGCATGCCCACAAACTGCGAAAACACCAGTATCTTATGATTAGGCGATTTACTTTCTATCTCGGCTATCAGTGTATCTATTTTGGATGAGGCATTGCCGGGCACCCGCTCGCCTTGCAGCAATTGCGGCGAATCGCATATCTGCCGCAGCTTGGTTAGGCCTTTCAGCACATGCATGGCGCGTTTGGGCAACTCGTCCTGCGTTGTGGCTGATATGTATTCCCTAAACTCGCGCTCGTAGGCCAGGTAAATGCTGCGCTGCTGCTCGTCCATAGGGCAATGCAGCACCATTTCGGTTTTTTCAGGCAATTCAGCGGCAACCTCCTGCTTGGTACGGCGCAGCACGAAGGGGCGTATCTTCTGCTGCAATTCGCGCGCGCGTTTGCTGACCTTGAACTGGTCGATAGGTACTGCGTATATCTCCTTAAAATACTGGTGCGTGCCCAGCAAACCCGGACAGGTAAACGAAAGCTGACCGTACAAATCGAAGGTATTGTTCTCTATGGGCGTGCCGGTAATGGCTATGCGGTTTCGTGCGTTGAGCAATTTGGCGGCCTTGTAGCGTTGAGAGCCGGGGTTCTTGATATTTTGCGATTCATCCAGAAAGATGTAATTGAATGTATAATCTTTCAGGTAATTCACATCTGCCAGCAGCGTACCGTAGGAGGTAATTACCAACTCATAGCTATCAAAATCGGCGATGCTCTTTACCCTATCGGCACCATAGATGGTATGTATTTTAAGCGAGGGCGCAAACTTGGCCACCTCGGCCTGCCAGTTGAATATCAATGAAGTGGGCACCACCAGCAGATTGGTATTCTGCGCCACCTTTTCGCGCTGCGACAGGATGAACGCCAGTATCTGGATAGTTTTTCCCAAACCCATATCATCGGCCAAACAGCCACCAAAGCTGAAAGCGTCCAGGAAGTTAAGCCAGTTCAAACCCTGCTTTTGGTATGGGCGCAGGGTGGTAAGCAAAGTATCGGGCACCGGCACCTCCGCTACCGATTCGAAATTGGCAAAGCGTCGGTGCAGGTCCTTTATCTCCAGCTTCACCTGCTCATCCAGCATCTGTTTTTCAAACAGTTCCTCGATGGTCTCGTAATTGGTTTTGGCGATGCGTAGCTCGTCTTCCCATATCTGCCCCGCCCTGAAGTACTTGTCGAACTTTTCGAGCCACTCCTGCGGCAATATCCCCAGGGTGCCGTCATCCAGCTGCACGAATTTGGTTTTATTGCGGATAGCCTTGTGCAGGTGCTTCAATGATGCCCTGCGTTTGCCAAATTTGGCCGTGATATGCGCATTGAACCAATTGATGCCGCTGAGTATCTTGATGGTGATATTTACCTTGTTGGGGTTCAGCTTATTGCCGCTTAGTTCGTTGAAGCCAAGGATGGTGACGCCCGCCTTGTTCCAGGCTTCGAAGGCTTCTAAAAACCAGTCCTCATCCAAAAAGCGTTTTTTCTGGAGGTAGAAGTACTGTATCTCATCGCCTACCTGCTCCTCGAAATAAGGATGTTGCTGGATGATGAGACTGTTGAAATGCTTTTCGGCCACATCGTTCCGTTGCACCAAAAACTCGCGGCCTTTATCGTCGGGCGCGTATATCTGGGTATCCTTGCGGATGGGTATCTCGGCATCGCCGTAGCGCATCACGGGGAGTAACATCACATGCTGCCCGAAATCTGACAGGTAGATAATCATCTCGTTCTTATCGAAATGATGCTTCTTCAGCTGCGCAGGCGTTGCCTTCAGGATGTATGGATAATGCACCGCCATACTCTCTTCCAGCTTATTCAATATCCGTGTGCGGAACTCATTGAACTGCGAGCGGTGTATCAGCAAATTCTCGCCCGAGGATTTGAAAAGGCCAATCGCGCCCATCATCTGCAAATCCTTCACCAGGTAAAGCGCCTTATCTATACTGATGAAATAGCCGAAAGCCGTTTCCAATTTATTTACCGCGTAACGCTCCTCGCCCAGGTGCAATTCGCCGGATAGTTCGTAAAAGTCGCCTTTCTCATCCACCGTAAGCTGCAAGCCTTTGCTTATGCTGCGCAATGCAACAGGCTGCAATGCCGCAGCCGAAACTTTTTCTGATACCTCGCCTTTGTGGAGGTAACATTCCAGGTTAAGTGGATTTTTGACGATGGAACGCAAACCCTCCAAATTAGCCTGATTGACCTTTGCATCGATATTTTGCTGAAAACGCGATACGGCAGTAAAGAATTTCAGTTCGAGTGCATCGTTGGTATCCGTTATCAATTGCAGCGGAGCAACCTGAACGAGCGGGTTTTTTATACGGCCATCTTTGACGGTGGCGGCATCGTAAAGTTCCACCAGCAGGTGTTTGTAGAATTTATGCTGTTTGAGTACCAGGATGCGTTTGGTATCCTCGCCGGTTGCTGTTTTTGGCGCAGCATCGGGTGCGGACTGAAACATCAACTGCCGCTCCAAATCCAGCAGGCTGGCATTGCTCACCGGGAACAATGCCTTATTTTTTGGTTTGATGACGAGGCGGCCATCCTTCAATTCTGGCGCGAAGTGTTCGTCGGGGTCGGCTACACCGGCAAGGCCATAATCCGCAGCGAATTTCCGCAGCTTATCGTGGCGAAGCTTGTCATCGAAAAATATCAGGTAGTTTTGGTTGCCGATGATTTGCAGCAACGCCGAGGATTGGTGGCTGCAAAGCTTGTTTTTGGGCTGGCTGCAGTTGCAATGCAGTATAATGCAATCCGGGTGGTTGTTGATGGTTAAATCTACCATATTGGTTCCATCCCTCCCGGTAAAACCAGCCTGATTAACCCGGAATTTACCGGGCGTAAGCGGCTCATTACCCAAGTCTTCGTAACTTGTAACCGATGAATGGCGGGCAATTAGCACGGCGTTTAACTCCGCTATGTTCTGTTCTTTCAGGATATACATCCCGTCGCTTACGCCGCCGTTCTCATTAAAAGCACCTTTCATACAACGGCGACAAATTACAATAAATTTGGGGTTCTGATGTCAACGCCCTTTGCTTGCCGTTATTCTTCGTCCATCAAATCAATTAACAAGTCGTCGCCACCCACGGCCAGTGCCTGTTTTTTCGAATCGTAAAATACGCCAAATAAAATGTCATCATCCGCCATGTCGGGTATGCAAAATTCCTTAAACTCATCGTATGCTATCGACTGTATCGAATAACCTTCTACTTTCAATTCCTCGAAAATGCATATTTCAGCAACCTCTTTATGTGGCCAAACAGGGAATATCTCGTCGCCCTCTTCGTCAACAAACGTAACCCATGATTCGGAGGTGCCGACGGCCCAAACCTGCTCCGATTTTACGATTTCCCGGATGGAATACCAATACCGTTCCTCGGGATCAAGGTTGATAACGTTTTTTATTTTATCGGGATGCATATAAAAAGATTTCCATACGGAGACGCAAAATATTGCGTCTCAACAGTTGATTAAAATAAAATATGTTTTATTTCTGCATCACCATTACCCCGTTCATCATGATGGTGCTACCGTGTTCGGCTACGATGTTGTAAACGTTTTGTACGCCACCGGCATGCTCGTTCTTTTGCAGCACGGTGTAGGCTTCGTATTTACCGGTAACATCGTTAAGGCAAAGCACCTGCTGGCCAATGGCAATGTCGCCAATCTTCAATTTGCCTTGTTTGGTTAGCATGGGGTGGTTTGGCGTGGCCTTTAATACTTTGGCGCGCAGGCTTACCTGGGTGCCGCTTGCCGTAATATTTTCCTGCGCCGATACCAGCACCAATTGGGTGAGTGCATAATTCTTAGCCGAATGCACCGTTAGCTCCTTTACTTTGGTGGCAGTTGCTTTTTTGGTAAGCGGGTCGATGGTGATTACTTCATCGCCGCTTTTTACGTCTTTAAGTAATTTCGTTGCGCCGTTGGCCATGGTAACCAGTTCGTCGCCGGGGAAACAGATGTCGTTACCATAAGTGGCCGATTCTTCTTTCATATCCTTGCCCGCATTCAGCACCTTATATTGCTGGAAGCTGAATTCCTTCGACAGTACATAGCTCAACTTCAGGATGAAGTTTTTCTCCACCTTGTTTATATCGTCTATATCCTGAAAGTAGGCCGCCCACACCGCTGCATCTGCAGTAAAATCGGGCACCAGGGCCTGGTAGCGTTTGCCGGTTTCGCTGGTGTAGAACACCATGGTGCCAATCTCCTGCATACCCTCTTTGGCGATGAACTTATACAGGTCGATACGCTTTTTGAGGTTATCGCTGCCGGTGATGAAGTAGGGCTTACGGCTTTCGTACCTATCGAGCACGTAAGCGTTGTCGAACTTTACGTAGGTATCATTGTCCAGGTTGGCAATGGTGTAGGTTTTTGCCTTGGTGTACTCGGCCAGCGTTAGCGGGCGCGGGTTCGCAGGCTTGTCTTGTGCGAAGGCCGTTGTGGTTATAAAAAGTATTAGTAGTGTAGATAGTAGGTTACGCATTATAGTTCAATTTGAGTGCTTTCCATAACGTTTTGGTTATTTTTTACCACAGAGGGCGCAGAGAAGGCACAGAGGGACACAGAGTTTTTTTATGATTTCTTTTAATTCCCTCCCTCGGGAGGGGTGTGATGGCATGAGCGCAAAGGCAGGGAGGGGTTAGCCGCTTTGCAAAAAGCATGCATAGATCGTTAAACCCCTACCTCCTCCTTCCCCAGGGAAGGAATCGCACATGGCCACCTCTTTTTTCTTTACCCTTACGATATCTCCTTAAACGCCGCAGCAAAGGCTTCCATCTCGTCCATACGGCCAATGCTGATGCGGCACCAATCCTGGCCGTTTAGTTTCCAATCGCGCAGGGCAACGCCGCGTTTCATCATTTCGTCGGCGAATTTCTTGGCATCCATTTTCAACGGGAACATCACAAAATTTGCCGATGATGGAATGTAGGTGTAACCCTCCTTTTTCAAAGTTTCGTATAAAAACTCTTTGGAGGCTATGGTTTTCTTCAGCGCATCCTGCAGGTAATCGGTTTCGTTATACGTTGCAAGGGCGGCCGCAAGCGTGGCAGAGGATAAGCCTGCCCAGCCCGGTGTATAATTACCAAGCGTTTTTATGGTATCGGGCTGGCCGATGATGTAGCCAAAACGCAGCCCGGCAAAACCATAGAGTTTAGAAAAAGTACGTGCAATAATTATATTTTGCCCGGCCTTAACGCAATCCATCATGGTGATGGCCTTCGGATCCGGCAGGTAATCAATATAGGCCTCATCTACAAAAACAAGTGTCTTTTTCGATACGCGCTCGCAAAAGCCCTTCAGTTTTTCGGTATCTACAACAGTAGCGGTAGGGTTGTTGGGGTTACAAATGTAAACCAGCCCGGTGTTATCGCTTACCTTGGCTTCCATAGCATCCAGGTCCAGCTTGTAGTCGGCCGTTAATGGCACCTTTACCCATTTGCCATCAAAATGCTCAGCCTGTGTTGGCAAATCGTCGTACGATGGGTCGCCGGTAATGATTTCCTTTCCGCCTTTGCTGTAATACATGGCAGCAGCAAGCAGTAGTGGCGACGAACCCGAAGATAACAGCACATTGTTCGCTTTTACGCCTTCGTAACTTGCCACTTTTAGTCGCATGTTGAATATCTGCGCAAAGGTATACTGGTAGCTGGTATCCAGCGAATCGGTGATGGCCTTTTTAGCGGCCGCAGAGGGGCCAAAAGGGTTCTCGTTAGCCATCAGCCTTGCCTTCATGGGGGCAGGCACCTGCATCAGGGCAGCCTCTTCGGCAAGCATGGTGTTGCCGGTGCGCATTTTGCGTACCAGCGGCATGGCGGCCAGCTTGTTAACGGTGCTGCTTAAAAAAGCCACGCCTCCGGCCATCAAGGCGCTGCTTTTTATCCAATTACGGCGGTTTAGTGAGTTTGACATATCGTTTAATTTTAGTTTTGTCTATTGTTTCGTAGCCGGATAGCTTACCCTTTGCTCCGTTACGCGGGCATGCACCTGGGCTACTACGCTCCTTGCCGATTCGAAGGCCCCCGCCATCCAGGCGTTGAGGTATGTTAAGTGCTCGCCCGCAAAGTACACCTGCTTATCCGGTTTCAGCAAGGCCGGGTACTGCGTTTTGCGTGTCTCGTTATTATAAACCGCCCAGCCGCCCAGGTTGTATTTAGTTTTATGCCAACTTACCGAGAACGACCGCTCGAATTCCGTATCGTACTGCGGATGTATCAGCCTGCCTTTTTGCAGGGCCAGCCTCTCGCGGTCGGCATAGCTTAAGTCGCCTGTACGTACCGCTTTTTCGTTGAAATTGTAATACCCAATCAAGATACCCTTTTTACCCAAATAATCATAACTTGGATAAAATATTTGCGTTAAATCATTATTAGTGTGCGTGATACCTCCGTAAACATGATCATCTTCTTCCCAAAACCTGCGTTTGAACTGCAGGCCTATCTTGCCGGTTTGGATGTAGCCGATATAATCTATCGCCCGGCTTACATCGCCCGAGAAATTATTGTTGATATTGCTCAATACGGGCAGCGGCAGGGTGCAAATGCAAAGGTCGCCCTGCAAAACGTGCTCGCCCGTGGCATCTTTATAAGTTACTTTTACGCCTTCGGGCATGTTGGTGATATTGGTAACCTCGGCACCTAATTTAAGCGATGGAGCTACCTGCTTTTGCAGGGCTTGGGCTATCCTGTCCATGCCGCCCACCGCCTGGAACATGGTCATCTGCAACTCATAGGTGTACTCTGCCACGTTATAAAAATCAGGGTCCAATAACCCCGACTGGATGATATCCGCCAGCTTATTGGCTTCGGCTATTTTGCCCGACTTGTTCCCAGCCCCGGGAGATTCGGCGTAGCCCCTGCGGGCGGATGCCTTATACAATTTATCAATATCCAAACCGCCTTCAGCAGCCAGGTATTCCAGTACTTTTTGGGTGTCTTCTTTAGAGAGGGCGGTGTCTAAAGCCCCATGATCTACGCTTTTGCTCAGCAGTTCGGCCATATAGCCGCGTACATCGTTGTGCACCTCGCGGGCGCGTATTTTTTTGTTGGAGAGCGGGCCTTTGCCTTCGGCGAAGTAGTAGGCACCTTCGTTTACGTTGTTGTAAACCTGTATGGGTACGCCCAGTTCTTTGCAGTAATGCAGGGTAAGCTCGTGGTGGTGGGGTATGCGCGAGGGGCCTGCGTTAAAGTACAGCCCGTCGTCGAATTTGGCGGTTGTGGCAGGCATGCCCGTTTCCTGGTTGGTGCTGCCGTTGCGGATGCTCCAACATCGCCCTCCTGCCCTTTCACGAGCCTCTAAAATGGTGGTTTTATAGCCGAGTTTATTCAACTCGTAGGCCGATGCCATGCCGGCCAGGCCTCCCCCTAAAATAATGATGTGTTTGCCGTTGCCTGTACCGGTTAGGTTAAAGGCATGTGCGGGTGCAGCTTTGAGCATGCCCAGCGCCAGCATAGCGGGATAAGTTCCCCCGGCCAGCATGGCCCCCTTGCTTAAGAAATTTCTGCGGGTTAAATTTTCCAATGTACAGATCAGTGACAGGTGTTGCAAAAGCTCGAAAAAGCGAAACGGCATTTACACTGGAAATTTAGTATTTTTTGAATAAAAAGGCAATTAAATTATCAACATCAGCAAAAATGAGGCAATTTTTGTGAGAAAAGCAGGGCTTGGTGGTTTCCCTCCTCGTCATGCTAATCTTTTCAGCCCCCATCATAAAAGTAGCCACCTTACATGCCGTAGACCTGCCGTGTGGGGTACCGAAATAAGTAATCGGCATGAGACGAGAGGGTTAAGCGTTATTCGTAACTCAGCACCTTCACCGTTACGATCAACTGCCCCAAATGTCGCATCGAATGCTCCGCCGCGTGCGTATAAAGCCCTATAACCGTAGAAGGCAACTTCCCTCTGCCTACCGGCCTAAAGTCGGTTAGTGCGGCTTCATTTGCTTCGCTCAGTTGCAATAGCGCTTTGTCCACCTGTTTGTTAAAAGCCTCTACTAAATCTAAGGGAGTGTATGCTTTATTGGCCGCATTGCCCTCTTTGCTCAAATAATCCAGCTGCTGTTCGGTCAGCGATTCGTTGTTTGCATAAGTAAAAAGCCTGTCGAGCACGCCCGTTAAATGCTGCAAATGAAAACCCGGCGATGCCATGCCGGCAACTTTATCCCACAATTTATCATCCGGGAAACCGGCCATCAATTCGTTGAGTTCGTCCCTTGCTTGTAACAGCGCATGTGCTACGGGTTGCAGTAAAGCGGGTATGCCGGGCAGCGGGCCGCGCAGCCATACTTCGGGTTGGGTGCTCATGACTTATGGTTTTGTGGCCAGCCTGGCCTTCACGTCGTCGTGGTTGAGGGTGCCGGGCAGGTCGTATATTTCTTTGGCGCGGCCTTTTGGGTTATCGGTCCACAGCCAGCTGGTCCAGGTCATAAACCAAAGCCATTTGGGCTGTGCCTTAAGCACCTGCGGGTTGGGTATCTCGCCGTTTTCGGTAAGCGCTATGGGTTTGCCCGCCGCCAGGGCAAGCAGTTCGTTATAATCGCTTTGCTCGTAATCGAAGTGGTAAATATCGGCACCCAAAATATCCACATAATTGGCTCCTGGATAATAATCCTTATAATGATAGGCTTCATCCGCCGGGATATCGCGCAGGCCGTTGGCTCCCCACACCCAAATCAGGTTGTTCAGATGGTGGTAATTAGTGTACCGGTCGTACATCATTTTATACAGTTTTACGATGCCATCAGGCCCTTTTTTGTTTCCCCACCAAAACCATACGCCGTTCATTTCATGGTAAGGCCTCCACAACACCGGAACATGCGCATCCTGCAGTTGTTTCAGGTAGCCGGCAATAACATCTATCTGCGCTACCCATTTTTTGTTGAGGGCCGTGCCGGGGGTTACTAGTTCTGTCCATTGCGCGGGGGTAAGTTTGCCTTGCACGCTTTCTTTCCAACCGTAAGGCGGCTCGTCGGTTGGGCGGCCCTGGTGCCACATCAGGCTTACGAGGTAACCCTCGCGCGATTTCTTGATAGATTCGTTTACGATGTTCTGCCCCAGGTCTTTATCGCCCCATAAAATAAAATCGGTACCCCAAAGCGCCGGGTATTTGCCGGTAATGGCCTTTGCCGAATCGGAGAAAACGTTCAAATCGCTGTTGTAATTATGTTGGCCCGATAGGATATGCTTGCCGTTTATTTCGTACAGGTAGGCCAGCAGGTCGGTTGCCTCCTTACTGGCATTCTTGTTTACTGGCTTAAAGGTTTGCGCCATGGGGCTACAGGCCACCAACAGCAGTAAAGGGATAAATAATAATATTTTTCTCATCGGGATAAAAGCTTTTTATATGTTATACAGGGCATTTAAATAAATGCTGCATTATGGTATAGCTATTGCTATAGCCTACCAAAGCTAATATATAATTCTATCCCATGATAAAGTTCAACCTAAAAAAAATCACCCTATTATCTACGCTGCTGGCATTCGCCCTTTTGATGCTGATTTTGCCAAGCTGCAAAAAAAGCCGATCTGACCTGGGCAAGGTGCTATACCAAAAAACAAAAAATAAGGTATTTAAAGATGCCACTCCCGAAGGCCTCGCCGAGGTATTTAAACAGGTGCTGGCTCAGGAAAAGGTTAATGTAAGTAACCCAAAACTCATCAATGCCTTTTACGAGGAGAACGATTACGACCCCATTTTTGTGATGGACCATATCTTCAACGGCGACGTGGATTTGACTGCCAACTACTTCGAGAAAGTGAGCCAGCACGGGCTGGATCCGAAGATGTTCAATGCCGACAAGATAACCGCGCTGGTGGCCAAATTTAAGGATAAGCGTGCTATCAAAAATATCAATGAGGCATATCGCGATATTGCTTTGCTGGAGATTACTACCGCCAACTCGCTCATCAATTATTCCAATGCCCTGCAGTACGGTATTTTAAGCCCGCGAAAGATATACCAGCGCTACTTTACCGCAACCAAACGCCCGGATAGTGCAGGCATGTCGAAGATATTTCACATCACCAACATGAAGGCTTACCTGGATAGCATCCAGCCTAAAGATCCGCAATACCTCGCACTGCAAAAAGCCCTGATGGATGGCAGTACCGCACCGGGCATGAGCAAGGAGGAAACCACCCGCTATCTTGTTTCAAATATGGAGCGCCTTCGCTGGAAAAACAAGCCCAGCCAGGCTCGCTATGTCATCGTAAACATTCCCGATTATCGCCTTGATTTGATGGATAACGGCCACTCGGTACTGAACATGAAGGTGTGTGTAGGCGAGGGACGTAATAAGGACAAGCAGAACACCCTAATTGATTATGACGAAAGCGACAAAACCGACCGCCCATTTAGCCGCGAAACGCCGCAACTAAGCAGCCTGATCCATAGCGTGCAGGTAAACCCGGTTTGGAATATACCGCAAAGCATTGCCAGTAAAGAGATTATGGTAGAGGCCGCTAAAGACCCGTATTATCTGGCCAACAAAAGCATTGATGTGTACGAGAATGGAAAAAAGATAGAAGATCCCGAAACCATTGACTGGGCCAACGCATCGAAAGACCAGTACGAATTTAAGCAACGCCCCGGCGATGATAACGCCCTGGGTAAGATAAAATTCCTGTTCAATAATAAAAGTAGTGTTTACCTGCACGATACGCCCGCCAAAGAGCCTTTTAACTGGGATATGCGCGCCGTGAGCCATGGTTGTGTACGCCTTGAAAACCCGCAGGGCCTTGCCCAACAACTATTTGGCCCGGGTGCTACTTACAACAAAATTGCCAAAGCCATGGGCGAGGATAACCCCGAACCAACCACTATTGGATTGCCGACCAAAATGCCGGTGTATATCACCTACATTACTTGCTGGGTAGATGATAGAGGCGTTATCCAGTTCCGCCCGGATGTTTACGGGTTAGATATTGTGCTTTACGGCCATCTGCAACGCTTTTTAGCGAGTAATGACCAATTAGCTAAGCTATAGGCACCACATCCTCACCACCGCGTCATTGCGAGGGTAATAATAAAGCCCGGTCCAAATGCTACCGGGCTTCTTATTTTTATATTTTATTAGTAGTTTAAAGGGAAGCTACCCGGGCAGAATCTGCATGGATAGCAGCCGGCGCAGCTGGCATCAGGTAATTTAAGGGAGCAGTTTCATCTAATAGTTTAGAAGTGTAATTACTACTGTTCCCGTTGATGAACAACATCGAACGCCCTTTGATGGTGTTGATAACCAAATCAGACACGGCAGGGTTTACAGCCGGGCAGCCAAAGCTGCGGCCAAGGCGGCCAATTTGGTTGATGGTATTCTGGCAAACGTAATCGGCAGCGTGTATAACGATGCCACGTGCCAGCGCTGCGTTGTTAATGCCCGCATCCAGCCCATCTAAACGTAATGAACGGCCATGCTTGCCAATGTACACATCCTGGGTTAAATAGAAACCAAGGCTGCTTTGGTGCGATTCGTTGTTGTTAGAGAATGCCGTTGCCATATCGTTGCCGCTGCCTTGTCCGTGGGCAACCCAGGTGTTCAGCAGCAAGCTCTTGTTTAGCACATCTATAATCCACATGCGTTTTTCGCGGCTCGATTTATTAAAATCTACCACCGTAATTACGTTGCTATTCTGCGGAAGCTTATTAGTAAGCTTAAGGTTCAAATAGCCGGTTATAGCTTTTTGGAATACGGTAATATCCATGCCACTCTGCTGCAATTGCGCAGTTTGGTAAATGTCGTTTACGTACTGGTTAAAGTATTCTTTTGCATTTATCGGAGCAGATTTAACTTCGATATTTTTTGATGCGTTCGATGGTTTCCAACTGATGACAGATACGGAAATCAACAATAAAACGCAGATAGCCCACCAAAAATGTTTTCTCATAATTACACAGTTTAATCCAATAATTTAAATCAATACAAGGGTAGTACAGGAACAGGTTTTGTTGGTTACAAATTGTGATTTGTAGAACAAATATACGCAAGTTAATTAAAAATATTGTCACTACAAAGCAATTGTGTATTTTAATGATAAATATTTTCTATTTAGTTAATATAAATTGGATTCGGCAATCATAACCCGGGCAGTGTGAAATTATACTTTTTTTGGAGATAGGGTGCTTTTTCATGCTCATTTACCGGCTATAAATGCACTCCCGGCTTATCCCCTATTGCGGCATCGCCTCAATCTTCAAATAACGAAAGGTATCCGGCACTACTGAAAACACGCCCGGTTTCCCCGCGGAGATTGATACCTGGATAACGGCCGATAGGCGGTCCTGTACCTTATCGTTGGAGTTATGCGTATGGAAAACATACCAAAGCTTGCCATCGGCAGCTTTAAAAATATCGCCATGGCCCGAGCCATTACATCCCGTATTTGCGCGGCTGAGGATGGGGTTGCCGCTGTATTTTGTCCATGGCCCTGTTGGCGATGCCGAGGTGGCATAGCCAACGGCATAATCGATGTTCCTGAAATCGTTTGCAGAATAAAACAGATAGTATAAGCGCCCCATCTTAACAACGGTCGGCCCTTCGGAAACCGGCCAATTCGTATTCGCCGTATTTTCCCAACCGGCCTCGGCGTGCAGGCATTCTACCGCGGTAGCCTCATCCATCGCTGAAAGGTCCTGATTCAAACGGGCAACAAAAATGCGGTTGCCGTTTTGCAGGCGCACATGGTAGATGTACAATTCGCCATTTTTATCCTTAAAGATAAAGGGGTCTATTTGTTTGCCTTGTTCAGATAATGGTTTGATGATGCTTTGCTTAAAGGGCCCCAGCGGGTTATCGCTTTGGGCAATGGCAATGTGCTCATTAGCCGTGTAAGCCATATAATACTTGCCCTTGTGCTTAAATACCTGCGGTGCCCAAAAGCCTTTGGTGCCGTAGCTATCACCTATAAGCAAGGCATTGTTTTTGTGCCGTTCCCATTTAACCAAATCGGTAGAGGTGTAAACCGCGAAGCCGTCGGGTCGGCCGGTGCCGTATAGATAATAAGTGCCTTTTTCCTGGAAAATGGTAGGATCGGCCAGGCGGATATCTTCGGTTTGTGCTTGCACGTGAACGTTGAGGCCGAATAGAAACAATAGTAAGGCGAGAAGTCTGCTGCGCATTTGAATGGTGTTAAAGCGCAATATAATAGTTTTGGGATTTGATTGCACAGCGATATGGAATAAACCCTGATGCGCCGAGTTGATATTCTTGGCGGCTATAGTTGCCTTAAGCTGGAAGCTTAGACAATGGAAACCACGAGATATGCTTCGCTAATCTCGCGGTAGCGGCGGCGTAAAAAGAGCAGATTTGACAACTTTCAGAAAGTTGTCAAATCTTGAAGTTCAAATCTTAAAGCTTAATATATCGCCGGAAATTTCCCTGGGTTGGCTTCGTTCATCATACTGTACACTACTTCTACCACATCATCCAAAGATGGTTTGCTGAAGTAATCGCCATCGGTGCCGTATGGTGGCCTGTGCTCGGCACCGCAAAGGGTACGGGGCTGCGAGTCAAGCGAGTAATAGCCTTTCTGTTTCTCTATCACCTTTTGAAGGATATAGGCCGATCCGCCGCCCGGTAAATCCTCATCAACCACCAGCAGTTTATTGGTTTTACGCAGCGATTCAGCGCACACATTGTCGGTATCGAAAGGATACAAGGTCTGCGGGTCCACTACTTCGATATGGATGCCCATTTTCTCGAGTTCAACAGCAGCCTCCAGTACGATGCGCAGGGTTGAGCCGTAACTTATTACGGTAATATCCCCGCCATTTTTCAAAACCTCGGCTTTGCCCAGCGGCACGGTAAACTCGCCTACGTTTGCAGGCAGTTTTTCCTTTAAGCGGTAACCGTTTAGGCATTCTATCACCAGTGCAGGCTCATCGCCGCGCAGCAGGGTGTTGTACATACCTGCAGCCTGTGTCATGTCCCTGGGCACGCAAATATGCATGCCGCGCATTGAATTAAGGATGGTACCCAGCGGTGAGCCGGAATGCCATATCCCCTCTAAACGGTGCCCGCGCGAACGTACGATAAGCGGCGCCTTTTGGCCGCCCATGGTGCGGTAGCTCAGGCTCGCCACATCATCACTTAAAACGGTAAGGGCGTAAATAAGGTAATCGATGTATTGTATCTCGGCTATGGGGCGCAGGCCACGCATAGCAAGGCCAAGGCCCTGCCCTATGATGGTAGATTCGCGGATGCCGGTATCGGTAATGCGCAGATCCGAATATTTGGCCTGCAAACCGGCAAAGCCCTGGTTTACGTCGCCAATGGCGCCTACGTCTTCGCCGAAGGCTACGATACTCTTATCGCGCGCAAAATTGGCATCGAAGCAAGCGTTGAGTACCTCGCGGCCATCCAAAAGGCGGGCGTCGTCGGCATACTCGGCCTTTACAACGGGCACCAACAAGGGCGAGTGCGGCGTATCGCTAAATAATTTAGAATTGTAGCGTTCCTTGTTTTTTTCCAGTTCGGTACGCAGGTAATCTAACAGTACCTTGCGTTCGTAAGAAGTGCTTTCGCCAACGGTGAGGCGCAGCGTTTTACGTATGGCCGATATGGTATCCCTGCGGCCGGGATCTATGGCGCTTTGCAAGCCGCGCGTTATATCTAATAATTCGGCGTGCAGTGGCGAGTACTCAGCAACGTTCTCTATCAATTCCACTACCTCATCTATCTCGGCTTTTATCTCGTCCTCCAGTTCGGCCCAGGCCTCTTTCTGGCATTCACGCACATATTTCTTGGCGGTAGCTTCCAGTTCATCAATTTCTTCCGTTGTAATAATGGCCGATTCAATCATCCATTTGCGCATCTGCAGCAGGCAATCGTGCTCCTCTTCCCAGGCAAGTCTGTCTTTAGTTTTGTAACGCTCGTGCGAGCCGGATGTAGAGTGGCCCTGCGGCTGGGTCATTTCCACTACGTGTATCATTACGGGTACGTGCTCTTCGCGGCATATCTTGATGGCACGCTCGTAGGTTTCGCAGAGAGCCACATAATCCCAGCCACGCACTTTGAATATTTCGTATCCGGCGCCACGGGCATCGCGCTGGAACCCGCGCAGCACTTCGGAGATATCTTCTTTAGTAGTTTGCAGTTTTGCGGGTACGGATATAGCGTAGGCATCGTCCCAAATGGAGATAGCCATAGGCACCTGCAGTACGCCGGCGGCGTTGAATGTCTCGAAAAACAGGCCCTCGGAGGTCGCGCCGTTGCCGATGGTGCCGAAAGCCACCTCGTTGCCATTTACCGAAAATTGCTTCAGGTATTCCAGCTCTTTATTCTGGCGGTATAGTTTAGAAGCATAAGCCAACCCCAGCAGGCGCGGCATGTGCCCGCCCGTGGTAGATAAATCCGACCCGGTGTTCTTGGTTTCAACCTGGTTTACGAAGTTACCCTCGTTATCAACAAAGCGCGTAGCATAGTGGCAGTTCATTTGGCGGCCGCCCGATGCAGGATCTTTCTCGATATCAGGATGCGCATACAACTGGGCAAAAAACTCCTTAAGGTTGCTCATGCCGGTAGCGAACATAAAAGTTTGATCGCGGTAGTAACCGGCGCGCCAGTCGCCCTTGCGGAACGCCTTGGCCATAGCCAGCTGGGCCACTTCTTTGCCATCGCCGAAGATGCCGAACTTGGCTTTACCTGTAAGAACTTCGCGGCGGCCCAACAAACTTGCCTGCCGGCTTTCGTAACCCACGCGGTAGTCGCCGATCACGATATTCTTGAAATCGTCAAAACTGAGTTCGGCAGCATTTAGCTCGTTGCCAGGGTGTATTACAGTTTCGGGCATACAAAATTTTGTTTAGGCGGTAAAATTATAAAATTCTATTCTGTTTTTATTATCGGTAGTTGTAAAACATATAGTTTGTGCAATAGTTTTTAAATTAGGTTAAACCATTTATATTTGTAACAATCAAACAGGTAATTATGAAAAAAATAATGATGATTTGCGCAGTGTTCCTAGGCCTGGCCTTCACTGCAAACACTGCGATGGCGCAGGACGACACCAAAGCGGAGTTTAAATTTACCGAAGAAAAACACGATTTCGGCAAGATACCGCAAGGCACCCCGGTTACAACCGTGTTCGAGTTTACCAACGTTGGGCAAGAACCGCTGATTTTGACAGATGTGCGCCCTACCTGTGGCTGCACCATTGCTGATTACACCAAAACACCGGTATTGAAAGGCGCAAAAGGCAGCATCAAGATTACTTACAACGCACTTAACCCTTCGGCATTCAACAAAACCATCGTGGTTACCTCTAACGCGAAAACACCTACCAAATATTTAACCATAGTAGGCGAAGTGGTTGCTAAGCCAACCACAAGCAGCAGGTAAGCTTAGCCAGCCGGGTCTAAACCCGCTCCGCTGGTTAGCGGAAGGGTTTAAGAAAAATATTTAAGGCATCGCTATTAGCGGTGCCTTTTTTGTTGATTTGGGGTGTTCCGCGCGAAGCAAAAAAAGCATTCTACTGGGTCTTATACGGCTATAGGTTTACACTTGTAAACCAAAACACGGACAAGACCAAGTGTAAACCTATAGCCGTATAAGACCGTTCCAAAGCGTTCCACAAAAAAACACAAAACCCTGATAATCAAAAGATATTCAAAAACCAGTGTTCCACATTCAAAGTGGAACACCCTCCGGCCATGTGATGCCGACCGAGGCTTGGCAGCGTAAAAGGGGCGCGATATGGCTATGATTTTTTTACTAATTTTGCCCCATGCCAAAAATTTCGCAAAAAGGGCAGCGCATGCCTGCCTCGCCAATACGTAAGCTAACCCCCTTTGCCGATAAAGCTAAGCTGGAAGGCAAGAAAGTATATCACCTGAACATAGGCCAGCCGGATATTGAAACCCCGGAGGGCATGCTGAACGCCATCAAAAACATCGATTTTAAGGTATGGGCCTACACCCCATCAGAAGGCACGCTGAGTTACCGCAAAAAACTCACCGAATACTACAATAAACTGGGCTATAATATCGCCCCCGAGAATATCATCGTCACTACCGGCGGATCTGAAGCCATTACCATTGCCATGCTCAGCTGCCTTGACGATGGCGACGAAGTAATCATTCCCGAGCCATTCTACGCCAATTACAACGGCTTTGCCAACCAAACCGACGTAGTGGTAAAACCGATATTATCCTACATTGATAATGGCTTCGCCCTGCCCCCTATCAGCGAATTTGAGAAACTGATTACCGAAAGAACGAAGGCCATCATCATTTGCAACCCCAATAATCCAACCGGTTACCTGTATTCGAGGGAAGAATTGGAGGCCTTGAAGGCGCTTGCATTAAAATACGACCTGTACTTATTCAGCGACGAGGCTTACCGCGAGTTTTGCTATGATGGCCGCACCTTCATTTCCCCAATGCACCTGAGTGGGTTGGAGGAGAACGTGATCGTAATGGATACGGTAAGTAAACGTTACAGTGCTTGTGGCGCGCGCCTTGGTTGCCTCATCACCAAAAACAAGGCTGTTATCGCAACAGGGCTGAAGTTTGCCCAGGCACGGTTATCCGCAGGAATGGTTGAACAGATTGCCGGCGAAGCCGCCGTAGATACACCCGACGAGTACTTTACCGCCGTAAACATCGAATATACCAAACGCCGCGATACGCTGGTAAGCGCGTTGAACAACATCGATGGCGTGTACTGCCCCAATCCCGGCGGCGCTTTTTACGTGGTAGCGCGGTTACCGATAGATAATGCGGATAAATTTTGCCAGTGGATGCTGGAGAGCTTCAGCTACGAGAACCAAACGGTGATGATGGCACCTGCAACCGGCTTTTACAGCACGCCCGGCGCAGGCACCAACGAGGTGCGCATGGCCTACGTAATCAACAACGATGACCTGAATAAAGCAATGGTTGTATTAGCCGAAGGCTTGAAAGCGTACCCGGGAAGGGGGTAGTAAAGCCCTAAAACTTAAAAGCGGAGCGTTAAAAACGGATATAACTATCCGGATCGAGGATATAAAAAATTACCGAGGCGGAAAGAACGGCGGCCCCTGCCAACAACAGTAACGGGGCCACCGTTTTCGTGCTAAGATTATCCACCATAAAGTTTTTATGGTTAGCCGGATCGTACACAACTTCCACCTCTTCCCCAAGTGCATAGACAGAAGGGTTGCTTGCGAACAGGTCGTAATCGGCCGAGATAGGCCCCGAGTCGACCGTTTTAAAATATATCACCGGATAAAACCTTGCCTGCCTGTTGTTGGTGATCCAACTCCAGCGCTTTATTTTTATCTCTTCAACCTTCCCTTGTACACGAATGCCATTTTTGAGCAATTTGTTGAACTGCACACGTCTGCCATTACCTAATACAAGCATGTATAATCCTGCAATTGTGCCAAACAATTCGCCGTAGGTACGGTCTGATATATCGATAGTGAGCATAGCGTAAAATAACAAAAAAGACGCGAAATATGGGGTCTCTACCTCTATTAGGTTTGTATTATACCCACATTAAAGGCTTTTTCAATAGGCGCGTGATTGGCGGCTTCTATCCCCATAGATATTACTTTACGTGTTTCCAGCGGATCGATAATGCCATCTACCCAAAGTCTGGCTGCTGCGTAGTACGGCGTAGTTTGGGCGTTGTAGCGGTCGGTAGTTTGCTTTAGAAGTTCAGCCTCCTTGGCATCATCAACCTCCTCTCCTTTTGCTTTTAGGCCTGCCGCCTGCATCTGCACCAATACCTTTGCTGCCTGCGATCCGCCCATTACGGCTATTTTGGCCGATGGCCAGGCGTAGATAAGCCTGGGGTCATAGGCCTTGCCGCACATGGCATAGTTGCCTGCACCGTATGAATTGCCTATTACGATGGTGAATTTAGGCACAACGGAATTAGCCACGGCGTTCACCATTTTGGCACCATCTTTTATAATGCCGCCATGTTCGCTGCGGCTGCCCACCATAAAGCCGGTGACATCCTGCAAAAACACCAGTGGAATCTTTTTTTGGTTGCAGTTCATGATAAAACGGGTGGCTTTATCGGCACTATCGGAGTAAATTACCCCGCCGAACTGCATCTCCCCTTTTTTAGATTTGATCACCTTACGTTGATTGGCCACAATGCCCACCGCCCAACCGTCCACCCGGCCGAGGCCGCAAATGATGGATTGACCATAACCTGCCTTATATTCCTCGAATGCTGAATCGTCTATCAGGCGAAAGATAATCTCGCGCATATCGTAGGCTTTCTCCCGGTTATCGGGCAGGATGCCGTAGATGTCTTTTTCGTTAAGCTTGGGGGCTGATGGTTTTATCCGGTCGAAGCCGGCTTTAGCGTAATCGCCCACTTTGTTCATGATGTTGCGGATAGAATCGAGGCAGGCCTTATCGTTGGGATGCTTATAATCGGTTACGCCGCTTATCTCGCATTGGGTGGTGGCGCCGCCCAGGGTTTCGTTGTCCACTTCCTCGCCTATCGCCGATTTTACCAGGTAAGAGCCCGCCAAAAAAACCGAACCTGTCCCCTCAACGATCATCGCCTCGTCGCTCATGATCGGCAGATACGCCCCGCCGGCCACGCAAGAACCCATGATGGCCGCTATCTGGATGATGCCCATACTGCTCATCTGCGCGTTATTGCGAAAGATGCGGCCGAAATGCTCTTTATCCGGGAAAATCTCGTCCTGCAAAGGCAAATACACCCCTGCCGAATCTACCAGGTAGATGATGGGCAGTCGGTTTTCCATCGCTATTTCCTGCGCGCGCAGGTTCTTCTTGGCAGTAATGGGGAACCAAGCGCCGGCCTTTACTGTGGCATCGTTAGCAACAACAACGCATTGCCTCCCGCTTACATAGCCAATGCCACAAACCACGCCGCCGCTTGGGCAGCCGCCGTGCTCGGCATACATGCCATCTGCGGTAAAGGCACCTATCTCCAGCCAGGGTTTATCATCATCCAACAGGTATGCTATGCGCTCGCGGGCAAGCATCTTGCCTTTTTCTTTTTGTTTGGCGGCAGCTTTTTCGCCGCCGCCCAGGTATATCTTTTTTAGCCGGGTGTTAAATTCGTAAACGAGTTGCTTATTAACATCCTCATTCTTATTAAATTCCAAATCCATATACGTGCTTATAATAGGTATGGTAATGTTAGGAAAATAAACGCAAATCTATGCATGCATAACAAATTAATGGGCACGAATTGCGCGAATGGGACTAATTACATTAATTTTGATTTACCAATTGTCCACAATAAACCCAATTGATGAAATTCGTGTTGATTATGAAGAGAACCGCTCTATTGATATTTCTTTTAATTTGTTTCGCCGCCAACTCCTACGCCCAATACACATTTGATATCAAAGGAAAAACACTGGCGTATGCCCGCGGCTTTGAAAAAGGGGCAAACGGCATACCTATTGAATTAACAACCACCTTTCTCAGCGGCCCCCATATAGGTCAACCAGAGGTATATCGCCGCAAACAACAATCGCTGCCCGATTTGCTGGTGTACTATTTTCCTAATGGAACAGATTCTACCCTCAACCAGGTTTTATACGAATGGGATGATACCAATTTCGCCAATAATCGCGAAGCAATAAAACAGCCTTTAACTGCCTTGCAACCCTATATCGATCATTATTTATCCATCCAAAAGCAGGCTGAGGCAATTTTCGGCAAGCCGGAAACAACAGGCTCGCTTGATGATAAAGCGCTGATAGAAACAGGCCGGTTTCAGCGGAAAGATAGTTTTGGCAAGGATGGCGTATTGGTGGAGATGTATATCGTGCTATCCAACAAGCAGGAAGTCAACGGCATTGTAAGCATTATGCCCACGCATCGGGTTAGGATGTATGTAAAGACGGGGCCGCAGTAGGCAGTTGCCAGTTTGCAGTAGGCAGTCCTCAGTGTGCAGTACTCAGTTGGCTTTTTTTACTGCCAACTGCCTACCGCTACTGCCAACTGAACTTACGTTAAATTCCTGTCCCTGAACCAAACTTCATCGGGTGCAATATCAATTGCATCCATCAGGTTGATGAGTTCTACCGGGTCGGCAGAGCTGAGCACCAATGCCCGGTTGGCGGGCTTGAGGTAACGCTGCTCAACCATCACATCCATTTGCTGTAGCAGACTATCGTAAAAACCATTGGTGTTCAGTATGCCTACCGGGTGGTTGTGCAGGCCCAGCTGCAGCCAGGTTAGCACTTCGAAAAATTCTTCCAGCGTGCCGAAACCGCCGGGAAGCATTACGATGGCATCACACAGGTCATTCATCAATTGCTTGCGTTGGTGCATGTTCTTTACGATGCGCAACTCGGTAATCCCCTTGTGCCCTACCTCCTTATCCATCAAAAACTGCGGGATGATGCCAATAACCCTACCGCCACGAGACATTATCGCATCGGCCAGCAGGCCCATTACACCAACGTTGCCGCCGCCATATATCAGTTCGATACCGCGGCTAACCATTATCTCGGCCAGTTGGTTGATGGATTGCTTCAAAACAGGGTCGCCATTGAAGTTGGCACCGCAAAATACACAGAGGGATTTCATGACGGTAAATATAATAGTAAAAGGGTTTCGACGGATTAAAACCCTAAATTCGAAGCATAAATTATATCATCCATTATTTTGCGGGTTTTATCTATTGCATTAACTAATCCGCCAACCTAAACTTACGCTATTATATAAACCACAATCTAAATGAAAAAACACCTATCCTTCTCAGCCGCGCTGATACTGTTTTGCCTTACATCGCTTGCGCAAAACATTGCTAACCCTAAAATTGGTTCGCAAGACGACCCAAATGCCAAAATCGTACTGATACAAACCGACAAATTGTACTCGATGGTACAAATACAGGTAACTGCAAGCAGTGATAGCGCCTGGGCGGTTTTGAACAAGGAAATTTACCTGCAAACCGACGTGGACAATAAGCGTTACGAATATGTAAAATCTGAAGGCATAGCTGTTGCGCCTGCTAAGAGGCATATCTTTACCCAGGAAGGGCAAACCGTAATGTTTAAAGTGTACTTCAAAAAAATACCGGCGAATGCCAAGGTAATAGATGTTATTGAACGCGCCGGGCTGCGTACCGATGGCGTAGCCTTCTTCAATTTTTATAACGTGAGCCTTAAGGAGCAAACAGCCGACGGCAACATCATTACCGATATAAGGATAACAGCACCGGGAGGAGGGTCCCCGGATCTTTCGCAAGGGAGCGACGTATCCGAAGGCGGCAACAACCTTTTCGGCGGCTTGGGCGGCGATGCCGGCATAGGCAACATGTACAAAACGATGATTAAAAGTATGATGGATGCCCAAATAAGCTATTACAAAGAGCCGGGCAAACTGGCGGAGTTGGCTAAGTTAAATAAGCAATATTTTGATGCACTGGTAAAAGAGGGCTTTACAGAAGACCAGGCCTTGAAACTCGCTGCTGCAGCGGGATTAGGCCCTAAGGCCGGATTCGGCGATAATAAATAAGGATATCGGAAACAAAAAGAGGGATATCATTTTGAATCCCTCTTTTTGTTTATTGAATATTTAGCCCTAAGCTGTGGCGGGATATATCACTGTTTCCGTTCCTGAATTATCTTTCTATACTTATCTAACTCCTGCTGCCGGTACAACACTTCTACAATAGTTGGGTGCTTTGTAGAATAGATGATGTTAAATTTTTGGCCAGCGTAAAAGTTATTGAACACTTTGTAAGGTATTTTTTCGTCGACGGTATATTCTTCGCCATTGGCCATAATAAAAACCAATTTGATTTTCGAGAGGTCGAGCCTACCTGCTGCAAACGCATTGCCATCGGTCACAGTTGCTTCTGTTATTTCGCCGTATTTAGCAAGTTCTTTATTCTCGCGGCCTATCTCCTGAACAATCATCATCACTCCTGTACCAAAGAACATAATCATGATGATGGCAAAAATGATATAACCTTCGTTAGGATTGTCTTTCTTCTTTGGAAATAAAAAAAAGGTCACGCCAAAATACGTCATTAAAAAACACACCGTAATACATATTGAGGCAAGGATAGCCAAAAAAGTAAGCATCGATTTCATATAATTGATAGGCACTCCCCAAAAGAAAAACCAGACAAGCACCACCAGGGTGCTGCTCCAAATAATGGTTTTGCGTTTGAGCATTGCTCTTTTTTCGTCGTCAATTATAACCTCATCGTCGCTCATAAACCTTATCTTTTATCTCGTATAATTCGGTGCTTCTTTAGTGATCGTGATATCGTGCGGATGGCTTTCGCGCATACCTGCTGCGGTAATGCGTACGAACTTGGCGCGTTGCAGGTCTTCGATGTTGGCAGCACCGCAGTAGTGCATACCGGCACGTAAACCGCCTATGTACTGGAATATCACTTCGGCCATATTGCCTTTGAATGGCACGCGGCCTACGATGCCTTCGGGTACCAGCTTGGTTACCACGTCGGTCTCATCCTGGAAATAGCGATCTTTTGAACCTTTGGCCATAGCTTCTACAGAACCCATACCGCGGTAAGATTTAAATTTACGACCCTCGTAGATGATGGTTTCGCCCGGTGATTCTTCCACACCAGCAAATAACGAACCTGCCATAATAGAGCTTGCACCGGCTGCGATTGCTTTTACGATATCGCCTGTTTGTTTGATACCGCCATCTGCAATAACGGGGATGCCACGGCCTTCGAGCGCTTTGGCGCATTCGTAAACGGCATACAGTTGCGGTACGCCCACCCCTGCAATGATACGTGTGGTACAGATAGAACCGGGACCAATACCTACTTTCACGGCATCGGCACCGGCATCGGCGAGGGCAAGGGCGGCCTCAGCGGTGGCGATGTTGCCGGCTATTACCTGTAACGTTGGATAAAGGGCTTTTACAGCCTTTACCATGTCGATAACGCCTTTAGAGTGGCCGTGCGCGGTATCAACCGTCACTACGTCCACACCGGCGTTGTATAAAGCCGTTACACGGTCGATATTATCTGAGGCGACACCAACTGCTGCACCAACGCGCAAACGGCCGTATTGGTCCTTACAGGCGTTAGGGAAGTTCTTTACTTTTTGGATATCTTTATAAGTAATCAAACCTACCAATGTGCCGTAGGCATTTACCACGGGCAGCTTTTCAATTTTGTTGGCTTGCAATATATTGGCTGCTTCGGTAAGGTCGGTACCTTCCGGGGCTGTAATGAGGTTGGTTTTGGTCATCACTTCGGTAACCTTGACGCTCATGTCCTTCTGGAAACGCAAATCGCGGTTGGTGATGATGCCTTTCAATTTATGCTCTGCATCGATAACCGGGATACCGCCGATGCTGTATTCGCGCATGATGTTGAACGCATCCGACAGCAGGGCATCTTCCAGCAAAGTAACCGGGTCCTGTATCATCCCGCTTTCAGATCGTTTTACCTTGCGTACCTCATCGGCCTGCTGCTGTATGGTCATGTTTTTGTGCAGCATGCCAATACCGCCTGCCTGGGCTATGGCAATAGCCAAACCGGCTTCGGTAACGGTATCCATCGCTGCCGATATGATGGGGATGTTTAAACGGATAGCCTTTGTTAAAAAAGTACTCGTGTTAACTTCGCGCGGTAATACTTCAGAATAAGCGGGGAGTAGTAAAACGTCGTCGTAAGTTAATCCTTCGGCAACAAATTTAGATGGGTCTAACTGCATAGCAAATAATTATTTTGGAGTTATTATTTGCCGGGCAAAGATACATACAGATGTGCAGATATGCAAATGATTATTGGATGTGCAGGTGTGCAGATTTCAGATGTGCAGATGATATGACATTGGTTTGATGAAACTCATCTGCAATCAATAACGGCGTCTTCTGCACATTTGAAATCTGGAATCTGCACATTTGTCTTTAATATTTCCCTACCACCACTTTATAAAAACTGTTAAAATCCCAATACTTGTTGGCAAGTGCTTTCAGTTCTTCAGATGTAACGTTCTTTACAGCCGAAGTGTAGCGGTCGTAATAATCGTAATCCAGGCCTGCGAAATGGAGGTTCTTGAATTTATCGGCATGCGACAAAATATTCTCCAGGCTGCCTAAAAGCGAGCCGAGCATAAAGTTGCGCACCAGCGATAGTTCATCGTCGGGTATCAAATCGGTTTTCAGCAGGTTTACCTCTTTCGCTATTTCGCTAACCGCAGAATGGCAAACATCTGCTCCAACTTCTGATGCGATGAAGAACGAGCCGCTTTGTTTGAATGAACTGATACCCGAGCCGATGCCGTAGGTATAGCCCTTATCCTCGCGGATGTTGGCCATCAGCCTCGACCCGAAGTAGCCGCCCAAAACGGTGTTGAGTACCTGCATAGCCGGAAAATCGGGATGCGAACGATTGATGAACGGCGTACCGATACGTATGGCCGATTGCAGGGCCCCGGGTTTCTCCGTATAAAAAAACCTTTCCGCAGATGGTTCCAGCGCGGGCTGCATGATATCGGCTACGGCTGGCTGGTTTTCCCAATCGTTTTCAAAGGTGCCTGTCAACAATTCCAGGGCTTCGTGATTCACCTTGCCGGCCACGATGACGGTACAATTGGCAGGCTGGTACATTTCTTTGAAATGCGCCTGCAAATCATCGCGCGTAAGGCTCTGGAAATCTTCGGGTTGAGCCGCCAAGCCGTAGATGGTAGCGCCATTGAGGGCCTTATTGAAAATGCGGCGGGCCACAAAATCGTTCTTTTGCAGGCTCACCTGCAGTTTCTGCTGCTGGTTGCGCACAAAGGTATCCAGTTCTTTTTGCGGGAAAATCGAATTGGTGATGATATCCTTAATCACTGGCAGCGTGCTGGCCAGGTGTTTGGTTAGCGTATAAAGCGTAACCTGCGATTGATCGTAGCTGTAATCAACCTGCAAAAAGGCACCGTAAAAATCTATATGGTCGGCAATTTGCGCGGCTGTCATGCTGCCGGTACCATCGGCAAGCATGGTATTGGTGGCCACATTGAGCAATGGCTTAGCCGGATTGAAACGGAGGTTGTTGAATATCCATTCTATACGCAGCAAATCCTGCCCGCCCGAATTGAAGGCGTAAACATCGCAGCCGTTCGCCAGTTTTATGTGCTCAGGCTTTATTAAGGCTATGTTCTCCACTCCGTTGAATTGGGGAGGAGATTTTCTATCAAGTTTTATCATTGAATATTTTTTCTGTCTGAACTCGAATTTTAGGGAATCAACGAGGTTTCATAACTCTTTAAATTCGACAAATTACGGTTTGGCAATTCTGTTAATTCTTTAATTCTGAAAATTCTGATTCAGACAATTCAGATAATTCAGATTCGGCCTTCTCCGCCAGGTAAACCAGCGTTGAAGAATTGTCTTTCCGGAACAATTTATTAGCCTGCTCCTTAATATCTGCCGAAGTTACCGCCAGGTACTTATCTGTTTCGTAGTTAAGGTTATCCGCATCGCCCATCAGCTCGTAAAAAGCCAGGTTCATGGCGTTATCCAAAAGCGACATCTCCGAAAACGCTTTTATCGATTCGGTTTTGTTTTTTACTTTAGTAAGCTCATCTGCAGGCACTTCTTCATTTTTCAGTATCTCCAGCTCCTGCCAAAGGGCAGCCTCTGCGTCCTCTATCGCAACGCCCTCTATCGGTTTTCCCTGCATCACAAACATGCCTTTATCCATACTTTCGGTGATGTAGGCATGCACCTCGCTGAACAATTGCTTATCCTTTACCAACCTTTTATAAAGCCTGGAAGAGTTGCCGCGCGACAAGATATCCGACATCAGATCCACCGCGTGGAAGCTGCTATCCAACCTACCTTCCATCTGAAAAGCGATATATAGGTCATTTAGAGGCACTTTGGCTGTAACCGTATCGCGGCGTTCCTCTTGCTGCGGGGCCTCAATAGGCAAGTTACGTACGTACTTCTCCCCCGCCGGTATTGGGCCGAACCATTTTTCGGCCAGCTGTTTTACCTGCTCGGTTTTCACATCGCCGCCTACTACCATAACGGCGTTTTGCGGGTTGTAATGCTTTTTAAAGAAGGCCTTAACATCCTCTATACGAGCATCTTCGATATGTTTGATGGTTTTGCCGATGGTTGCCCAGCGGTACGGGTGCTGCTTATACACCATAGGGCGCAGCTTTAGCCATACATCCCCGTAAGGCTGGTTAAGGTAGCGTTGCTTAAACTCCTCTATCACCACATTACGCTGCACTTCCAGGCTTTTTTTGCTGAAGGCAAGGCTTAACATGCGGTCGCTCTCCAGCCAAAAGGCGGTCTCGATATTGGCCGATGGCAGGGTGATATAATAGTTGGTGATATCGTTGCTGGTGAACGCATTGTTCTCACCGCCAACACGTTGCAGGGGACCATCGTAGTTGGGGATGTTTACCGAACCGCCGAACATCAGGTGCTCAAACAGGTGTGCGAAGCCGGTTTGCTCGGGGTCTTCGTCGCGTGCGCCCACATCGTAAAGGATGTTAAGCACTGCCATGGGCGTTGTACTATCTTCGTGGACAATAACCCGGAGGCCATTATCCAGCGTGAACCGGTTGAATTTAACCATGTAATAACAAATATTTAACCGGACAAATGTATAATAAGTTGTTGGAATGTTGAAAGGTTGGAACGTTTGAATGTTGTAAAGTTTCATTTTTTGACCTTGGCGTAACTAACCCGCAAGAGACCATTTGCGACGCAATCTTTTATCAAACCGCCAAATTCACTTGCTAAAATTTCCGTATTTTTCTATTTATAGCATAAAAAAAGGGATGTTTTTCGCGCTTTTCCATCAAAAAATTGGCCGTTTTCGGACCGGTTTATCCATCTGCAAAAAAGGCTCCAAAATTGGCCATTTTTAATAAGATTGTCCATCGTCCCATTTTCTCTTCACGATTTTAATTTTTAGACCGCGACGTATTCTTCGGGATGTTTGGCAGTTTAAGAATTTCTAAAATTGGCGAAATTCTGATAGCTTGCATGTAAATTCGACTAATTCGTCTAATTCTTTAAAACGGCGTAGCCCTCTTGAGTACCCTATAAAGAAAATTAAACACGAAAAATTCGAGTTCAGACAAACACCAACCCCATGCTCAGCCAAGACCAACTTATACAAGAGCTTTATAAAACCTTTGGCAAAACCAAAATTGCTAAGTTAACGGCTATCGTAAATGAAGAGAGTTTGGACGTTGACGCCCTGATTGACCTTACCTTCCATACCGATAAAACCCTTGGCTTCCGTGCCATGTGGTTGCTGGATAGTGTGATGCTGAGCGACATTGCCCGTTACTCGGTAAATCTTAAATATTTCCTCTCGCGCATCAAGGAGGTAAACAACGAAAGCTGCAAACGCCATTACGCCCGCATCATGATGTTTATGACCAGCACCAAAGCACCGGATGTTGTGAAGAAAGCCTTAGGGGAGATTGATCTGGAAGATACCGTAGACGAGTTTTTCGATTGGATAATACACCCTAAAGTAAAACCCGCCGTAAAAATATTTGCTGCCGATGCCCTGTTTAACTTAAGCGAACGGTACGACTGGATTGCAGAAGAGCTGGCCAACCAAATGGAGTTTCTGATGCGCAACAGCGGGCCTGCTATACAAGTAAGGGGAAAGAAGCTGCTGGCAGCGTTGGGGAGGGGTTAGGCAGTTGCGGTAGCAGTAGCAGTAGCAGTAGCAGTGGCGGTAGCGGTAGCAATTGCGTAACTCTATACTGCTACTAAGACCTGCTACTGCCACTACAAAACTGCCACTTCCCCCTATTCCACCGGCCTGTCGCTGCCGTGTAGGTGGGTGCTTACCTGTTTATGGTGCAATTTAGCTTCTATGGCCGATGAGCTATCGTTAGCATAAGTGCCATAAGCGTTTATTAAAATACCTTTCAGGTTATACTTTTCGGAGCTGATGGCGTACACGATGGACATATCCGAAGGGTTGCTCTGCCCCTCGAAACGGTAGAACTCGTCTATCTCGAATTCATCGGCCGCCATGTGTATATTTTTGTCTTTATCGTCTATGGTGTCGCCCTCCAGGCTAAGGTTGGCTTCGTAACCGCGTTTGGTGAGGTCGTTAGTGGCATCCACTAACGTTTCAAAATTTTTCATATGATGTGGTGTTTATTGGTCTGCTGTTTAATAACAGGATAACCCCTAAACCTACCGCGTTGTTTTGTAGCCCCCTTTGATTTTATTTCTATCTTAGGGTTCAGACTATTGCTATTCGATTTCTTTTAGTGCCCCTCGTGGCACCCCTCTGAATTTTATTTTCAATTAAGGTTTAGCTTGCTTTATTAATTTGTGGTCTTCAGGAACGCCGTGCGTCACGGTAAAATATTATCATGGCAGTCCCACTGATAGAAGCGGGCCGGGCTTTGCCGGGCTACGCTGCGCTTCGGCCGCCCTATCTGCCCCTCAAGCCCCGCGCGGGCGGCTTCCCCTTTCAATCCCTCCTGCGAATGGAGGCTAAACACACGCGGTACGCGTAAGCCAACGTAGGTTACTTAATCAGTATATCACGCTAAGTTGGCTAATAAGTAATCTCACCAATTGTCGGCCCTTTTTTTTGATCTTGCCTTATTTTCTGTATTTGTCCAAAATCGACACCGACGATATTAATGAATTGATTAAAACCAATTGTTTCCATTTTAACAGATTGGATTTGATTTGTTGAAATTAGCATTGTTTCAGGATCATCTAAGATTTCGCCATTATATTTAACCTTTAAACTCCAGTACTTTTTATCAATTTTATATTTTTTACAAACGTCAACCAACGTTAATGGGTGCACGTTGCGCTTAATTTTCATTACCATAATGATTGTTGTTTCCAAATCTCGACTCACTATTTGCTCATCAGAAATATTCAAATTTTTTAAATACTCTCTGTCGGAGGGATCAATAAAATTATTCCTCGTAATAACTGGCGGCTTGTCGGGGAAAACAACAATAAATAACATTTTCTTGAATTCTTTTGGATTATGATTAAAGACGATTTTGGCAAACGCTATGGCTAAACCGAAGAAAAAAATTAAAAAGATTGTGAGGATAAATTTATTTTTCATTTTGATTGATTTAACGTGCACCAGTTACAACAAATGTGTAAATAAACACAGACGATGGCTGAGATTCATACCTATCAGTTGCAGTATTGTAAAATGTATAACTTCCATTGAAGCCTAATCCTGTAATAAGAACTTGGTGATTCATAGCCGCGCCCTCTGGTCTAAAAATTCCCAAAACTGGATTTCCATCTGCAATTGCCGATCTAACATCCGAGGAATTATATCCTTTTAGATATTGTTTATATGCCGAAATCCTAAGGTCATTTGATAGTCCTCCCGCCTCAAGTGTATTTGCCATGTCATTAGTGATAGTTTTTCCATTAATTTTAAAATTGTATACTAAATCGAGTCCATCAACTTTTTTACCGTAGTATCTCGCCGCAACCGCAATTGAATAAAAAACACAAGTATTCATATACTGCTTATTTTTTTCCTTGCCTTCATTTAAAGGCAAATTATTTCCCGTCAGATGCATCATTGCACCCCGATAGAAATCACCCCCTGCAGAAAGTACATTAAAAGGAAATAAATCTTCCTGCCCACCGCTAAAGCCGGTAGTTCCCATGGGGGTGCCGTCTGAATTTACAAGCCCTAAACTGTACGCATTCTCCTGCCTGGCCCCCCATGCTAACATCGCGTTCGAGACACTTGCACCATTGTTCGCCCCCAATGCAGCTATCGCGTCATTAAGGTAACCTAATGCACCACTCCAAAACGCACTATAATCTCCCCCACCGCCAGCTCTTCCCACGCCACCCATAACAGCGTACATCTCTCCTTGCAATCGCATCTCCGGGGAAATATTCGACCCAAAGATACTTTGATGCGGCGCCCAAGGGTAATAACTAGACGAATTGTCAATTTCCGTCTGTGCTTTATCGCCCAGCGGATCATTCATCATCACCGGGTTATTGGCAGCGTATTGATACGGACTTATATCTATCGCGGATTCCGGTATCGGGTCTACGGCTACCCAGCGGCCCAAAGCAGCGTCGTAATTTCGGAAAAAAGTTTGGTAATAATCGGGCAAGTTAGCATAATCGTTCTGCCACTCCCTGCCGCCGTTATAGAGCTTCTTGTTGCTGCCGCTGGTAACCGTGCCGCCGCGCATTACCAGCCCGTAGGCGTAGTAGCTGTTCTCCTGCACCACCTTTACGGTGTCGCCTGTGCCGGTGTTGTTGAAGCTGATGCGGGCATTGCCTTGCTGGTCGGTAATGATGTATTCGCGCGTAAAAGTACCACCGGAGTATATCACCCTGCCTTCCGGCATCGGGAAGTATTGCAAGGCGTTGCCTTCGAATACGAAGCCGTCTATATAATCGGTGGTCTTGATTAGCGTGGCCACACCGCCAACGTTGTCGTACTGCTGTTTCCGTATCAGTTGCCCGCCGGCGTCGTACATATAATAGATATACCGGCTAGCCGAAAAGCTGAGCTTGAAGGTGCGGTTTATGGCATTATAGGTGATGCTGCTTATGCCTTTGTATGGGTCGGCGGTAAGGTTGCCGTTGGCATCGTACGTGTAGTTGCCGGTACTGCCTGTGCGGTTGCGGAAGCCGCTGTTGGTATAGGCGCTGCCGGTACCGTCCGTAATGGAAAGCAAGCGGTTGGGGTTGCTGCTATCGTAATTGTAAGTGAGGTTGTCTATCGGCGTGTGCCCCCCGCTACCCTGCGAGGTACTGTCGCGGACATCGTCAGGATGTTGCCCCCTTCGTCGTAGGTTATGCGGTTCTCGTCCCGGCCATGTGTCACGCTGAAATAGTATCATGGCAGTCCTCGATATTCATCGGGGCCGGGCTTGGCCGTCCCAACGGCTGTAGGGAGCGCTTCGGCCGCGCTTTCTGCCACTTAACCAACCGCGCTGGCGGCTTCCCCTTTCAATCCCTGCTGCGAAGCCCAGGTTAAGCTAAAATATACGTTCTTCAACTAACTCGTACCTTGCAAGCTTAGGTACGAGTACTAACCCGCCTTGCCCTGCGGTGCATATTCGCGCCAAGTTGAGTAAACGTGCCGCCGGCAAGTTTGAGCGCTAGTCGCATAACTTACCCAATGCCGATACTCACGCGCCAGGTTGGGTAATATTGGAGCAGAAATGTTGAAACTAATTCCTATCGAAAAACTGCTCACAGAAACAGATGCACCTTTTACATTTGACGAGAAATAAAAACAAGGTTGCAGTCTTTAGAATTTACGTTAAAGGCTATCAGTAATGTGCTAAAAAGAGATAAAGCAGAAGTGCAATCTTTAGTTTTTAGTAATTTTAAAAAGCTATTAGGTTGAAAATACAAAGCCCCTGTCTCCGCCAGCGCGCAAGCCCTTTTGATATTAACCTTCATTATTAGTCATTAATAACGCAAGGAAAAATCAAATTCATCGCGCAGTTCTGTTAGACCGTTTCCCCAAATGTCACACATTTTGTCACACACTTTGGGATACGCTCACAATGAACCATCTCCTGTACCATAAAAAAACCTATTATTTCATACTGTGGGAACATTAATGAGTAGAGTTGCTTACTATTGTAAAAATAACGGGAGGAAGAATCAATATGATTATCACTAAAATACCCTTGTAAAATCTTTTTGCAGGATTTTCATCTTTCCACTTAAACCTCAACTCATTATACTTTCCTCCATACTTTCGGTAATTAATATAAAAGAGCAAAGCGAATATTGTTGCTCCAACGTACCCAAAATCCCTGAAATGTATCTCTCTGGTTGTTTTCTCGATAACAACATTCGCTATTAAGTTGATAGCAATTCCAATAGTCAATCCTTGAGACACCGAAATAACAGAAATAGCCGGTAGTCCCCTTCTTCCGCTTCTATTAAAAAAAAATTGAGTTGTTCTATAAAAAATATAGTCAAAAAACATTTTCAATTATGATTAATAACATTATCTACTCCATCGCCTATACGCTCTGTTATTGTCTTGCCAGTAAAAACACCTACACCCAAATCAAATGCCGCATATGCCAATCCAGCTACTGGAAAGGCCATTTCTAAACTGTAAATCGTACTTTTCACCCAAGTTCCGGCAGTAATCCCTTGTTTTCTTTGCGAATCTTCGTAAAGCGTGAACCCTATACTTATAGTACCCAGTGCATATCCCGCTACATTTGCATGTAAAGCATCTCTTAATACTTCTGCCCTTGCTATGCGACCAATACCGACAGTCTTAGCGCTTTGCCTCAGTCCCAAATTAATCATCGTTCCTTCTGCACTCATGTAGCCTGCCCAAGAGGACCGAGCGTTAAGATCACTTTGACCGGAAGCGGTAAAACCCTGCAAAAAATCAATTGCGCCCTTGCCAGGAAACCACCCCTCTTTATACGTACCAGCTGCATTACCACCTAACCCTGCAGCCGCCTGAAATACAAATATAGGATAGCAATTCCCTATATCCTGACCATTTGAACCGGTTATTGACTCATGCTGACCGTTATAGTAGCCGTAACCTGCCACGACAAAACTTCCTCCTTGTCCGTCTCGGTACACAATTTGCTCTGTCTCCAGCGCAAGAACAATATCATCCGTGTTGGAACCTACGCCTCGCAGTCTGTCGGTCCATACGGCAGAGTAATTCCCTCCGCCGCGGCCTTGTGAGTAGAGTTCACCATCCTGCCGCATATCCGGTGAAATATTCGACCCGAATATACTTTGATGCCCCGACCAGGGATAATAGCTCGACGAATTGTCGATTTCCGTCTGTACTTTATCCCCAAGGGGGTCATTAAACATCACCGGATTATTGTTCCCATACTGGTAAGGGCTCAAATCTATCGCGGATTCCGGTATCGGGTCTACTGCTACCCAGCGGCCCAAAGCAGCGTCGTAATTTCGGAAAAAAGTTTGGTAATAATCTGGCAGGTTCGCATAATCGTTCTGCCATTCGCTGCCGCCGTTGTAGAGCTTTTTATTGCTTCCGCTTGTTACCGTGCCGCCCGGCATTACCAGCCCATAGGCGTAGTAGCTGTTCTCCTGCACCACCTTGACGGTGCCGCCTGTGCCGGTGTTGTTGAAGCTGATGCGTGCGTTCCCTTGCTGGTCGGTAATGATGAATTCGCGCGTAAACGTGCCGCCGGAGTATATCACCCTCCCTTCAGGCATCGGGAAGTATTGCAAGGCGCTGCCTTCGAATACGAAGCCGTCTATATAATCGGTGGTCTTGATTAGCGTGGCCACACCGCTAACGTTGTCGTACTGCTGTTTCCGTATCAGTTGCCCGCCGGCGTCGTAATTAAAGTAGATATACCGGTTAGCCGAAAAGCTAAGTTTGAACGTAAGATTAATGGCATTATAGCTGATGCTGCTTATGCCTTTATATGGGTCGGCGGTAAGGTTGCCGTTCGCATCGTACGTGTAGTTGCCGGTGCTGCCCGTGCGGTTGCGAAAGCCGCTGTTGGTATAGGCGCTGCCGCTGCCGTCCGTTACAGAAAGCAGGCGGTTGGGGCTGCTGCTATCATAGGCGTAGGTAAGGTTGTCTATCGGCGTATGCCCGCCGCTGCCCTGCGAGGTACTGTCGCGGAACATCGTCAGGATATTGCCTCCTTCATCGTAGGTGATGCGGTTCTCGTCCCAGCCGTGCGTCACGCTGAAGTTGCCCGTTCCGGAGGTAGTGCGTTCGGCGTATATGGCTGCGGTATCGCGCCCGATGCGGTCGTAGAAATAGCGGTAGGCGCGTTCGTAGCTGCTACCGCCACTGCCGTCCTTGTTCATCCATTTCACACCCGTTAGCATGCCGTTATAGCGGGGCCGGTTGTTCAGCTTAGCATCGTACTGGTCGTACACCATCTGCATGCCGAATACATCATTGATGTCGTTGTTGGTCCTGCCTGTATCGCTGGCCAGCTTGCTGTTATTGATAGATAGCAGCTGCCCCCGTATGCTGTAACGCATGTCCAGATTCTGTAGCCATACCCCCGCGCTCACGTAGCCAAGGTTCTTTTTGATGACCTGCCCAATCTCGTTGTAGCTGTAGGCCGCGACCGAGGTCTTGCTGCCGGTGTTGTACTTCTGGCTGATATCGGTAACACGGTACATATGGTCGTACGTCATATAGGTGTACACGGTAACCGATCCGCTCGCGCCATATTGCTTGCGCACTTTGCTTGCCTGCGGCACGCCCGCAAAACTGGGCGTTACGGTCTTTACATCGGTAAGCACGGTATCGCCGGGGTGATACAGGTGGTTATTGCTGCGAACCTGTATGGGGTTAAGGCGGTTATCGTAAAAAGTAGCCGTGGTGAGCCAGTAATTCTCGATGGAGGTGCCGGGTTGCGCAAGCAGTGCCTTAGCGGTAATAGTGGGTACCCCTTTTAGCCTGGCACGGGTAACGCTATCTTCGCCCGGCAAGGCGGTATCGCTTTGCTTTGCGTAAAAGAAATCGTCATTGCCATCCTGGTTCAGGTCGTAATCGTCGTAATAACTGTATGCCAGCGGCGTAAGGTTAGTAGTGGGGAAAACGTTATTGGTATAATAGCCATTATTGGTAAGGGTACCACTGCGGCTCTCGTACCAGGTGGTATAGCTCAGCGTGTTTACGTAGGCCTGCATATTGGCTTGCCCGATGTGCGAAGTGGGGCTGGTGGTATTGTCCAGGTAGATGCCTGTGGCTACCGGCCTGCCCTTGGCATCGTATTTTATGTAGCTCCACTTGTTGGCTACCGCCTGCAAGGCATCCTGTGTCAGCACGGGGCGGCCGAGCGGATCATACACCATATAGCTCGTCCCTTTAGCCGGCACCTTCTTGCTGATGACGCGCCCGCGCCCATCATAGGTGTATTTGAATACAAGATTGCTGAGTGGCGTGGTAGCCAGCGTATAGCTGGAATTGGCGAGTAATAGGGCCAGGGCCTTGGGCGGCACGATGTAGCTGATGGCCCCGCCGTTGTTGTAAATATAATAGGTATCCAGGTTGCCGCTATCCAGCTTCTGGCGCTTGAGCACGGTATGCCCGGCCGGGTCGGTATAGGTAATCACCTTGGCCGAATCCTCATCCATCGCTTCTGTAACCGATAAGGTGTTGGCGGCGTAATAGGTGCTTGCCGTCAGCGTGCCGTCGGTATTCCATAGCAGGATGTTGCCGTCCTGCGTGGTGTTGTTGCTGCGGTAACTCGCCGTTTTGAAATGCTGGCTGCCGGTGGGCTGGAAACCTACGCCTACCGTACCCGATTTCAGCGGCCTTTGCAGCGGGCTGCTCTCGTACACCTGCTGGACGAAGGCATTGGTATCCCTGGCTATCAGATATTGCGAGGTGTTGTTGTAGAAGCTGCGCTGGGCAGTGAGCGCATTGCTGCGGTAGCGGCCTATCGTATCGGTGCTTTGCCCGGCGTAGCCCAAATAGCCTTTGATCTTCCTGCCCAGAGCATCGTAAACCACAGGCTGTATCATATCGTTCTGTGCGGGGCTGGCCTGCACGCCTATAGTTTGCACCGTACGGCCGAAGCCGTCAAGGTACACCCGGGTGGTCTGCTTATCCGTAAGCGAAAGCAAGCTGAATGCGTAAGTAGTGGTAACGGGCTTGCGGGCAACTTCCTGCTGCACGAAAGCGATCCTGGTTTGCGCATGGCCCTGTAGCGCATAGGCGGCAAGGGCTATGAAAAGCGCGTATATTTTCTTGATGCTCATTGGCTTAATCTTAATCGTTTATTGGCCTACAGGCAGTAATTGTATTGGTAAACTTCGAATGCGAGCGTGGTGCATGTACTCAGATTGGCATTGAACTGATAGGCGTTGGTGGACGAATACACCTTGCAGGAACCCCAGCAGCTACCGTTGAGGTTGACACTGGCATAACCCGTGCCCGTGCCGGAATTATATGCCGTCGCGCCGGTGAGGTACACCTTCACCAGGTAATTCCCCGGCGGCACGGTAGACGAGTTAAGCTGCGAGCCGGTAAACGTATACAATAGCGTGGTACCAGTCGCATCATAGAACCGGACGATGGTAATATCGCCTCCGCCGAATGTGTAGGTCGCATAGCTCAATGCGACCACCGGCGGCGGTGCAGTCGTCACGCCGACACTTATGGGAGTGAGTACTTTGTCACCGAAAAGCGGTGAATGCATAGTAGCCGAAACGGTTCTAGTCCCTGTACTTGCGTAAGTATGGTTTGGGCTCACCAAACCGGCGGTATTCGTGGTAGTGGTGCCGTCGCCAAAGTTCCAGTCTACAGTGGCACCTACCATGGCACAGTTGTCAGGGCCGACAATCGTGAATGCTACAGGTACGCCGCTGTAGATGTCGCCACTAGTTGTAATGGTAGAGCCGGCATACGTCTGCGCATCTACTTGCGTGAGGTAGGTGTTCTTCTGGATGATATTCTTATCCTGGTCGTAGGCGTAAAGCACGCGGCCCCAGTTGTCGTTAGCGAAGTAAGAGGAGATGCCGTTGGTGTTGGTCTGGGCTATCTTGTAGTTATAGGTCGCGTCGTAAGTGACTGTATTGGCTTCCGCTACGTTGGGGTAAAACAGCACGTCGTCTACGGTAATGTTTTGCTGCGAGGTGAAGCTGACGTTGAACGTGGTAGGCGCGGAAGGCATGGCCGAAACGTCGATCTTGAATTCGTAATATTTCCAGCCTCCCGCGCCGGCATAGGTCTTGCCCGTGGCCGTGCCGCCGTTCAGCGATACGTTGAGCGTATTGGTGCCCGTGGTGCTGTTTATCCAAAGCGAAAGCACGGCGAAATTCGTCATCGCGCTTTTGGTCAATGCGGGAGAAGTGAGCGTACGGGTGGTAGCGGGCATCCCATACGACAGGCCTGCATGGCTGCCAACTGCCGTGAAACTGCCCGTGCCGCTTATGGTGAACGCGCCGGCGTTGGGGTAAGCGCTGAGGTTATCGAAATCGCTGAAAGCTACCTCCGCAGGCTTGGCGTTAGCAAAACTCGCTATCGGTCGGTTGGAATAACGGTCGATAATGGTGGTGCTTACGTTCTTGTTGTCATCGTCGGCGCTCATCAGGTTGCCGAGGTCGTCGTACTTCGTAAAGTTCATGGTGGTGAAATACCTGCTATCAGGCGTAGAGGTATTCGCCGAGGTATTGATGGCGTACGGTGTGAAGGAAGATGCCGCAAGGCCGTCGAGCTGTACCAGTTTCATCTGCTTTGCTGGCATGTAACGCGTATTGCTGCCCAGCGTAAAAGCGCTGAACAGGTTAAGCGAGCCGCCGGTAACCAGGGTGGTGCTACCCCTTGTTACCGTCTGGTAGGTTTCCACCGGCAGGTTCATGTTGAGGCTTTTCAGGTAGTAAAGCGCGTTAACATAGGCATTGCTGCTGGTAGCGCTGGCGTAGTCTTTCACGTAGGTGTATTTAGTGGTATAGGTGCTACCGTTATTGTCCGTGGCAATCTGCTGCGTCATCAGCTTGTGGTTGGCGCTACCGTAATAATAATTTACGGTGCTGGTCTGCGCCTGGCTTAGCGTGGCCGAATCGTACACCTTGTTGACCACCTGCTTGCTCAGTTCGCTGGTATTGTAGTATATGGCGTATTTATTATAGGCTTTCATCGACAGAGAGCCGAAAGAAGCATCCTCGTAGCGGAATGCGGTGATGGCCGAAGGCGTATAGGAACGCTTGTATTTGTAGGTACTCTCGCTCACTTCGTTCCCGGCTTCGTCGTAGTTCGTCACCTTCTGCAGCATCCCGCGCTCGAAATCGTAGTTGGTGGCTGGGATGAAGGGATACGAATAGATATCATTGCGAACGTTCCAGCTCCCGCTGGTGCAGCTGTTGCGCGCTACATTGTTTACGGTGCGGTACCATTCGGTGCCGCAACTGTCGCAGGCCGGGGCCGCGTTGCTGTCCCAATAGCTGGCCGGGACGTAGTATTGGTAAAGCGTGCTGCCCGCGCCTGCCTGTTTAGTGCGCACGTAGCTATACATGATGGTATGGTCGTCTTCTGATAAGTCGTCTTCTGATAGTACGGTGATATAGTCCCAAAGCGTTTGCCCGGTGTAGCTCCCGTTATAGGGCAGCGTGAACGCGAACTGCGGCATTGACAGGGGTTTTCCGCTGGAGTTGGACGTGCCAGGCACGACGTATTCGTAATTGCGGACAAGGTCGCTCGCTGAGCTGACGCCATTATTGTCGGTAAGCGTCTTTACCCGCACGCCGCCGCCGGTGACGCTTGCACCGGAGGGGACGTCGAGATACGTATTCTGTTCGTAGGTAATCGTGGTCTTCGCGCCCAGTGCGGTGCTGACGGTAAGCAGGCAGCCCGCGCAGATATCGCCTTCGCCACTATTGGGCACCCGGCTTACCCCCGCAGTGGTGGTATAGCTGTAACTGCCACCGCCGGTAGAAGTATTGTAGACGCTATACCGCGGATACGCCGTATTGCTGGGATTGATGTACACCTTGGGCACCAGCTTGGTGTTGGGGATGTCGGTATAATAGCCCCAATAGTCCTGTTTTTTAGAGGAGGAGTCGGCAAGATAAGTGGTATAGAGCCCGTAACTGTCTTTCGTCTCCCCACGGTATGTGAACGCATAGTTCACAGGCGTGCTGCAGCCGGATTCATAAAAATTGCGCAGGAAGAACCGTGCATAACTGGAATTGAAATACGTAACTTCTGAATAGCCGAAGTTGAACACCCTGCCGAAGCCGGTGATGGCCGTTATTACGGTTTGCCCGGTCTGCCCGGGGCTTGAAAGCGTACCTCTTGAAAAAGAAAGGCCGCCATAGCTGGTGTTAACGTCGAATGGGTATATCGTATTGAGCCGCCTGTCGGTAACGGCGGTCGTCATCGTGTATTGCGGGCTTGGCGTAGCAGAGCCGGAAAGGTAAAGTTTGAGGCTGTCCCTGCCGTTGCGCACCGGCACGCTGGCATAGGTCAATCCCACGCCGTTCCCATTAGGGTCGGCTATACTGATCAGGTTCCAGCTGTTGTAATAGGTGATGCCGTTCTGATACAACGCGTATTTGCGCCCGAAATAGGCTGGGGTGCTGCCAGCCACCGCTTTCTCGGTAACCATTACCGGCGCACCGAAGGTATATTTGATGCCCTGGCTATTGGTGATTACGAAAGATTTTATGAGGCTGGCCGTATCGCTTGAGCCACCGATAGTGGTGTAGCTGAGCACCAGGTCCTGGTAGTCGATGATGCGGAACTGCGTGTTCACGCGGTCATATACGAGCTTGCACGACAAGCCGGGCGCGTTGACGTAAAAGATATCGGGTTCGGTATCTTCGCCGCTATAAGGGGCGATATAAGTATTGATGTAGCTGAGATCCGTCCCTTCATCCGTACAGTTGTTGTTCGTATTGGCTATGCTGAAGCCGGAGATGCCGCTGTAATGCGCGATATTCATCCAGCCGACACGCGCTGCCGATGAATTATCCTTCGTTACGTCGTCGGGCAATCCACGTACCGAGCGGCTGATCTGGCCGCCGGCCAATACGTTCCAGCCCATCCCGGCTGAGCCCTCTACTTCCTTCAGCTTGATGCCATTGGTGCCGTATGACAGGCTCACAGGGATGGCCACCTGCCCCCGGCTGACGGTATAGATCGGAAGGTTGACATTAAGGCCTCCGGTAAGCATGTTCACGTCGGCGGTGCTTTGCGCGAACAACCTGGCAGGAAGGGCCATTGCGCAAATAAAAAACAGCAGTAAATGTTTCTTATTCATTTATTAAATTGTGTATGGTTCAGGAACGTTTGGCAGGCCTTTGTTCACCCGCTAATATTATTGGCAATATTATAAAGAGTATTTGATGTTTTATAGGGGATTGGAATATTTTTATTTTATTGAGAAAACAATAATATTTATTCCTCTGAAATAATTAGCAGATGCCTGCAATTTCCTCCAAAAAACAACAGCAGGCTATTTCCCTTGCGAATTGCGCTAAGGGGCTAAGCTTTAATCGACCTTAGCAATCCTATAAAATACGTTGCGAATCCATCCTAATGCAGCCCCCAACCGATGAGCACCCCATCCCTACCGATAAACCCCGAAAAACTACCGACGAGGAGGCGGTTTTTCCCTTATTTATTGATTATAAGGCTTTAACGACTACAATCTACCGCCCGTCTATACAACCTGCCCGATGGTCTATTTCGTTTTAGGGGACTATTTTTTTGTTGTTGCTTTGGGTATTGAAACAAACGAGAACAATTATCCAACACACAAAAAATAAAAATATCATGAAAAAAGCAATCAAATTATCAGCCCTTTTATTGTTAGTAAGCACCAGCATTTTTGCAGCAACCGGCAAAGTAAAACCCGCACAAGATGAGGTAACCGTACAATCGGCAGCCAAACCGATGGTAGTAGCCATCAGCATACAAAAAGAAAGCGTGGGCAAATCGTACGTAACGTTTTTCGATGCAGATAGCAACGAACTGATGACCGACTACCTGCCCGCCAAAGATTCTGTAGCAAAAAACTACAATTTATCTGAGCTGGCACCTGGCACTTACACCATGGCCGTAACATCAAACAACCAGGTGGTTAAAAAACAGCTTACCGTTTTTGAAGAGTATGGCGTAAAAACATTCATGTTTTTACAATAACAGCAAACACCCCTAAAAAGCAACGAGGCCCCGGTTTTTACCAGGGCCTCGTTTTTTATTTAAATGGCTTCGAATTTGTAGCCTACACCTTTTACGGTGGCTACAACGTCGTCGCCCAGCTTTTCGCGCAGCTTGCGGATGTGTACATCTATGGTACGGTTGGTTACCACTACCGAGTCTTCCCAAATGTTCTTCAGGATTACCTCGCGGGTGTAAACCTTGCCGGGTTTAGAAGCCAGCAGGTAAAGCAGCTCGAACTCTTTTTTGGCCAATACCACCTTAACGCCGTCTTTATACACCAGGTAGGCTTCGCGGTCAATCACCAGGTTGCCAATTTCCAGCTTGTTATCTGCCACCTCTTCGGGCGGGGCGTTGCGGCGCAGTATGGCGTTTATACGGCTTACCAAAGCGCGCGGCTTGATAGGCTTGGCAATGTAATCGTCGGCGCCTACGTTAAAGCCGGCAATCTCAGAGTACTCCTCGCTGCGGGCCGTCAGGAAAACCATAAAGGTGTTCTTGAACTCGGGCATGGTGCGCATGATGCGGCAGGCTTCTATGCCGTCCATCTTGGGCATCATAATATCCAATACGATCAAATCGGGGAGTGTTTTCTTGGCTTCGGCAACGGCTTCCTGCCCGTTACGGGCCGAAAATACCTGGTAACCTTCTTTTTTTAGGTTGTATTCTATCAACTCTAAAATATCGGGTTCGTCGTCAACAATCAGAATTTTTTGCTTTCCTGTGGTAGTGCTCATGCAGGTTAATTTTTTTGCATAAATGTATAACCTTAATACCAGTTTATGGTTAACTACATATTAACAAATTGTTAAGTAGCGAGAAAGCTTAACCTTGTGTTTAGGCTAATTAAACGTCTTATTTAAGAAGGCCTCCAAATCGGCACCGGTAATATTCTTAGCCGCGATGTTGCCGTTAGGGTCGATAATGTAATTAGAAGGGATGGCAGATACCTGATATAGGCGCTCGGTTGGCCCTTCAAAACGCTGCATTTCAGATACATGCATCCAGCTCAGGTTATCGGCTTTAATAGCACCTTGCCATGCGCTTTTTTCTTCATCGAGGGATATCCCTAGTATATTAAAGCCTTTCGGGTGGAACTTTGCATACTGTTTAACCACGTTGGGGTTCTCGCGGCGGCAGGGAGCGCACCACGACGCCCAAAAATCGAGCATCACATATTTGCCTTTATAGTCGGATAATTTCACCTGCTTGCCATCGATACTGGTCATGGTAAACTCCGGCGCTTTATGCCCAACCGATACAGGTTTCACGGCATCCATCTGGCGGATGAAGGACCGCACTGCCGGGTTATCTTTAAAATCACCTTTAATAGTATCGGCGTAAGCAACCAACTCCTGCTCGTATTTTATCGGGTCCAGCGAAGTAGCCGCGTAAAAGCCGGCAAGCGAGTGCTTGTTCTTATCCACAAATTTCAAAACCTCGTGGCTGTTATCGTCCAGATTCTTCAGGAACTCCGGCATGTATTTCTTAACCACCGCATCTTTCTTTTCCTGGTCGAAGCCGTCAGTTTCGGCACGGAACTGGTCGGTCAGTTTGCTATTCTTTGAGCCGTAGTAATTGCTTATCCTGTTAAACTCTTTTATCTGTACCGAAGCATCCGAGCCGGAGATATCGTAGGCATGCGTAGCATCGTTCAAATCGGTGCTGAATTTAAAACTTTCGCCGTTTTGAGCTACAAAATCGTATATATCGTCGTTGATGCTCAGTTTGAACAGGTTTGCATAAGGGGCGTTGTATTTGAATTTAAAGCCGCCGCTTCCATCAAGCGCCGCAGAGTCTACCTTCATTACGCCTACGCTATCAGTAGCCAGCAAAAACACTTTGCCGGTTTTGCCCGGATTTTTTACGGTGCCGGATATGGTAAAGGTGTCGCTATCCTTGCACGACGTTAAAAACAGGGCTGCGGAAAAAAACACGGAGGCAATCAGGCGGATCTTCATTACTATTTAGATTCTAGTTCCTTTATTAAAAGCTGGTTGGTTTTCTTTGGGTCGATCTTGCCTTTAGATATTTTCATAATCTCGCCCATAAACAAGCCTAAAACGCCCTTTTTGCCCTTTTGGTATTCGATAACCTTATCCGGGAATTTAGCCAGCGCGGCGTGTATGAACTCATCCAATTGCGACGAGTTGTCGCTAATAAGCAGGTTAAGTTCCATGGCTACATCGGCTGCGTTCTTGCTGCCATCTTTAATCAGCACCGGGAATATCTTATGTGAGGCAACCGAGTTGTTCACCTTGCCCTCGTCTACCAATTTTATCAGCCCGGCAAGGGTGGCGGGTTTTAGCGGGATATCGGCTATATGGATGCTATGGTCGTTGATGTAAGAGCTTACCGCTCCCATCAGCCAGTTGGCGGCAGATTTGTAATGATCGGTATGCTTGATAATTTCTTCGAAGTAAGCAGCAAACTGTTTATCTGCTGTGATAACCGCCGCATCGTAATCAGATAACCCAAGCTCAGTAGTAAACTTGGCGAACAGCTCTTTAGGCAAAGCCGGCATTTGGCTGCGGATATCTTCCAGGTAAGTTTCGGTAACCTGTATCGGCAACAGATCCGGCTCGGGGAAGTAGCGGTAATCGTTCGCCATCTCCTTAGAGCGCAATACGGATGTTTCGCCGGTATCGGCATTAAAGTTCAAAGTATTCTGGTCTATATGACCGCCTGCTTCTATCACCTCCACCTGTCGTGCAAATTCATGCTCAATGGCGCGCTGCACGTTACGGATAGAGTTGAGGTTCTTTACTTCGCAACGGTTGCCGTATTCGGGCGCACCGTGTAGCCGTACCGATATATTGGCATCGCAGCGCATGCTGCCTTCTTCCATGTTGCCGTCGCAAATATCCAGGTAACGCAGCAAGCGGCGTACCTCGGTCAAAAATTGGCCGGCTTCTTCGGCGCTGCGCAGATCGGGCTGCGATACGATCTCTATCAGGGGTACCCCTGCCCTGTTCAGGTCGATAAGCGAATATTCATCGTGCTGATCGTGTGAGCTTTTTCCGGCATCATCTTCCATGTGGATGTGATGGATGGCGATATCCTTAGCGGTGCCGTCGGCCAGCTTAACGGTAACATGGCCGCCAATGCATATGGGGTGCTGATCTTGCGTGGTTTGGTAGCCTTTGGGCAAATCGGCATAGAAATAATTCTTGCGTGCGAAGGTATTGTTGAGGTTGATGGCGCAATTGCAGGCCAGGCCCATCTTAACGGCGTACTCCACCATTTTTTTGTTGATGCGCGGCAAAGTGCCGGGGTGCCCCAACGAAACGGGACTCACATGCTCGTTTGGACCCGCGCCAAAAGCAGCCGAATCTGAAGAGAATGCCTTACTTAAAGTAGATAATTGCGCGTGTATCTCTAATCCTACTACTAACTCGTACTTATCGCCCACGCCGCCTGTTAGAACTGCCATATAATATATTCAGCTGCTGTACAGCATTGATTTGACCCTGCCAAATATAATGTTAATTATATTTTTTGCGTGGTTTTTTTCAAATGCATTACCCGTATTGCAAAAAACAGCTACAAAGGCAGTCATTTACCCTCATTTATCTAATAGGGATAATACTTTTACTTAAACAACAAAACCGGGCCTTTTTACGGTATATTTATAATTTCCTAAACCTTTTGATGATTATGGTGTCTGTTATACAAAACTGTTAATAACAAGTTAACACATATTCAAAACCATGAAAAAGACAATATTAGGGATGCTGGCCGGATGCTTAATCCTTGCCGCATCGTTTACGAAAGCAGATGCACAGGTTAGCGTTAATCTTAACGTTGGGTTATGGAACCCACCTGCAGAATATTCTACCGTTGAGTATTATTACCTGCCCGACGTAGAAAGCTATTACTATGTACCCAAACACCAGTACGTTTACATGGACGGCGGCACCTGGGTGTTCCGCAATTCGTTGCCACCAAGATATAGCAGCTACAATATCAACAATGGCTATAAGGTGGCAGTAAACCGGCCGCGGGCTTACACTTACTATACAACCGACCGCGTACGTTATGCCAAATATAAAGGTTATAACAAACCAATGGTGGTGCGCGGCAACTCGTATGCAGCGCATAACAAGCACTACGTACGCAGAACCACGGTTGTAAGAACCTATAATGGCGGACCAGGCCGCGGCCCGGGAAACGGTGGCAACAAAGGCCACGGTAACGGCAACAAAGGCCATGGCGGCGGCCACGGCAAACACTAAACAGAAAGCTATTTAAATATGAAGGCCCTCCGAGCGATTGGAGGGCCTTATTTTTGTAACCAATTCTTTACCAGCACGTCTTTGCGAGGAACGAAGCAATCCTCGGCAAGCAGGTCGGATTTGCAAAGCGGAATCCCTCACCACCACGTCATTGCGAGGATCGGCGCGTGGGCCTGAGTGGTGGCGCGACGCGGCAACCATCGGCAAGCAGAGCCGCTCTGCTTGGTGCACCTTCCTGCCGATGATTGCCGCGCTTCGCTCGCAATGACGCGGGGGGAGTGCTCGGTTGCTTACCCCAAAAACGTCTTCGCCTTTTCCAAAGCCTTATCAATCCCACTAGCATCGCTGCCGCCGGCTGTGGCGTAGAACGGCTGACCGCCGCCGCCGCCTTTTACTTCTTTGGCCAGTTCTTTTACGATGTTGCCCGCGTGCAGGCCTTTATCGTTCACCAGGTTCTCGGCAATCATTACGGTGATGTTGGGTTTACCCCCAATCTCCGCAGCCAGCACCAGGAACAGGTTTGGTACGATATCCTTTAAATTATAGGCCAGGTTCTTCACCGCATCGGCATTGGGCAGCTCTACGCGTTGGGCGATAAAGTTGATGCCGTTGATGCTCTCGGCTTTTTTGGCGAGCTCATCTTTTAAGCCGGATGATTTTTCAAGTACCGATTTCTCTATCTCCTTTTTGAGGCGGTTGTTTTCTTCCAGCAGGCTTTCGATGCTTTTGCCGATATCTTTCGGGTTTTTCAGCAGTTCTTTTACCTGCTGCACCAGTTTGGTTTGCTCGTTGATGTAGTTCTCAGCAGCGATGCCGGTAATGGCCTCGATACGGCGCACACCTGCTGCTACGGCACTTTCTGATATTATCTTGAAGTAACCGATATGCCCCGTGGCTTTTACGTGCGTACCGCCGCAAAGCTCCTTGCTGAAGGATGCATCAAAAGTAATCACCCTAACGAAATCCCCATACTTTTCGCCGAACAAGGCGGTTACCCCGCTGCTGATGGCTTGCTGATATGGCACGCTGCGCTCTTCCTGTAGATATATATTCTGGCGGATCTTTTCGTTTACAATAGCCTCGATACGTGCCAATTCCTCCTCTGTAACTTTGGCGAAGTGCGAAAAATCGAAACGCAGGTAATCAGCATTCACCAGTGAGCCTTTTTGGTTTACGTGTGTGCCCAGTACCTGTTTCATGGCGGCATGCAGCAGGTGCGTGGCACTATGGTTATTGTTGGTACTGTTGCGGCGTTCTGCATCTACCATTGCGGTTAAAGCGTCCTCGGGCGTAGATGGTAGTTTATCGGTAAAATGTACGATGAGGCCGTTCTCCTTTTTGGTATCGGTAACTTCGATAATCTCCCCGTTAGGGAACACCAGTTCGCCATTATCCCCTACCTGGCCACCGCTTTCTGCATAAAAGGGCGTTTTATCCAAAACGATTTGGAACTGCTCTTTACCCTTAGCCGTTACCTTACGGTATTTGATAACGTGTGCAATGGTTTCGGTTTCATCGTAACCGGTAAACTCAACGGCTTCGTCTTCGTCTTTTACCAAAATCCAGTCGCCGGTATCGATGGCAGTGGCAGCGCGGGAGCGTTGTTTTTGTAGAAGCATGTTGACATCAAATCCGTAATTATCTAACCCATAACCGTTCTCTCTTAGAATTAATTCTGTTAAATCTTTGGGAAACCCATACGTGTCATATAAAGCAAATCCAATATTTCCAGGCAATTGACTGGTAAATTTTTTTAAAATTGAAAATGCATCTTCATAATCAGGTCGACCGATTAACAACTCTTTTAGCCCATAAAAATTAAATCCACCGTAGATTGGTGATTTTATGGTATAGTCGATATCCGGATCATACATACTCGGAATTGCTATTTCATCTGACAAATGTCGCGCTAGATTCATCACTACCTGATTAACCGGACCTTGCCCATAGTCAACAATCGCATGCACATCGAAATTGACCCAGTTTCTTTTATAATGCTTAGCTAAGAATTCTTGTATTTCACTAAGATATTCGACATAATCTTTAATAATATTAATACCCTTTCCTAACGTCCTCAAGAAAGAAACCTCCTCTTCCAAAATCACCTTCTGCACAAAATCCTTTTGGTTCCACAACTCATCAAAAACACCTTTAAATTGCTCGGCCAGCAATGGCACTAACTCATTAAAGAATGGTTCTTTAAAACCAAGGGTTTGATAACTGTAACGCACCGCGCGGCGTAATATCCTGCGGATAACGTAACCGGCTTTGTTGCTTGCCGGCAGTTGCCCATCGGCAATGGCGAAGCTGATGGCGCGAATATGGTCGGCCAGTACGCGCATGGCAACGGCATCGGCCCAATCGGTATCGCCGGGTTTAGCGGCGCTATTATATTTTTTGTTCGATTTCTCTGCAATGAACTGTATCATCGGCTGGAAAACGTCGGTATCGTAATTGCTTGTTTTGCCTTGCAGCACCCTTACCAAACGCTCGAAACCCATGCCCGTATCCACATGCTTATTAGGCAGCGGATGCAATGAACCATCTTTTACGCGGTTAAACTGCATAAATACGTTATTCCAGATCTCTATCACCTGGTCGTGATCGGCGTTTACCAATACGGCACCGCTTACTTCTGCACGCTCGTTATCCGGGCGACTATCAAAATGCACTTCCGAGCACGGTCCGCAGGGGCCGGTTTCGCCCATCTCCCAAAAGTTGTCTTTTTTATTGCCGGGGAGGATGTGGCTCTCGTCTACATACTGCTTCCACAATTCGTAGGTTTCGGTATCTTTTTCAAGGCCCTCTTTTTCGTCGCCTTCAAAATAGGTTACGTACAGGCGGTCCTTATCCAGCTTGTAAACTTCGGTAAGCAGTTCCCAGCTCCAGGCGATGGCTTCTTTTTTAAAGTAGTCGCCAAAGCTCCAGTTACCCAGCATCTCGAACATGGTGTGGTGGTAGGTATCAATCCCCACCTCTTCCAAATCGTTATGCTTGCCGCTTACACGCAGGCAGCGCTGGGTATCGGCTACGCGCGGCGCTTTGGCTGGCGCCTCGCCCAAAAACACGTCTTTAAACTGGTTCATCCCCGCGTTGGTGAACATGAGGGTGGGGTCGTTTTTAATTACAATGGGGGCGCTGGGTACGATAACGTGCCCTTTAGAAGCAAAAAAATCAAGGAAAGCCTGGCGTATTTCGGTAGCTGTCATAATGGGGCAAAGGTAGGAAATTGACCGCTGATTTTAATGATTACGTTGATTCCGCTGAATGTCTGAACCCTGATGAATTGGATTAAAGGATTTACTTGATGATATTGCGGCATCAACGAAATCATTTAATCATTCAAATCAACGGTTCAGACATGAAAATACAAATCATGGGCGCATCCTGTGCAGGCTCTACTACTTTAGGTCGGGCCCTGGCCAAGCGTTTAAATATCCCTTTTTTTGATACCGACGAATACTTCTGGGTACTTACCGATCCCCCCTATACCACCAAGCGCGAGCCGGGATTGCGCAATGCCATGATAAAGGAAGAAATGGCTAAGCACGAAAGCTGGGTGCAAGCCGGGTCAGTGATCAAATGGGGTGCCGACTGGGAGGAGATGTTCGATGTGGTGGTGTTCCTGTACATCCCGCATGAATTGCGTATGCAACGCCTCGTTGCCCGGGAAGTAGAACGCTACGGCGATATCATCTACACCGACCCTGCCCGCAACGCCCAACACCAAGAATTTGTAGCCTGGGCCGAAAAATACGACGACCGCACATTTAGCGGGCGAAGCATACAACACCACGAGGACTGGCTAAGCCGTGTGGATGCCAAAGTACTGGAGATACGCGGCGATACTACGGTAGCGGAAAGGATAGAAAAGGTTACAGATTATTTAAAAGCTGAATTTAACTTTGGCTAAAATTTGAGGCGGAAGCTGTATATTTAAGGTATATTTTCCATAACCGCGCAAACCATGAAAAAGTTACTGCTAATTTTACTGTGCCTGCCCGCACTTTGTTTTGGCCAAACATCAAAGAGGGACAGCCTTTGGAGTCCGATGAGCTACTTTATAGGCAAATGGCAGGGCGAAGGAAGTGGCGAACCCGGAACGGGCAAATACCAGCGCGAGTACCAATGGGTAATGAACAAACGTTTTATACAGGTAAGCAACAAATCAACCTATCCGCCAGCAGCATCCAATAACAACAAAGGCGAAACCCATGAAGATATGGGCTTTATCAGTTACAACAGCGCTGCCAAATGTTTTATGCTAAGGCAATTTCATACCGAAGGCTTTGTTAACCAGTATAAACTAGACAGCATTTCTCCTGATAAAAAAACAATTGTATTTATTACCGAGGCTATAGAAAATATCCCCGCAGGCTACCGTGCCCGCGAAAGCTACACCATTGTTGATAAGGACAACTTTATAGAAACCTTCGAAATAGCCGAACCCGGTAAGGATTTTGCGCTTTATACAAAAACAAAACTTAAGCGACAGTAGGAAATATCCTTAAGCCGCCAATCTGTTCGCTTTCACCACCTCTATCATGTAGTTGTTCATCAACTCATACTCGGAGATGATAACGCTGAAGTCTTCGAAACGAAGGCCGTCTTCAAAGGCGTACAGCGTGTAGCCGCGTTTGTTGCCGTCGTACTCGCCAAGTTCGTACACTTCGTCGTAATTCTTGCTTTTTATTTTTGCGCCACTTACCAACTGGTAAGAATCGGATATGTTTTGGAATGTGATGTTCTTCATAGTACTGATGCCTATGCAATTTCTTTGCCAAAAATTTTTCTTTTCGCCCGCAGAGTTGACTCACCCCGACGACCCGCATGCGCGGGCGTCGACCCTCTAACTTCGTTAAAGAGGGTGAGGAATTCGAGAAAAAAAACTCCCCTCTTTGCGCAGCAGAGAGGGGTTGGGGTGAGTCAACTCGCGACGCGGCAAGTAACAAGCATGCAAAGCGGCTTAGCATTCGGCCAATTTATGATGGGGTCTTGAAACAAGTTCAAGATGACGATTTATTCAGAACGAGATTGGCGAATCATCTGCACATCTGTAATTTGCATATCTGCACATCAATATTCCTACCCAAACCATTCAAACAACTCCGCCTGCTTCAGTTTTGCTTTTTCTGTTGATGGGATATCTTTCATGATTTGCCCCTCGCCCATTTGGAAGATGCGGGTGCCGTGGTTTGCTGCGTCCTTTAAGTTATGGGTTACCAATATGGCGGTGAGGTTGTATTGTTTTATCAAGTCGTCGGCTATGCGCATCACTTTTTCGGCAGAGCGCGGGTCGAGGGCGGCGGTGGGTTCATCCAGTAGCAATATTTTGCACTCATCCATTACGCTCATCAGCAGGGTTAATGCCTGCCTTTGCCCGCCGGAGAGCGTGCCGATAGGCTGTTCTGTTTTATCTTCCAGTCCCATGCCCAGGGCGGCTATCTTATCACGCACCAATTGTTTGAAGCTTTCATTCTTGCCTATGGCAAGCCCTTTGTTTTGCGTGCGTAGGGCCGCCAGGCGGAAGTTATCCAGTATGCTCAAATCGGCAGCGGTACCGGATAATGGGTTCTGGAAAATGCGGGCTATCCACTTGCTGCGGCCATAGTCGGGCAGTTTGGTGGCATTGTTGCCATCAATGGTAACCGTGCCGGTATCGCTGAATATCGTGCCTGCTACTAAATTCAACAGTGTGGTTTTACCCGAACCGTTAGAGCCTACTATCACCACAAACTCTCCCTGCTTTATTTCCAGGCTTAACTTGCCCAGAGCTTTCACCTCATTAGGTTTCCCTGCGTTGAAGGTTTTGCTGATATCATTCAGTTGTATCATGCGTTGCGGGATGTTAAGCGCGGCAAGCCGACGATAATCAATACAAACACTGCTGTCACTATCTTCAGCATGTTGGGGTTTACGCCTATGCTTAGCGTAAGTGCTAACACAAACTGGAATATGATGGCCCCTGCCAATACCAACACGAGGCTTAGCCATACCGAAGTTATTTGCAGCCAGTTGATAAGCGTTTCGGCAATGATAACAGAGCCCAGGCCGATGATGACCACCCCTATCCCCATGCTGATATCCGCGAAGCCCTGCATCTGCGTAATCAGGTACCCGCTCAATGCCGTAAGCGCGTTGGCAATGGCCAGGCCGATGATTTTCATCCTGTCGGTATTCACGCCAAGGGCGCGAATCATGGGCTCGCTGTTGCCGGTGGCACGCATGGCTATGCCGAAATCCGTTTTCAACAGGTAGCCTATAAGCAGCGTAAGCGCAGCAACGAACAGCGAGAGTATAATGAGCGAATTTTGGTTCGGGTCGGTTAGAACATTAACCACCGAAAATAAAGTGGGCAGACTAAGCAAGGGCAGGTTAGAGCGACCCAAAATGGTCAGGTTTACCGAGTACAGGGCCGTCATCACCAAAATGCCGGCCAGCAAGGCGTTTATCTTCAGTTTGGTGTGGATGATGCCCGTAAGCGCGCCGGCTGTTGCCCCTGCACCTATCACCGCGAGTAATATCAGCCAGCCGGGCTGGTTGTGCGTAAGCAGTATGCCAGTAACCACACCGCCTAGCGTGTAGCTGCCATCGGTCGTAATATCGGGGATGTTGAATATCTTCATGGAGATGTATATCCCGAAGGCAATCCCCGCGAAGCAAAGCCCCTGCAATAAAGCGGTGAGGTAAAAATCCATTATTTTACGGCGGTGTAATCAGTCGGGATAACGATGTTGTACTTTTTGGCTGCGGCTTCGTTATAAACCCTTTTACGCAATTTCACCATCTCTAATTTAAGCCCCTCGGTTTTATGCGTCTTTAAATATTGCGCTGCCTGCAGGCCGCTTTGGTAACCCCATTGGTAAATATCGGCACCGAAGGCGGCTACCGCACCACGCTGCACCAAACCGGCTTCGCTGGTAAATATGGGCACGTTATGTTCGTTGCAGCTCTTCAGAATAGTTTCGAATGCCGCGAACACCGTATTATCCGGGTTGGCAAAAAAGGCATCGATGTTTTTGCCGAGCAAAGCCTGTGTAACCAACTGCGCATCTGCAGATGAATTCAAGGGCAGGGCGATAATCTTCACGTTGAGTTTATCCGCCAAACCTTGTATCCGGTTAAGGGCATCCGCAGATTGCGGTTCGCTTTGGTTATAGATCATGCCAATGGTGAGCTGCGCGCCTTTCGGCTTCAAAAGCTTGGGGATAATGGCAAAGGAGGTATCAATATAATTCAATTCCTCCATGGTGCCGAACAAATTTGCAGGGCCTTTGCCGCTTGCATCGGCCACCTTCATTCTTTCGGGCGTGGGCGAAACCATCTGGAAGATGGGTATCGTTTTTGTTTTTTGGATAGCCGTTACGGTGGATAAGGTGGTGGAAGTGGCGAGCAAATCCACTTGCTCTGATACGAACTGGTTCACTATCGTAGTAAGCGTAGGGATGCTGCCCTGCGCGTTGCTGTATTTTATTTCGATGTTCTTTTTGTCTTCGCTGAAGCCATTGTCATTTAGGGCTGCTACGAAGCCGTCTTTAGCCTGCGATATGGTTGCATCCTCAAAAGCATCCACGAAACCGACCAGGGGCACGCCGTTCTTTTGGTTAGTTTTACAAGAAAAAACGGCGGTAATTACTAAGGCGGCGAGTAGAAGCTTGGCGGTTTTCATATCATCAAAAGTAGTTAAAGGCGGTCGTTTTTAAAGCCCTGTATGGGCGTATTTTGTCTTTCAAATATCAGAATTTTCCTATCGCGACGCTTTTTTTACTTATTTTAGCCCTTAATGATACCCATTGTTTCAAAATTACCTCAAACCGGCACCACAATATTTACGGTAATGTCGGCCCTGGCTGCCGAGTTGGGCGCAATCAACCTATCGCAGGGTTACCCCGATTATGATTGCTCGCCCGAGTTGGTAGAGTTGGTAAGCAAGGCCATGACTAACGGGCATAACCAATACGCACCCATGCCGGGATTGATGGCCCTGCGCGAACAGATTGCTATCAAAACCGAAAAACTTTACGGCGCTGTATATAATCCCGATACCGAAATCACCGTTACCGCCGGCGGCACGCAAGCCATATTTACGGCCATAAGTGCGGCAATACACCCCAACGATGAGGTAATCATATTCGAACCGGCTTACGATTGTTATGCCCCTGCCATTAAGCTGATGGGCGGCGTGGTTAAGTCGCTGGAACTTGACCCGCCCGATTACCGCATTGCCTGGGATATGGTAAAACGCCTCATCAACGGCAAAACCAAAATGATCATCCTCAATTCGCCGCATAACCCTACTGCAACCATTTTGCGCAAGGAGGATATTGACGAGTTGAGTGCCCTGGTGAAAAACCAGGATATACTGATACTGAGCGACGAGGTGTACGAACACCTAATATACGACGGCGAAACGCACCACAGCATGGCCCGCTACCCCGAGCTGCAGCAGCGCAGCTTCATCGTATCGTCGTTCGGCAAAACCTTCCATGCCACGGGCTGGAAGATGGGCTATTGCCTCGCCCCTGCTTATCTGATGGCCGAATTCCGCAAAATACACCAGTTTTTGGTATTCAGCGTGAACGCACCCATGCAACATGCCATAGCCGAATATCTAAAGGATGAAAACACTTATTTAAGCCTGCCGGGCTTCTTCCAGCAAAAGCGCGATTACTTCCGCGAGGGACTGAAAGGCAGCCGTTTTAAACTGCTGCCATGTGCGGGTTCGTACTTCCAGTCAGTTAGTTACGATGGCATTACCGATGAGAAAGATACTGAGTACGCCATTCGCCTTACCAAAGAAATAGGCGTAGCTTCTATACCTGTTTCGGTGTTCTACAGGCAGGGTACCGATAGCCACATATTGCGTTTTTGTTTCGCCAAAAGGCAAGAAACCATCGATAAAGCCGTTGATAGGTTGTTGAAAGTGTGATGACAGATAGTTCATGGTTCATAGTTCATAGCAGAACCATGGCGCTATTGTATATTTACTAACGAGATGGCTATGAACTATCAACTATACCCTATGAACTAATATGGATAATTTGAAAGTTACCGTTTACCAGGGATATTTATTTTGGGAAAACATCGATAAAAACCTGCAGAATATATCGCTGAAGCTATCCGGCATCCGCGAGAAAACCCACCTCATCATCCTGCCCGAGATGTTCAACACCGGCTTCAGCATGAATGCCGAAGCATTGGGCGAAGAAATGGGTGGCAAAACTATGCAATGGATGGATGCCACCGCCAAAAAATACGATTGCGTGGTAACAGGCAGCCTCATTATTAAAGAAGACAATAAATATTACAACCGCCTCATTTGGATGCGCCCCGACGGCAGCCACGAGCATTACGATAAACGCCACCTTTTCGCCCTCGGCAAAGAGCATAACACCTATACGGCAGGCACCAAAAAACTCATCGTGGAGTTAAACGGCTGGAAGATATGCCCGATGATTTGCTACGACCTGCGTTTCCCGGTGTGGCTGCGCAATGTGAACGAAGATTATGATGTGCTGCTCATCGTAGCCAACTGGCCCGAACGCCGCGCCCTGCACTGGCGCACCCTTATCCCCGCTCGGGCAGTCGAAAACCAAAGCTATGTAATAGCCGTGAATCGTGTAGGCCACGATGGCAACGAGGTATACCACTCCGGCGATTCTACCTGCATCAGCCCCAACGGCGACGTAGTGTACTACAAACGCGACGAGGAAGACCTCTACACCTTCTCCATCATCCACGACGAAGTAAAGAAAATCCGCCGTGCCTTGCCGTTTTTAAAGGATGCGGATGAGTTTAGGTTGGAGTAAGATGTGCAGATTTTAGATTTCAAATGTGCAAATGACGTACCCGCACCCCGCGTCATCGAAAAGTTAGACTCATTGGTATTGAACAACAAAGGCCGGATCGCAATCCAGCCTTTGTATATAATCGTGAAATATTTTACTTCTTTTTTTGACCGGGCAACCCCACCCTTTGAAGGGTCTGTGTGGCTTCCTCCAATTTTTCGATAAAAAACGGCTCATTGGCGTGGCTTTTAACGTTCTCGCTAACAACACCCGGCCCAAAACCTTTTATCGTTTTCAACTTTTTTTCTACCGTAGGCATACTTACTCCTTTCATCAACCTGATATTCAAATGTAATTAATTACTTCTGATATGCCTTGATTCCATCAATATCAGCCTTTACCATCTTAATCAGAAAGTTAGAGATGAGGGATTCTCAAGCATGTTCTTTAAAATTCTGTTAATTCTAAAATTCTGTAAATTCTGATTCAGACAAATTATTATGGCGATGCCTTCGGCCCTGTCTGCCGACAGGCAGGCCGGGCTATGCGCTCATACTACACAGGCCTTAGCCACACGGCCGGTATCCGCTCCTATCCCTGGATTGCGCGCTTTTTCAAATTCTTTGCGGCTTCGCGCCTTTGCGAGAAATAACTCTACCACTCACATTCACCACCACACACCAATGAACCAGTGAACAAATGAACCAGTGAACCAACCAAACCAATATTTCTTCCTATTTTGCGTTATCCAAAAAACTAAAACTGGCTTTCTACATGAGATTGATTATACGCGGTGCTTTACTGGTGTTTATTTTAAGTTCGGCATTGGGCGCACTAGCCCAGGACACCGCTAAAACTGCTGCAAAGCCCAAAAAGGAAAAGAAAGAAAAACCGCTCAAGAAAAAGGAGCTCACCCAGTTCGTTAACCCCTTTATTGGCACCGGCGGGCATGGGCACACTTATCCCGGCGCGGTTGCGCCATTCGGCATGTTGCAGTTGAGTCCCGATACACGTTTAGAGGGCTGGGACGGCTCGTCGGGCTATCACTATAGCGACACCACCGTTTACGGTTTTTCGCATACGCATTTGAGCGGGACAGGCATTGCTGATTATTGCGACGTGCTGTTTATGCCCACCACGGGCGAGCCGCAATTCAAGAACACTAATTACCGCTCGGGCTTCAGTAAAAAGAATGAGTTTGCTTCCCCCGGCTATTACAAAACCAAGCTGAATAAATACGACATCGAAGTAGAGCTCACCGCCACCACCCGCGCGGGTATGCACCTGTACGACTATCCAAAAACCGATAAAGCCAACATCATCATCGACCTGCAGCACCGCGATGAGGTGCTGGATTCCTGGATAGAAGTAGTTAACGACCATGAAATACGCGGTTTCCGCCGCTCAAAATCATGGGCAAACGACCAATACCTTTACTTCTACGCCAAATTCTCCAAGCCTTTCAAAACCTACGGCATAGCACTTAACGACCAATTGCAGGCCGGCCAAAGCAAGATACAAGGCAAAAACGTGAAGATGTATATCCAGTTCGATAACCCCGGCGAGGTGCTTTCCAAGGTGGGTATATCATCCGTAAGCGTTGATGGCGCACTGAAGAACCTCGACACCGAAATGCCTGATTTCGATTTCAAGAAAATACTCAAAGCCACCAAAACCGCCTGGAACGACGAACTGAACAAGATACAGGTAGAAGGTGGCGCGCCACCCAGAGCGCAGCAGCAACAGGAAGTTGGCCCATACGGCTACCCTACCTATATGAAAAAAGGTGTCGAGTTGCCCGACCCTGCACGCCGCAAACAGGTGATATTTTACACCGCGCTGTATCACTGCATGCTGGCCCCCAATATCTATAATGATGTAGACGGCCAATACCGCGGGCTGGACCAGCAAATACATACCGCAAACGGCTTCAACTACTATACGGTATTTTCGCTATGGGACACCTTCCGTGCCGAAAACCCGCTATTGACGCTTATCGACCGCAAACGCACTACCGATTTCATCAAGACCTTTATAGCCATGTATGAGCAGGGCGGCTTGCTGCCTATATGGCCGCTGGCTTCCAACGAAACCTTTTGCATGGTGGGCAACCACTCTATCCCGGTAATTGTTGATGCTTACGCAAAAGGCATCCGCGATTTTAATGCCGAGGAAGCCTTCATTGCCATGAAAGCCGCCGTAAACCGCAAGCAGTTCGGACTGGATAATTACGTAACTACAGGCGCGGTAAACGCCGATGTTGAGCATGAGTCGGTGTCTAAAACGTTGGACTATGCTTACGATGACTGGTGCATTGCCCAGATGGCCAAAATGCTGAACAAACCCACCGAGTACGCCGAATACATCAAACGCGCACAGTATTGGAAGAACGTTTTCAATAGCGAGAACACCTTTATGCAGGCCCGCGATAACGGCGGCTGGTACACGCCGTTCGACCCTACAGAGATCAACAACAACTACACCGAGGGCAACGGCTGGCAGTACACCTTTTTGGTGCCGCAGGATGTGGAAGGCTTGATAAAAGCCATGGGCGGCAAAAAAGATTTCGAGATAAAGCTGGATGAACTATTCAGCACCACGGCAAAACTCAGCGGCCGCGACCAGGCCGACGTTACCGGACTGATTGGCCAATACGCCCACGGCAACGAGCCGAGCCACCATATTGCCTATCTGTACAATTTTACCAATGCGCCCGATAAAACGGAGTACTATGTAAACAAAATACTGCGCGAACAATATAGCGACAAACCCGATGGCCTGTCGGGTAATGAGGATTGCGGGCAGATGTCGGCCTGGTATGTGATGAGCTGTTTAGGCATTTACAATATCGCGCCGGGGCAGCAGCAGTTCCAGGTGGGCGTGCCACAGTTCGAGAGTATCATTATCAGCCTGGAGAACGGCAAACGTTTCAACATTAGCAATACCGGTGCAACCGTTAGCCGCGACAATAACTTCTTGCAGGGCCTCAACCTGGATGGCAAAGCCTATAACAAGCTATACATCAATTACGAAACGATAGTGAAGGGCGGCACCTTCGAGGTTTTCAGCGGCAGGATTGCCAATAAGCTATTCGTGCAGGATTTGGAGAAACCCACCTCGTCCATCACCGATGAGCTGATCGTACCGAACCCTTACATCGTGGCCGGCACCAAAACTTTCAAAAAACCTATCACTGTAGAAATTAAATGTATAGATGCCGCAGCAAAAATATACTACACGCTGGATGGCACCACCCCTACCGCAGCATCGCAGATTTACGATAAGCCTATACAGATATTGGTAAACACTACCGTTAGGGCTGTAGCTATCAATAATGGCAAGAGCAGCTTTGTAGATGAGGCCACCTTTGTCAAGATACGCAGCGACATCAAACTAACCCTTACCAATAAATACCTACCTAATTATTCGGCGCAGGGCGATGAAACGCTGATCAATGGCATCCATGGCACCAGCAACTGGCGCTTGGGCAACTGGCAGGGCTATCAGGGCAAAGATTTGGAAGCGGTGATTGATATGGGCACTGTGAAACCCATCAAACAGCTAAGCCTGGGTACGCTGCAGGATAGCCGGGCCTGGATCGTTTTCCCGCAATACGTACAATACTGGATATCCGATGATGGCAAGAATTACAAACTGGCCGCAACGGTAAACACCAAAGTGGATGTAAAAAACATGGATGTGCAAACCCAGGAATTTGCCGCTACGGTGAACGTAAAAGCCCGCTACATCAAACTCGTAGCCAAACAATACGGCCCGCTGCCCGATTGGCACGAAAGCAAAGGCAGCCCGTCGTACATTTTTGCAGATGAGATAACGGTGGAGTAGATTTGAGATGTGAGATGTGAGGTGTGAGGTGTGAGATGTGAGATATAGGTGCAATTCTAATTTAGAATTTTGGTTTTAGATTTAGAATTTAGGGGTTAGAATTTAGGATTTAAAAACATGGATGAAAATCTTTTAAATCGTGTACGCGAAGCGTTGGTAGATATATCGCACATCGAAGAAAAGCGCATGTTTGGCGGTATTTGTTTTATGGTGGATGATAAGCTCTGCATCTGCGTAAACAGCCAGGAGATGCTCTGCCGCATCAACCCTGATGAATTTGAAGACGCACTGGAAATGGATGGCGTGCGCCCCATGCAGCAGCGCGAACGCACCGCAAAAGGCTACGTTTTTGTGCATGAGGATGCCCTCACCAACAAAAAAGATTTCGACAATTGGGTCCAAAAGGCGCTGGCTTATAACAAGATAGCTAAGGCTAGTAAGAAGAGGAAGAAGTAAGCAAACCCCTCACCACAACGTCATTGCGAGCGATAGCGCGGCAACCATCGGTAGGCAGAGCGGCTCTGCAAGTCCGACCTTTGTGCCGAGGATTGCTTCGTACCTCGCAATGACGCGTTGGTGAACGCCGCGTCGCCCCTTCCCCCAAATCCCCCGCTGCGACTCGCAATGACATTTGGGGGAAGTCGCGGTCATTCACCCCCCATCAATCCCAATTAAACGTAACCTCCCTATTATTCAGTTTCCACTTTTTTGGCCATTGTTCGCTTATCCAATCAAGCGGCTCGCCGGTTGGCTGTACTTTGGCTGCCTGGGCGAAGGCGGTCTTGATAGCGGCCTTTTTATCTGCATCTAAAAATTCGGTCTCGGCAGATATGAACAACGGCGAGCCGCTTTCTGCCAGCAATTGCAACCACTGGCGGTTCCGTTCCCAGGCGATATCGTGCGTAAGGCCTACGCAATCGCCATCGGCGGCGTAGAAAGTATTGTTTTGCGGCAGGCGGAACGCAAGGGTATTCACGCCATATTTTTTGGTACGTTGCCATTCCTTCCCACTGGTATCATCGCCTATGCGGTTTAGTTCGAATATGCCTGCCGATAAATGGCTCACGGTATTACAGCCGATAATGTACATGTCTCCCGCCGCCTGGCGTATAGTGCCGTAAAGGGTGTTGATGATTTCGGCGTTGGTCTTACTTTGGTCGTTAAAATGCCAGCCGGGTACGGTAAGCCCATCCTTCATCTGAACCCCCCAGCGGCCAAAAATATCCCAGCTGCTATAGTCGTGCTTTACCATATCATAACCCCAAGTTTTATACAGGCTGATGTTACGCTTTACCCTTTCCAGGGTTTCGGGCAAGGTGGGGTCGAGTATCTTCTCGTCGGTGTTACTGCGGGTAGGCAGCGTTGGCGCCAGCAGCGAGGCTTTGTCATCGTGTCGGGCAATCAAAGGGCGTGTCCACAAGCCAGGGCGCATGCCGATGCTCTTTATCTCATCGGCCATTTTGTGCATGTCTTTAAACTTATCGTTTACAATCGAAAAATCATCTGGCTGTTGCCAGCCATCATCGATAAGCGAGAACGGACGGTTAGATGAATCGGTAACAAAGCCCGCCATTACCGTAGTTTGCTGTTTTACGCTTTCAAATGAGTTTTTGCCGTACATCACATACCAATCGTTTATACCATAAACAGGCTGCTTAGGCAGGCGTGGTTTTGCGCATATCAGCCTGCAAAAACGCGTTAAGGTTGCCCAGGGCCTTTCGCCTGCAGGGCTAAGGGAAGTAACGATATCTGCAGCATGCAGTTTACGCTGGCCAAGCTTTACGCCATCTCCGCCCGATCTCGTGTCCATGGTCAACTGCAGGCTGTCGTCTGCAACATCCCACCAGCACATGGTATTGCCGCCTGTTTTCACGCCGAAGGCGGCGGTTTCTTTCCCATCATGCAGCAGCACATACCATGGGTTGCGTACACCTACTTGTGGCGCTTTCCAGCCCAGGTCGGCATAGCTCCGTTCCCAGTGGTCGCCGAGTACCCTACTGTATTTTTTTGTTTGGTATTTCCATTTAAGGCGCACAGAAAGCAAATCGGCAGTTGGCGATTGTACATAAACTGCCTGCGCATTGCCTGCGGCTTTTAATTGCACCTGCACATCTTTATAGGTATAAGCAGAACCGCCCGAAGCCCTTAGTTTCACCCAACCCTCGGCCAATTCGGCCCAGGCCTCGTCGGGATGGTCGATAAAGGCATTGCCGCCGATACCTGCAAAAGTGAGCCTGCTGTACATTGCCGCGGCCATAGATGCAACAGATAGTTTGATAAAATTACGACGTAACATAGGGTGCTATAATAGGTAGGATAAATGTAGTAATTACAGGCAAAAATCGCTCTATCGCTTGTAACAAATCCTCAAAGCCGCACTCTAACTGCATAAGGAATACTAAATTAATACCATACGCTCTATGAATTGGAAATTCTTATCACGCAAAAAAACCGATACAACTAAGCCTAAAAAGAGCAAGGCGCGCGAATGGGTAGATGCTATTTTGTTCGCCCTGGTTGCGTCAACCATTATCCGTGGTTTGCTATTTTCGGCATTTGCCATTCCTTCGGCCTCTATGGAGGGCAGCCTGATGACAGGCGATTATCTTTTCGTGAGCAAATTATCATACGGCGCGCGCATGCCCATGACGCCTTTAGCTATCCCGTTTACTGAGTCTACGGTTTATGGCGGCATGAAAACTTATTGGGATGCCATACAGCTACCCTACTACCGCCTGCCCGGCCTTGGCGAAGTGAAGAGAGGGGATGCCGTTGTATTTAACTACCCTGCCGAAACCGAACCCCGCCCGGTAGATATGCGCGTGCACTATATCAAACGCTGCGTTGGGCTGCCCGGTGAAACCATTACTATTGTAAACGGCCAAGCCTATGCCGACGGCAAAGCGGTAAAAAACGCACCGCATGCGCAAACATCATACGATGTTGTTACGAACGGAACGCCTTTAAATCAGGATATTTTAAACGACCTGCATGTGGAGACGGGTAATTTCAACGGCGTAGATACCTACGAGATGATTATCCCTACCGATGCCTACGAGCAGGTAAAAAGCTTTTCTAACGTAAAATCAATTACACAGAAAAATGAGCCGAAAGGCCAGGCCGATATGCGTATTTTCCCTCAAAGTACACTATTTAAATGGAATGAGGACAATTACGGCCCTATCCTAATACCTAAAAAAGGGATGACCATAACCCTTAACGACAGTACCACCGCGCTATACAGCCGCGCTATTGAGGTGTATGAGCACAACAAACTGGAGATTAAAGGCAAGGATGTGTACATAAACGATAAAAAAGCCGATACCTACACTTTTAAGATGAACTACTACTGGATGATGGGCGATAACCGCCACAATTCGGAAGACTCGCGTTTTTGGGGATTTGTTCCCGAGGACCATATCGTAGGCAAGGCCGTTATCACCTGGATGAGCATCGACAGCACCGCATCGTTCTTCAGCAAAATCCGCTGGAACAGGGTGTTCAGGCCGATACACAGCGTAGAGCAATAGGAACTTGTCTGAACTCGAATTTTAAGGAATTAAATAAATTGACAGAATTAAAATTTCATAATTCTGTTAATTCGGAAAATTCCCCCAAACTGCGAAGCTTTCTTGAACACCATCTAAAATAATAATTACTTTGTGAAAAATTCGGGTTCAGACAACCTCTCATGCCTCGCCCCATAGACAACTACTTCCTTCAACAGCCCGAGCCGACCAAAAGCTGCTTGCAATTCCTGCGCGGGCATATCCTCGCATTAGATGCCAACCTTACCGAGGAATGGAAATACGGCATGCCTATGTATTGCTATAAGGGCAAAATGTTTTGTTATTTATGGACGCATAAGAAATACGGGCAACCCTATATCGGTATAGTAGAAGGCGGTCGTATCAATCACCCTGATTTGTTGCAAGAGAAACGCGCCAGGATGAAAATATTGCTGATTGATGCCGCGCAGGATATCCCGGTTGAGAAAATTGACGGGATATTGAGGGAGGCGCTTGGGTTTTATAAATGAACCCTAAAATCTTCGCTATCGCGATTAACGCAGCGTATCTCGTGGTGTGCATAGTGCAAACTTCCAGCTTGCGTCAGTTGAAAGCTGATGCAATGCCCGCCACGAGTTGGAAACTCGCGGCAGCTAACATTACTACCGCTGCATCAGCCTCGCCACATATTTGCCAATAATATCAAACTCCAAATTAACAACGCCGCCTTCGCGTACGTTGTGCAGGTTGGTATGTTCATAAGTGTAAGGGATAATGGCTACGGAGAAATAATTTGGACCGGAGTTTACTACCGTAAGGCTGATGCCGTTTACGCATATTGAGCCTTTCTCAACCGTAACGTTGCCTGTTGCAGCATCGTATTCGAAGGTGTATTCCCAACTGCCGTCCAGCTCGGTAAATTTGTTGCAGATGGCGGTTTGATCTACATGCCCCTGTACGATGTGCCCATCCAACCGGGCGTTCATCTGCATACAGCGTTCCAGGTTTACGGGCTCGCCAACTTTTAGGTGGCCAAGGCTGGTTTTATTCAGGGTTTCTTCTATGGCCGTAACCGTGTGCGTGGCTTCTGTAAGCCCTACAACCGTAAGGCAAACGCCGTTATGCGCTACCGATTGGTCTATCTTCAATTCATTTACAATGGCCGATTCCACAGTGATATGCAGGTTGCCCTGTTCCCGGCGCAAATCGGTTATTTTGCCTAAAGTTTCTATAATTCCTGTAAACATGTCGCAAAAATAATGTTTTGCTACGCGATTTTTAAATGGCGGGCATAAGAGGATATTTGGATGAGAATTTACTTACTCGTTGTTGCTCACCACCACTATCTCCACGCGCCTGTTCAGGTCCGAATCGTGGGCAGTAACCTCGGGGAAAATTTTCGGATCGCTGCTGCCAACGCCTTTGTGGCTCATCCGATTTTTCTCAATACCGGCCTTTACCAGGTAATTGTACACGAATTCGGCCCGATATTTAGACAGTGCGTATTTCTTGTTATCGAAATCGAAGCCATCCCGCCCGCTATATTCGCAGCAGATATGCCCTATAATTTTGATTTTAAGCTTAGGGTGCTTCTTCATCAACTCCACCAAAATATCTGCGTATTTGTAGGATGCCGGCGTCAAAAAATGCTTGCCGCCCATAAAAAGCAATTCATCTATATCGATTTTTTCTCCTGGTTTCAGTGTGGCCAGCCTATCTACCTTAGCCTGGAATATGGTGTCCCTAAAAACAGGGTCAGCGTGGTTTATTACCGTTAGCGTATCGGGCGGCATAGGTAACAACGGGATAGTTTTGAGCACGATAACATCCACCCTCCTATCCTTTGGGCTTCCTTTGGAAGTTGTTTGTCCGTAAGATGCCAGCTCACCTTTTCCTTCGCTTGAAATATCTATTCCCGGCAAAAGCTGTTGCAGGTAAGACTTAACATTATCCGCACGGGCTAAGCTTAGCCCCGCGTTGTATGTCGTGCTACCTAAATAATCCGCGTACCCGATAATCCTTATTGCTTCTATGCGGCTGCTATCCGCCACAAAAGCCGAATCGAGTTTTTGCCGGTGCAGGTTTACATCTTTTTGGTTGATGTTGTAATACAGGTGTAGGGTGTCGATTTGTGCAAAAAGGGTTGCCGATTTGAAAAACAAAACGATGATGAATACAAATGCAGTTTTATAGCTAATCATTAATATCCTTTAGCGTACCCCTATTTAAAACAACTAGCCAGTTCCACCCTTTTGTTGCGCAAATCCTTTCCGCCTTCCATTACCGATTTTAGGTTGGCGAGGTAAAACGTCCACCCTATCTGGCATTGCACCAGCAGGTTCTTTTCGGGGTCGCTCTCCTGCGGGATATCTTCCTGCAACAAATCGATGATGGTGAGCCCGTTGCGTGTGGAGAAAGACACGCTTACGGTTGTATTCCCGGTAAACGTAAACTTGATGAAATCCTTGCCGTTGGCTTCCAGCACGTTGCCTTTTTCGGTAACGGTATTATCGTAACCGTGCCAGTGCCATGCGTAGGTATCTTCTTTAGCAATCTGCTCATCAGGTTCGCGGCGGCGTTGGGGAACGGTGAAAAAATCGGCCTTGCGCAGGAACCATTTCTCCAGTCCACCGGGCGTGGCCCAGGCCAGGTAAAGGCTGCGCATATCCACATTATAGTCGCCGCAAAGCTTGAATTTCTTCCACCTGATGTCTTCCATAACCGGTTAAATTGGTCAGATAAAACTAAGTATAAAACTTTGCGTTTCGTTATCTTACCATCAAATTGATTTAAACATGCCAAAGCAAAGCGCGGGGATTTTAGCCTACCGGAAATTCAATAACCACCTGCAGGTTTTCCTGGTACATCCCGGCGGACCATTCTATGCAAAAAAGGATGCCGGTGTATGGAGTATCCCCAAAGGGGAGTACGAAAGCGACGAGGACCCGCTAATTGCAGCCAAAAGGGAGTTTGAAGAAGAAACAGGACATGCTATCGACGGCCATTTCATCGCCCTTGCCCCTATCAAATACAAAAGCGGCAAAGTAGTGCAGGCATGGGCGGTGGAGGCCTACATAGATCCTGCCAATATCAAAAGCAATGAGTTCGAAATGGAGTGGCCGCCCAAATCGGGCAAAATGGCCAGCTTTGAAGAAGTAGATAGGGCGGATTGGTTTGATGTGGATGTCGCGAAGCAGAAGATAGTGCCCGCGCAGGTGGGGTTATTGGTGGAGTTGGAGGGAATGCTCTGAACCGTTGATTTTAATGATTAAATGATTTCGTTGATGAAAAAGCAATATTAACTCCTGTTCTTCACCCAATTAGATACCCCACCTCCGTTACTTTCCGCCAAAACAATCTTGTTACAGCCCAATAGCTTCTCCATCACCAAAGCAGCGATTAAAGCCTCTTCCTCCGTACCGGTATCCAGTGATTCCGGCGTAAAGTATTTCTTTACGAAGTGCGTATCGAACTGCCCCGAGGTAAAGGCCTCGTGCTGCATTACGAATTTGCCGAAAGGCAAAGTGGTGGTGATGCCGGTAATGTGGTATTCGTCAATAGCGCGTACCATGCGTTCTATGGCCTCGGTGCGGTCTTTACCGTAGGTGATGAGCTTGGCAATCATTGGGTCGTAATAAATGGGGATTTCCATGCCTTGCTCAAAGCCATCATCTACCCTTACGCCGGGGCCTTTTGGGGTAATGTAGGTTTGCAGCGTGCCGATATCCGGCAGGAAGTTATTGGCGGGGTCTTCGGCGTAAACGCGCAATTCCATGGCATGGCCCTTTATTTCCAGGTCTTCCTGTTTAAAACTGATGGCTTCGCCACGGGCAATTTTTATCTGTTCTTTCACCAAATCTATGCCGGTAATCAGCTCCGTTACCGGGTGCTCAACCTGCAGGCGAGTGTTCATTTCTAAAAAGTAAAAGTTGAGCTGTTCATCCATAATAAACTCTACCGTGCCTGCGCCGGTATAGTTTACAGAACGCGCCACATCCACCGCGCATTTACCCATGGCTTCGCGAATTTCGGGAGTCAATACCGATGATGGCGCTTCTTCCATCACCTTTTGATGGCGGCGCTGTACCGAGCAATCCCGCTCGAACAGGTGTAGGATATTGCCATGCGTATCGCCCAAAACCTGTATCTCTATATGCCTCGGCGAAGAAACATAACGCTCTATGAATACCGATCCATCGCCAAACGCCGAAGTAGCCTCGGATACGGCGAGATCCATCTGTTCTACAAAATCTTCGGGGGTATCTACTATGCGCATGCCTTTGCCGCCGCCGCCCGCCGCAGCCTTGATAAGTATAGGGAAGCCTACTTCAACCGCGCGGAGCTTTGCTTCGGCAATATCGGTAATGGCTTCTTCGGTGCCGGGCACCATGGGGATGTTGTATTTTAATGCGGCGGCCTTGGCGGATAGCTTGTTGCCCATTACCTCCATAGCCTCGGGCGAGGGGCCGATGAGTATCAAGCCTGCCTCACGTACCTGCCGGGCAAAAGCAGCGTTCTCGCTTAAAAAGCCGTAGCCGGGATGTATGCCTTCGGCACCGGTCAGCTTACAGGCCGCAATAATTTTATCGCCGACAAGGTAACTTTGGTTTGACGGTGCTTCGCCGATGAACACGACTTCGTCGGCATAGCGTACGTGCAAAGCCTCGCGGTCGGCAGAAGAATAAACGGCCACGGTTTTAATGCCCATTTCGCGCGCGGAGCGCATTACCCGCAAAGCTATCTCGCCACGGTTTGCTACCAGTATTTTTTGCATAGGTAACAAATGTAATGGTCTGAACCGGGATTAAGCAGATTTTTACGATTTATGGGATTTTGAACTTCCACGTTATGTCGAACTTGCGTCTCTCTGGGTCTCTTTAAAAAAGGACCCGGCGGCTCGAGGACATTCACACGCAGCATATCCGCTCTGCATAGTGAGAATTCATAGAATATGGAATAATGCACAGGCTTTAATTCTGACAATTCGTTAATTCCTTAAAATTCGAGTTCAGACAGTTTACCCTACCAAACTTTCCTGCTCAATTTTCTTTTGCAGTTCCAGTATGGCGCCTATCAGCGCTTCGGGGCGCGGGGGGCAGCCTTGTACGTAAACGTCTACGGGTATTACCCTATCAACACCCTTTACCACGTGGTAACCGTGCTGCCAGTAAGGGCCGCCGCAGTTACTGCAAGATCCCATGCTGATCACATATTTTGGGTCGGGCATTTGCTCGTAGAGGCGCTTGATGCGCTCGGCCATTTTAAAGGTAACGGTACCGGCTATGATAATTACATCGGCCTGGCGACTGGATGGACGCGGGAAAACGCCGAAACGGTCGAGGTCATAGGTAGCGGCCATGGCACCCATCATTTCTATAGCGCAGCAGGCAATACCGAAACTCAGCGGCCAAAGCGACGACAGCCGCGCCCAGTTGAGCAGATCGTTCATCTTGGTTATGACGATGCCGCCGCTTTCGTTAGTTAAATCAGGCGTCATTTGCGGGCTTTTTAAAACTTGGTTTAAACATAGGCTTGGGCGGGGAAGTTGCAGTGGCAGATGCAGTTGCAGTCGGATTAGTGGCAGTAGCAGGAGCTTGCAGGCTGAACGCTTTTACTTTAAACGCGCTTTGCTGCAGGTTTATTTTATCATACAGCGATTGCGGGATGTTGGTGCCGGAATCGGGCACGGTTGGGTTTGGTTTTATCCAGTCGAGGTCGCCTTTTACCCAAACATAGGCGAGACCTAAAATGAGGATGCCTAAAAAGATGAACATCTCGATAAGCGAGAACCAGCCCCAGCGCGGATCTAATTGAATAATCTCCTTGTTGCCGAAAACGGTGGCCCATGGAAACACGAACACCATCTCTACATCGAATAATAAAAACACCAGTGCGATGACGTAGAAACGCGAATTGAAGGGCAGCCAGGCATTGCCGGTAGGTTCTTCGCCGCATTCGTAGGTACTAAGCTTCTCTGGGTTAGGGTTTCGAGGGGCCAGCAAGCGGTTCACGCCGAATAGCATCAGTATCATTACGATGCCTGTAATTAAAAAGATAAGTATCTTTCCAAATTCTGATATTTGCGAAACATCATCCATGACAGCAAATTTAACAAAACAAACCCAATTCGACGCGATAATTATCGGTGGAGGCGCCTGCGGGCTCATGTGCGCCGTACAAGCCGGCTTTTTAGGCAAACGCGTGCTGGTACTGGAGAAAAACGATAAGCCCGGCGCAAAAATACTCATCAGCGGCGGTGGCAGGTGCAATTACACCAACCTGTATGCTACGCACAAGCAATTCATATCACAAAACGAACATTTCAGCCGTTCGGCTTTAGCGCAATGGACGGTTGACGATACCGTTACTTTTTTTGAAACCTACGGGATAGAAGGCAAAGAGAAAACCCTGGGCCAATTGTTCCCCGTGAGCGATAAAGCGAAAGATGTAGTGAATGTTTTTACCACCCTATGCGATGATTTGGGGCAGGAAATTTGGTGCGATGCCGAGGTTACCGCCATTGAGCAAGATGCGGACGGCTTTACTATTTCCTTCGAACGGCATGGCAAGCAACAAACCCTATCGGTTCCTAAAGTGGTCATCGCCTCCGGCGGCCTGCCGATAGCCAAAATGGGGGCAACAGATTTCGGTTTACGCGCGGCGCGTAAATTCGGTATGCTGGTTACCGAAACCTTCCCTGCCCTGGTGCCGCTCACCATCACCGGCAAAGACCAGCCCTGGTACGAGCAGCTAAGCGGCAACAGTGTATTTTGCCGGGTATGGAACGACAGGGCAAGCTTTGAAGAAAATATCCTGTTTACGCATTGGGGATTGAGCGGCCCGGCCATTTTACAGATATCCTCGTACTGGAAACCCGGCGAATCTATCTATATCGACCTGCTCCCCGGCAAAGATATCACAGAGATGATACTGACCGAGCGCGAGCAAAACGGCAAAAAAATGCTGCTGGCTTACCTTGCCGGCCTGTTTACCCGAAAATTTGCCGACGCGCTTAGCGATTACGTGCCGGCCGAAAAAAACCTCGCCTCCCTTACCAAAACCGAACTTGAAGACATCAGCATACTGATACACGAGTTTAAAGTAAAACCGGCAGGCACCAAGGGTTATGATAAGGCCGAAGTGATGACCGGCGGGGTAGACACCAACGAACTATCCTCCAAAACCCTCGAAAGCAAAAAGGTACCGGGCCTGTTCTTCGGTGGCGAATGCGTAGATGTTACGGGCTGGCTAGGCGGTTACAACTTCCAGTGGGCCTGGGCAAGCGGGTTTGTTATAGCGCAGAATTTATAGGGCACGAATTGAGTGAACACTAAATCCACGAATTGAGACGAATTTCACAAAGCGCAATTGTAATTGAGCCGTTTACTTCGCGCAGTGAAAGCGCCTAACGATTTGTAAAATTCGTGGCAGCTCCAAATTCGTGAAATTCGTGTTCACTCACATCCACGTAAACGGGTCGCCCGAGGCGATATGCGTTATTTTCATACCTGGCAGTTTGGGCTGAAGCCATTCTACAAAATACTCCATGCCGGGTTCTTCGCTCACCGAATGGCCCAGTACGATCAAGGCAATTTTCCGGCCTTCCTCATTGGCGTTTCTTATAAATTCGGCTGTCTCCCATTCAGATTGCTCGCCGATTATCAATACGTCGGGTTTATCGTTAACTACCGCCGTAAGGTGCCATTTGCCGCCGGCCGCACCCGGAATGATCGTGAGTTTCTCACAAGGCTGCTCTAAATCGCCAATTACCCGCAGGTGCGCTATATTAAGCGTCGACTTTAAGTGCTGTACTACCTGGCGCAGGCTTTCCTTAGGGATTACAACCGTAGTACCTCCTTTATAATATGGTAGCCAGCCGGCCTTCTTCAACACCCCGTACCCAATTACATCGGGTTTTATGGAGTGGATATAGTCGTGGCAACGCCATACGGTTATTTTGTATTTATTCAACAAATCGAGTTTTTGCTGCATAACCGGGTTATTCTTCACAAATTCCTTATCGTCGGTATGGTTATAAAAGGTGGGTTCGTGCGCGATGATAAAATTAGCTCCCAGCTTCGCTGTTTGTTCAATCACGGCAATCGTAGCAAACATGGTGGTAACTATGCCGGTAACCACCATATCGGCGCTGCCACTTTTGAGAGTATCAACCGTGCCGGGTATGGGGCTGAGGCCGCCTTCTTTAAGTATCAGATCGATAATTTGCTGTACGGTAATCCCTTCGGCCCTGCTGCCTGACAGCCTGAATGCCGAGTTTAGCCCCAGCAGGGCTACCCCACCCGTTACTGTTAAGGTTTGTGCAATGAATTTTCGGCGGGAGGGCAATGTTTCTTTCATAATTGGTTGGTTTATTGGGTCAACAGCACATTGGCGCATTCAAGGTACGGCAATAAGAGCAACTGAACAAATTAGCGCAAAATATCAATAAAATAAAAAAGCCGCCCTTTTTTGTGGCGGCTTCATTAGGCTGTACCTAAATCGTTATTTCCCTGATGGTGGCTGCGTGCCAGGAGCAGGTGAACCCGCAGGCGGTTGAGCACCAGGTGCACCGGGACCACCAGGAGGCGGGCCACCCGGGCCACGGCGTTGCGGCGCTGGTGGGGCAACAACTTCCGGGTGCGATACACCACGGTGGCAACTGTAGCAGTTGATACCGGTTTGCGTCATCATACCCAAGCTATCCTTTTTGGCCTCGAAATATTTTTTGTTGATGTCGTTCATCATTTTATACATATGGCGAGCCATATCTTTTTCGGGCTTGGCATCGCTGGCGAAGTCCATTTTGTGGGCCTGCTCGTCGCGTACGTGGCAAAAATTGCAATGTACGTTCAAGGAGTGCGCCCATTCATCCATTACTGCATCTAATTGCTTATCAGTAATGTGTTTTGGCAAAACCTTTAAATTTTTGAATTTATGCTCTTCGGGCTGTGGCGCGGGCGACATGGCCATAAACACAACTACCGATAGCAGCGTTGCAGTGGCCAATAGTTTTTTGTTGATAGTCATTTTTTTTAGGCTGATTTAATGATACTAAGCTAACTCAAAAAAATCGAATCAAAGCGTTTGAAAACAGAAATGTTACAGAATTGTCATTTTATTTATGTTCAAACATGCTTTGGTTAGCCTAAAGGAAGGGTTCTATCATTTCCATGCTCATCTCCCATAGCTTTTTGCGGGCATCATCGTCCGTTGCCCTCGCAGCCGGGCTATGCACCTTCCCGCCTTTAAAGTATTTGCCGCTTTTGGCATCTATGCGGCTCCCCGTTGCCAGGTAAACCACATTTTGCGCTCCCTGTTCTGCCGTTATCATAAACGGTCGTGCCAACCAAAGCCACACCTTGCTGAATCCGCTGAGCCCGGCCCCGAAATTGGTGTTTACCACGCCGGGATGCAGGGCAAATGATGTAACACCCTTTGGCCCGTATTTTACGGCGATAGAACGTGTAAAGTATATATTGAAAAGCTTGGCCATAGCGTAAGCCTTAAGCGGCGAGTAGTGTGCGGTTTCCCACTGCAGATCTTTAAACTGCGCTTTACCCAGGCGGTGTGCATCGCTGCTAACGTTAATTATGCGGGCCTGCCCTTTCTCCAGCAAGGGCATCAGCAATTGGGTAAGCAAGACATGCCCGAGGTAATTTACCGCGAACGTCATCTCGAAACCATCCCTGGTAACCTGTCGAGTGGCAAATATCCCTCCTGCGTTATTTATCAGTACATTGATGCTGAAGAGGCTGCTTTTGAGGATGCCCGTAGCATTGCGGATGCTATCCATATCGGCCAGGTCGCAAGAAACCAGGTAGATATTGTTATTCTTGGATATGCTTATCAGTTCCTGCTTTACCTGTTCTCCTTTATCCATATCGCGCACCAGCAGGTAAAGAGCATGGTTTTTTTTTGCGAGCGCCAAAGCAGTTTCTTTGCCTATGCCGGATGTTGCGCCGGTGATAACGGTTGTAGTAATTGGCATGGTAATAATAGTTTGGTAAGGGGGATTTTGCTCTACCAAAACTAATATATTGCACGGTATTTGCAAAGGGCATTGTGGTAGCAAGCTACGCCCCCTGCATTCATCGCAATCATATCCATGAAACAGAGCCTTTCGACTGCCAAAAGCCCAAACATAAGCTGGATAAACAACCTGCGGTTGATAAGCATGGCTGCAGTGGTAGTTTTACATACGGCCTCTCCTTTGTTGTTCAATTATAAAACGGCTACACCTGGCAATTGGATGGCAGCAGACGTTTATAATGCCCTAACCCGATTTGCCGTGCCGGTATTTGTAATGGTAACCGGCGCATTGCTGCTAAAACGCGAATATGAACTGGGCGATTTCCTGCGGAAACGCCTTGGCCGCCTGATACTCCCTTTCCTGTTTTGGAGCCTGGTGTATGTGGGCTATCAATGGTATAACGAAATAATCGTATTCCCTGCCGATGCCTGGGGTTGCATAAAAATGGTATTGCATCAGCTAAAAACGGGCAGCTCTTACCATTTGTGGTACGTTTACCTGCTTATTGGCATGTACCTGTTTATCCCTATCCTGGGCAAATTTGCGCGGAATGCTACCGAGCGGGAACTGCTCTATTTTTTGGCCCTATGGTTTATTACCATCCTCATCAGCGAGCCATATCTCGACCGTTTCGAAACAGCAATAGACCTACACAATTTCGCCGGCTACACCGGTTACCTTGTTCTTGGCTACTACCTCACTAATAAGCAATTCAATTTTCCAGGGACCATACTTTTGATTATTTTGATATTCTGTTGCCTGGCGACAGTAATTACCATAGGCACTTATTATCTGGAAGTGAAAACCGGGGAGCTAAGCACTTATTTTTATGAACCAGTTGGCCCCTTTGTGGTGCCGCTGGCTGCAAGCGCGTTCCTTATTGCGAAACATACCACAGAAAAGATTCCTCCAAAAATCATAAGCCTCTGCGAGAACGCCGGAAAATATACGCTGGGCATCTATTTTTGTCACGCACTCATCCTGAATATTTTAGAGCTGAACGATATCACCTACGCGTTGTTCAACCCATGGCTCAGCATACCCTTGGTGGCTTTGTTATGCTTCCTGTTATCGTGGCTCTTGGTGTTGTTGATGAGTAAAATACCTTTCGTTAGACACCTGGTAGGATAATTCGGTGAACTGCTACTGTAAACTGCAAACTAAAATTAGTAACTTTGCGTTATCTGCAAACTGGCAACCGCCTACTGCGAACTTCAAAAAAATGGGGTCGACCGGAATTGACAGGATGGAGATAAATAAGTAAGCATGCAGCGCGTTGGGTGAATTAGCGCTAAAATCTGAACGCTCAAACTTTCAAATGGCGAAAATAATTTTGCCTTAGCTGCCTAATTTAGAATTAGTATAGCTTTTGTCCCGCCGGTTTTCTGTTCTGTTGGATCGGCAACCGGGGCATCGAAAAACGGAAATAGCCTGCTTAAAGGTGTGGTAAGCAAGCGAAACAAAGCACCTAAGGATTAAGGTACAGGTAAGCGGTTAACCTTCCATAGTCCCTACAATTAAATAACAGCTAAGCATGTAGAAAGCTTACTTTATACCATGTTTGGACGAGGGTTCGAATCCCTCCGGCTCCACTAAGTTCAATGTTAAAACAGACTAAAAGCCTGCAAATCAAATGATTGCAGGCTTTTATTTTTTAGTCAAATGGCTATATTATTCACCAATTCGCAATAAAAAGGGGCGTAATTCGGTGAGTAAGTTTTAGAAATCCCCTACTCACCAAAACGATTTATTGATTTGATAATCAAGATGTTCATATTTTGAACATCTTGTACAGATGTGATTGCAAGCTTAATTTTGTTTCACTTTTTAATGCTTAAAACATTATGAGAACTAATGTAAGTCAACAAATAGCAAATCCGGTTAAAGTCGATAATACTTTTCTCATACAGAAAGTAGATTGATTAATAATGTTCAATAAAAACCTGAAAGCGTGATTGTGTGGCCGTGTACTGCCAAAACCCATAAACCTTAATTTACAGCCGAAGCAGCCGGGAGAGCGCATTTTCTTAGGCCGCTGTTACAGGCAATCGATGTTGGTTTGTTTATGGTCACAATACTTAACCATTTAATATTACCGACCCGGCGAAGCACTCATAAACAATTCTAACCTACCACCTGCGGTAATATCTTTAAAGCTGATGTGATTGTTGCTTAAAGTGCGTCCGTTTAACTTTATAGATTTTATATAAATATTTTTTGGCGAATTGTTGTGAGCCTTTATCACAAACTGCTTTCCTTTGAAGAAACGTGGATCGAGATTTATGGTCATATCCGTAAATAACGGGCTGGTGATATCCACCCGCAGATCTGGCGAGGTCCCCCCATTCATCTCAAATAATCCTAAAGCGCTCATCACATACCATGCCCCCATCTGCCCCTCGTCCTCATCACCATTCCAACCAACGTAGGGCGAAGCATCGTAAAAGGTATTCAATATTTTGCGCGTATAGTATTGCGTAAGGTCGGGGCGGTTGGCATAGTTAAAAAGGTATGCCGCCTGCATATTTACTTCATTTCCATGGTTGATATAATACTCGGCAGATTGCCCCTGGGTACGATCTAGCGCATGCGCAGCAAACTTGTGGAACACCGATTTTTTAAAGCCTTCTTTTAAACGGGTTACAAAAGTGTCTTTTCCCATTGCAGTTACCACCCCAGGTATATCATGCGGTACATAGAAAGAATACTGCCATGCGTTGCCTTCCACAAAGTGGCTTACAGAGAACCTGTCGAAGTTGGCTACATAACTTCCGTCTTCCTTTTTTGGTGTAACGTAACGGTTAGCCGGGTTGAAAACGTTGCGCCAATTGCCGGATCTTTTCATGAAAAAATCAAAGTCGCTTTGTTTGTTCAAAAACGCGGCAATTTGCGCCACGCACCAGTCATCGTAGGCATAATCCAATGTTTTTGATGTTACGCCATATTCTATCGGTACGTAGCCCATCCTGGCGTACGTACTTATCTGGGGGTTGCCCGGATTACCCCCACAAACAGCCCCAGGCTCAACCTCCATATTTTTCCGCATGGCCGCATAAGCAATATCCGCATCTTTTTTTACGATGCCTTTTAAATAGGCGCTTGTCATCAATGCCATTTCGTGCGAGCCTTCCATAATGCCGGAATATTCTATCCCTGCCGCCCCTTTTGATGTCCACCCGGTTTTTTCGTACATCTCCAACTGTGTATATACCATTTGCTGCACAAACTCCGGCGAGGATAAGGTCCAAAGCAGATTCAAATTCCAAAACGAATTCCAGTAAGCATCACCACCAATCATTGCCTTGCGGCCGCCAGTTAACTGCTGTAAATTTTCGCAGGCGTCAAGGTATTTGCCGTTAACATCACTCATAATCATTTTGGCGGTAAAGCACCGGTAAAAGTTGGTGTAGAATTTTATCTTATCCTGCTCAGTGCCACCGCTCACCATTATGGTGCTCAACTGCTTGTTCCAAACGGCACGGTTATGTTTTACCAGCGCATCAAAATCCCAACCAAAAGGTTTCAGCTCTGTTTGGAGGTTAAGCCTTGCCTGTTCAATGCTTACGAAAGAGATGCCGGTGCGTACAATAATCTGCTCGGCCTTTATAGTGGGGAAGGTAACATAGGCTCCCAATTCTTTATCCGCTTTCACCTCAGTTTCGCCTTTAACCTCCTGTCCGTACCTAAACCCCCGGAATTTGCTGAAGGGCTTGTTAAACTGCATCACAAAGTGCAGAGTGTAATCATTAAAATTAGCCGCTGAAATTTTAGCATAGCCCTGTATCTCGGTATCGCTTACTTTAGTTATCACGGCATCCTTCATATCGTAACCATACTCCTGCGGCGGGTTCATTTGTATCATTACCCGATTTGATGGATCGGCAGGGAAGTTATAGCGCTGTACGCCGGTACGCTCTGTCGCGGTAAGTTCCGCTTTTACATTTGGGTCGATGAGGTAAACAGAATAATAACCCGGGCTGGCGTGCTCATCCTTATGATCAAAACGGGAATGATAGCCGGCGCCGGCCCCTTTAAACGGCGCGTCTGCCGAACCAGGGCTCAGCGCCAAATCACCGTTCGCGGGCATGGTTGATAATCCCGCCATCGTCCAGCCGTGTAAAAATGAAAAGCCGTGGATACTGCCAATAGCATAATCATACCCCCCCTGCCATACGCTGCCCTGATTATCCGGGCTTAGTTTCACCATCCCATTGGGCTGGGTTACCCCCGGGAAAAGCATCCACCTGGAGTTGGAGGTGCCTATCATCGGGTCCACGTAATCTATCGGCTGTTTGGTTTGGCCGTAGCTCTCCTCTATTGCTAAAATAAGGGAGAGCGCGGCGATGGCTATTTTAATATTTTTCATCAATCTATCTATAAGAACCGGGCTGCTGGCTATTATCTATCGTGCGTGTAAAAGCTAAATTCCTCCATCGTCATAAAGCCGCTGTTACCCCAGTTGGTTAGTAGTTTAAACCGGTAGTATCTAAACTTAGGCGTTCCGGCAGGTGCTGTAAATTCTTCGCCCGCCTTTGCATAGTCCACATCAGCCTGCGTATTATTGCCAACCGGCTGCCCGGAAGGTTTTATCGAGGTATATGTACCGCCTATTTTTGTCCAGCTGGCATCAAAACTGCCATCTGCCGAAGGGTTGTTACTGCCATACAATTCAAAAGTTTTTACGCTTTCTTTCTCGTAAAGCCTGTCGTTTGCCTGCCATGTTTTAAACCGGCTGATAGCCGCGGCTGCTCCGGCATCAAAAGTAAACCAGCAAGGCACCCTGTTTTGGGTAGCAAAGCCGGGCGGATTGTAATTATTATCCCATAGATATTGTTGAAGCCAGCCATAGCCACCATCGCCAACATCGGTAGGCAATACCACTAATTTAAAATTTGACTTAGATAACTCCCTTTCAAAATCAGGCAATGTGGTTTCTGATAACGCCGGTGAAAAATCCTCAAAAGCGGTAGTATCCGGCCGATATAATGACCGGTATGTTAATTTACTTTTTGCGGTGTAACTGGGCAAATTTGTGGCAATTTCAGTAGATTTCATCAAAATTCTTTGATTTGTACCGTCTTGTGCCACGTAATTAATTTCGGTCGCTAATTCGCCGCCTGCAGATGGGCCCCAGGCCAATTGGATTTGGCTGCCATCGGGTGACGGGGTTACCGTTTTTAACGTGCGGTTGGTGAGCGAGCTTAAATAACTGTCGCCATACACTACGCCCGAGCTGTTGGCCACAACCGACTTATGATTGCCTGCATCAAAGGTGTAAACCGTAAAGTTATAATTACCCTCGGTAAGGTTTGGGATAATGATTTTCACGGTATCCTTAGTATGGTCAACCGGTACATCAACCGAATCGAGTTGGTTGTTCCAGTAGGCACGTATTTTAGTAACCAGCGGGTCGTTACCTAATATTACCGCAAGCTGAATGCGTTTGTAGCCTGCCTGTGCCAGTACGGAATCTGCACGACCGGGATACACTATCTCTCCGCCTTTCTGGAATTTATTATAGGCATCTCCTGTTGTTTTTGTACAGGAGATGATGGCTGCCACCAGTACGACTGTCATCAAAATGGCCAAGTTCTTTATTGTCTTCATCTTCAATTTTTTAGTTTGGATCGCCCCACATACTTAATTCGTAGAAATTCACGTAAGTACCGTTAGACCAGTTTTTAAGCGTTTTAAACCTGATGTAACGCACCTTTGGGGTATTTAGGCCGAACGTAACTGTTTCGCCCGCATGCGCCGCATCCATATCCGCCTGGGTAAGCTGCCCGCTTGGTAAGCCTGATGGTTTTATTTGTTCGTGCGTGGCCAGTAAGGTCCAGCTACTATCAAAACTACCATCCGGGTTGGGGTTGTTGGATCCCCATATCTCAACCACGCGCGGATTGTGCAAAGAGTAGAAGAACTGATCGCGCATGTACCAGTTAAGCCTGCTCAGCTTAGCGGTAACGCCCATATCAAAGGTGAACCATTGCGGCATCCTTGCGGCATCGCCCGAGTGGTAGAAACCATCGAGGATATTACCATCAAAAAGGCCGTTGATGTTACCGTTATAGCCCAGTGGCGCATCGGTAGGTAGTACAACACCTTTCATTTTTGTACGGTCGAGCTTTACTTCGAAGAATGGCGTAAGGGTAACAATCAGCGTATCGGACAGGTTACCCCACCTGTCGCGTACAAATACGCCAAACTTGGTTGGCACAGCAGGCAAGTTGCGTACCGCAAAGTTGCCTGCCCGCAGGTTGGTGTAATTGGTTGTTGTAGGAGAAAACTGCCCCAGTGAATCATTCGCAAGCACTACGATTGCCAGGCTTTCTTCAGCTTTGTTGCTGAACTGAATATTGATACCTCCAAAGTCGGGTTTAACTAATATGCTATCACGCACCAGGTCTACCGAAGGTGTAAGCGGATGAACCGTAACCTCTAAAGGTGCAGATGCGTTTTCGCTTTTATCCACCGCATAAAGGGTTACTTTATAAGCGCTGGTATCGCCAAAACCTACAACGGTTAGGTTACTGTTAAAACGGCTCACCTTTGTTTCGCGCATAACACCTTGTTTGGTGGTGTACTGCGCTTTAACATAAAGCAGGTCGGCATCGCCGGGTAATTTGTAGCTGATTTTTGCCGCGCCATTAAGGTTCTCTACAGTAACATCAGTAACCTGGCCGGGGGCTACGCTATCCTTCTCTACCGGTGCTAACGGCTCCTGCTTGCACGAATTGACGGCCAGCAGGCCCAACGCTATGCTACAGATGTAAAATATATTTTTCATTTTCAATATCATTTAATTGAATTTATAAGCTTTTAATTACCATCCGGGGTTTTGCGCCAGGTTAGGATTTATCTGGAGGTTGTACTCCTTTATCGGCCAAAAATAATCGCGCGGACCAATAAACCTTGGGTTATACAACAGCACTTTGCGGTTATAATCCTCGTAAGTGCTCTTCTCAATGTCCCAACCATAAATTGGCTGGCTTAACACCGCCGGCGCAGTTTTCCAGCGGCGAAGGTCCCAAAAGCGGCTGCCTTCAAATGCCATTTCAATAGCGCGCTCGTGGTGAATGATATCGCGGAGGCCCTCCACATTGGTGTATTTACCCGGCTGGTTAGAATAGGTTGACCATGAGGTTTCTACCGATTTTAAGCCCGCACGCGCCCTAATCTGGTTCAGATAAGGTAGCGCTTCTGCTGATTTTCCTGACTCATTTAAGGCCTCGGCATACATCAGGTACACATCGGCCAGGCGGATAACCGGCCATGGATACGATTCTACCGTGGTATTGGTAGATGAATACACCAGGTTCCAGTTTACCAACTTTTTGGTATAGTAGCCCGTTATTGAATAAATACGGCTTTGTTTTTTACCTGAGTACTGCTCCGATTTACTTTGGATGTTGTAGTTACCATTCTTCATAAACCATTTAGATCCATCAAACGCCATATCTGCATAAAAACGCCTCTCTCTGTTAAAATGCAGGCCTATAGTTTTGTAGCCTTCCTGCATGCCGGTATCTGCATTGGTAACCGTGCGCAGGTTAAAGCGGTTGGCATAATCCCAGGTTTTATCTTCCTCTATGGGTACACCGTTATTGGTATAAAACAGTTCAGCCATTTTTAACGGTGGTGCAAGTTTGCCCTTTAAATCGCCATTGAAGTTATTTGGATCGAGCTGAGGGATAGCGTATAGCTGTAACCAATAAGTTGGATTGCCACTTGCTGTTGAGCCCCAGATCAGTTCACTGTTCCACTTTTCGCAGATTGCGTTACGGATGTTTAATTCCGTTTTAGTTGTTGGGTCAACTGTTACCAATGATGAATTAAAATAATACAGTTTTATATTCACTGCGTTTGCTGCATCAATAGCGGCTTTACAAGCTGTTGCTGCGCGCTCCCATTTTGTTGCATCATAGGTTGCATTAAATAGCGGTACGCCATTCTTGCCTTTTAAACCTGCAAAATCGGTATTACCATTAAACAAAGGGCTTGCTGCAGTAACTAACACACGTGCCTTAATAGACAAAGCAGCAACCTTGGTTACGCGGCCTAATTCTGTAGAGGTGCTGGTAATCACGCTCGGTAAACCGCTGTTAGCATCACCTGCGGCGGCATCATCCAGCAGATTTGAAATATAATTCACAACCGAATCAACAGGCGCACGGTAAACCTGTACTTCTTCCGGCGTTGCGGTGGTTGGTAAGTTTTTATCCAGAATAGGGATAGGGCCGTACATCCGTAATAGGTACCAGTGGTAGTAGGCTTTTAAAAATTTAGCCTCGGCCACCCAACGTTCTTTTACATAGGGTTGCAGATCCGGCACACGGTCAACATTTTCCAGGAAGATATTACAGGTACGGATACCCTGCCATAATGATTTACCGTCGAAGCTGTCCCAATAGTTCATGTAGGGGTTATCGCGGTTTTGGTTACCACGGGCAATGTTGTATGGATCCAGGAAGAAGAAATCCTGAGTCATTGGCCAGTAGGTCCAGGCTTCGTCGCCACCGCTAAAGGCCGGGTTTTTATCCGGATGGCCTTCTTGCGGCAGGTAGGTGTAGCAAGTAAATAAATACTTCTCTGCCTCGTTACGATTGGCAAAAACGTTATCAATGGTAGCCACGTTATCCGGCACAATATCCAGGTAGCTTTTTTTACAGCCTGCCGCCACAATCAGCAGCATTGTTAAGGCAACAATGGTGTGGCTGGGGCTGCCTATATATGTTTTAAATCTTTTCATCTCTATAATTAGCTAATTGGTTTACAATTGGATATTTAAACCCAGGTTAAACACTTTTTGTATAGGGTAACCCAGGCCGTTCCCACCCTGCTCGGGATCCCAAAGTTTGAATGCGCTCACAAGAAACAAGTTGGAGCCATTTGCATAAAGCCTGAAGCCCGAGATATGGAGCCGTTTAAGTGCATTCCCTTTAATGTTATAGCCAATTTCGGCGCTTTTCATTCTTAGGAAAGCCCCATTGCGCATCCACCAGTTTGATGGCTGGTTGTTGTTGGCGCTTTGGGTGAGCCCTAAACGCGGCCAAAAAGCGTATAGGTTGCGGTTATCTTCTGACCAATGGTCATTTGCGATAACATTCAACAAACCGTGTTGGTTAGCACCATCCTGCACAAACGGAGAGATAGCAGCAGGATCGATAAACAGCGACGACCTTGCCGAGCCCTGGAAGAAGGTGCTGATATCGAAATTTTTGTATCCGAATGAAAAACCGAAACCGTAGATGATCTCCGGTGTGGTTGGGTAACCAATACCGTTCACCATATCAAGCGCGGTTATCTGGCCGTCTCCGTTTACATCGCGATATTTGATATCGCCCCCTCTTACTTCGCCGAAGTTTTGCTTTGGCGAGTTTTTCACATCCTCATCATCCACAAAAAGGCGCTCGGCAATTAAGCCGTACGATTCGCCGAGCGATTGTCCAACGCGGGATAAATACGACATGTTAGCGGGGTAGTTTGGCTCCTCGTTAACCAGTAATTTGCTGGCTGCATAAGTAAACGTTCCGCGCATTTGCAACCAGGCTTGCCCAAATGTTTTGTTGTAATCCATTGCAACATCCACGCCTTTACCTTCGGCAATACCCACGTTGGCACTAACCGGTGCGGTAAGGCCCATGGTGCTTGGTATATAAGCGCGTTGCATCAAAATATTGCTGCGGCGTTCGTGGTAGGCATCAATGGTGATGTTAAGCGCATCCCAAAGGCCAAGGTCCATACCTATGTTTAGCTTTTGCGATTTCTCCCAGGTAATGGCATCATTCGCATACCTGGAGATAGATACTCCCGGCCTGTAGAAGTTGTAGTTCTCGCCAAAGTAAGCGCCATAGTTACCATCGTTAAGCGATACGTTTGAGAGGTAGAAGAACCTATCGCTGGCGTTGCCAATCTGGTCGTTACCTACTAAGCCGTAAGTTGCGCGGAACTTTAATTTGGTGATGGTGCGGGCTATCGGCTCAAAAAATTTCTCGTTGTTAACGTTCCAGGCTACGCCGATGGATGGGAAAAAACCGAACCGGTTGTTTTGCGCAAAACGCTCCGAGCCATTGTAACCAAAGTTGGTCTCCAATAAATACCTGTTATCATACCCATACGTAAAACGGCCAGAAACGCCCTCATTACGAAATGGCAGCGATGATTGCAGATCGCCGGCATTACCATTTAAGTAGTTGCGACGGATACCGATAAGTAAGCCGCTTAGGTTGTGTACTTTATTAAAGGTGCGGTTATAGTTAACAGCAAGCTCGCCGTAAGTAGTGGTATTGGTAAGCTTTGAACCTTCTTTATAGTTAAGGTATTCTGTTGCCGTATTTTCGTTGATCAATGACAGCACGTAGCCCTTGGGATCGTTGATGGATGCTGCCGAGGCATAGTAGAACGGTGTATATTGACGGCTTAAGTCGAAATAAGAATAGCGCTTTGTGTAAATCATGGCGCGGGCAGACAGGCCCTGGGTAATGAAGTTCAAATCCTGCTTCAATTCTACCTGTGCGTTCAGCGTAGAGGTGTTATATTGCTGATAGCCTGACACCATGGAAGCCAAGGGGTTGGTATAGTAATCGCCGTTGGAGCCACGACGTGCGTTACCAAACAGCGGGTGATTTGCAAACGGCAAAGCTGATGCCGGGTAGGTAGCAGGGAACAGTACCGGGTTGGCATTTAACGTGCTGGCAAATACAGCGCCGCCACCGCCAACAGGGCCGCTAAAGTCATCAAAATCACCGGAGGTTCTTAAAATAGCCTCGGTAGAAGAGGTTAATTTGATATTGATGTTAGAGCGGATCTGGTAGCTTTTAAGGCTAACATTGTTATTAACGTTATTATTTGCCTGCGTTCTTAAAATGCCGTTATCCTGGTTGGCAGTAGCTGCAACATAATATTGCGCTTTGTTAACACCTCCGGTTATGTTTAAGTTGAGCCGTTGATTACTGGTGTAGTCCTTAATCAAGGAACCGATCCAATCGTTACTTGGGTAAAGCAAAGGGTTATCACCTGCTATGGTATGATCTATCTTGGTTTGGCTGTATGGCAACGCAGCTAAGGGGTTACGTGTTAAGGACCCTTCGTTAGCCAATTGCATGTAAGTAATGTTATCTGCCAAACGGAAGTTTTGCGTGTTTGAGGAAACTGAGTTCTCGAAACGCACATTCATTTTGGTGTCGCCAACCTTACCCGATTTTGTGGTTACCAGTATTACGCCATTTGCACCGCGTGCGCCGTAAAGCGATGAGGCAGCAGCATCTTTCAATACCGAGAAACCGGCAATATCATCCGGCTGCAAACGGGCAAGCGTGGTGTTGGTAGATTCCATGCCATCTATCAGTATCAATGGGTCTATTTTACCGGCGCCGAATGATGTGATACCGCGGATAAAGAAGGAAGCATTATCTGCCCCCGGCTCGCCGCTACGCTGGTAGGAGATCAAACCAGAGATACGACCCGCCAGCATGGTGGTTAAGTTGCTTGTGGGCCCCTTAATATCCTTGGGCGATACCGTGGTTATAGCACTTACCAGGCTTTCCTTTTTCTGCTGGCCGTAGGCCACAACAACCACCTCGTTCAGGTCGTTTTTGTTTTCCAGCAAAATCACATTAACAAGTGTCCATTTACCTACAGCGATTTCCTGTTTGGTATAGCCTACGAAGGTAAATACCAGTGTATCGGCACGCTCGGGCATCCTCACGGAGTAATCGCCCTCTTTGTTGGTGATTGCCCCGCCCTGAAAATGCTTTACCGACACGCTAACGCCGGGCATAGTAAGGCCCTTGCTGTCGGTTACTTTTCCGGTCACCGTGGTTTGGGCCTGGGCCCTCACCGTGAGGACGCACCCCAGCAGCATTAAAAAATAAAGGTATCTAACCTTTAAGTGTGTAAAAAGTCTCTCATTCATAATTGGTTTTTAGTAATAATTGGCAATGGTTTAAATTGAGGTTTAGTTTATTGCTGCGCCCGATGCCGGTTTAGCTCATCATACACAGCCTGTTAATGTTTTATGGTGTATCGTTTATTTTCATCGGCATTTATTTTTTAGGGGCATAATTTGTTTTCCAAAAGGTTTCTATCGTTTCCAGGGATTTACCCTTGGTTTCGGGTATTAGTTTCCAGGTTATCCATAAAGCCGGCGAGCAGCACAATGCAAACAGCCAGAACGTTCCGGACGGGCCTACGCCATCCAGCAACAGCGGCGTTAACTGCCCCACCAAAAAGTTGCCTACCCATAGGGATAGCGTTGCAAGTGCCATGGCTTTGCCGCGGATTGCATTCGGAAATATCTCGCCGATGACCACCCAGCATACCGGCCCGAAAGAAAAGGCAAAGCAGGCGATGAACATTAAGATGAAAATCAATATCCACGGGCCGGTAGTGATATTACAAGCGAAGAGCAGGCCGATAACCAAAAGCGCCAATACGGCCCCGCCTATACCAACAACCAGCAGTGGCCTCCGCCCCCATTTGTCAATGGTAAAAATGGCCACAAACGTAAATACTACGTTTACCAATCCTATGGTTACCTGCCCGCCCAACGCGTTGTTCAGGGTAAAGCCCGCCTGTTCCAAAATCCTCGGGCCATAATAAATTACCGCGTTTATGCCGCACACCTGCGAGAGAAAAGGGAGTAACAAACCAATCCATAGCGGTGTGCGATACATTGGGGTGAATAGTTGTCTTAAAGAGGTATCCTCGTCGCTGCCGTGTGATTTGTTAAAGTCGGCTATTTCGTGATCGGCCGCTTCGACACCATCTATTTTGGTGAGTATTGCCTTTGCTTTCTGTTCCTGCCCTTTTAACAATAGCCATCTTGGCGATTCGGGCACTAAAAACAGCATCACCAAAAATATAGCTGCGGGTACCGCACCCAGCCCGAGCATGGCACGCCATACCTCGGCCGAGAAGATCTTTTGAATTCCCGCTGTGGCAAATGCATCTTGTGTGTGGTTGGCTAAATAAGCATTTGAAAAGTATGCCAAAACAATACCTATGGTTAAGGCCAGTTGGTACAAAGAAACTGTCATCCCCCGGAAACGAGCCGGCGAAAATTCTGATATGTATAGCGGCGACACCATTGATGCGACGCCTATACCCAAACCCCCAACCAGCCTGGAGATAATCAACAAATTAAAAGATGTGGAAAGCATGCAACCTAGTGCCGAAGCCAGGAATAATACCGCCGATAAGATCAGTACAATTTTACGTCCATATTTGTCGCTTAACTTGCCTGATATGCTTACGCCTGCAATGCATCCCAACAGGGCGCAGCTTACAAACCAGCCTTCGTTAACGGCATCCAAACTAAAATCTTTTTTAACAAGGCTTACCGTGCCGGATATAACAGCAGTATCAAACCCGAATAAAAAACCGCCCAAAGCTGCCACCAGGCAAACCAAAGCCAGGTAAGTATTGCTTTTATTTTTTGCAGTATTCATTGTTGCTACGTTCATTTTTATTTTAAAAAGGCTTTAATAACTTTCAAACTACCGTAGCCCTTGTTAATGAGTTTGTATGATGTTGCCGCTGCAGGGACCACAAAGGTTTCGGCGTATGCAAAGACCTGGCTGGTGCCGTCTGCGGTTTCTAACAGTACCTGCTCACCTTCAACTACCATTAAAATATGGCAGCAATTATTTGTATTTACCTGCGCATAGGTATCAAACTCTATGCGATGCACATCATAAAAATGCTTTGCATGCGTTGGCAGGTGTACTAGCTTGTAATCTGCCCTCTGTTCTATAACCTGCGGTTTAGATATGTATTCTTCGGTAACCGCATCGCCCTTGCATTCAAAATTTACATTGTTAAGTGCGTGTTCTATATTGATAGGGCGCGGGTTGCCATCCAGATCCAGCCTCAACCAATCGTACATTTTAAAAGTGAAGATGTACGGTGTTGCACTAATCTCCAGCACCAGGTTATTTGCACCAGCGCTATGGATAGTACCATTGGGGATTAAAAACAAGTCGTGTTTTTTTGCGTTATGCACCTGCACAAAATCTACAATATCCAGTTCCACGTTTTCGTCCTGGCTTTTTTCCAACGCATTTCTGAATTCAACCGGGTTGATGTTATCCTGGAAACCGAGGTAAACCTTTGCGTTTTCCTTGCAATCTAAAATATAGTAGGTTTCATCCTGCGTAATAGTTTCGCCAAATACTTCCTGGATGTATTTTAAGGCAGGGTGGCATTGAATGGATAAGTTGCCGCCATCGAAAGTGTCTAAAAAATCGAACCGGATCGGGAACTCGTCACCAAACTGTTCAGCATGTTTGCCCATCACCTGCCTTTGATTATGGAACATTAAAAAATCAAAAGATACTTCCAGCAGGTAACCATTGCTCTCGAAAACCAAGCCATTCTCAGGCACTATCAACTCAAACGACCAGGCATAATTCACTACATCCTGATTCATGCCGGGGATGTGTTCTTTTATCCATTGCCCCCCCCAGGCACCAGGTTCGAACCATGGACGCACACGGATCACGGAACGACTCATTTTATTTAATCCTTCGGCCAGGTCCGATTTAAACATCCAGTTGATATCATTCGCCCATTGGCCGTCGGCTATTACCGCAATCCTATCCAGCAGTTCCTTTTTATGTTGATTAAGCAAAACCCAATCTACAAAATAGAAGCGCTTGTACATGGCAAAAGGCGATTCGGTTTCGCTGTTACCTAAATTTGTTACAGAGCCGGCCCGCATACGAAATTGCAATTCGTTTTTTGGCAGGTCGATGTATAAAACCGGCGCATCCCAATTAGCTAACGAAGCCCCAGGCCCCATTATAATATTGATATCAAATCCTTTATCGGGTGAAACGGAACCGAGTTCTTCGGTGTAAAGATCCTTCAGTGCAAGCGTACATTTAGTCCCCCAAACGGAGTCTGCAGTACCTAAAAAGGGACTTACCAATATATCGACCTCTGTTTGCGGCTTTAAATAATTTGTAGTATAAATCCAATTTACCTTCAGCCTCTTTAAAGACAGCTGTTCTTCGATGCAAGTTTTTACGCTATCCCAAAGCACACCCACATAACCCTCTATCACAACTGTTTTTTGCCCGGCTATCCAATTTGTAAGCGACGCATAGCCGTTAAAGATGCTGCCATCAGCAAGTTTATGCGCAGGGTATATGTTGTACCTGCCAGCCAACGCTGTATTATTAGCTAACCGTGCGGGCATAACCGGCTGCGATGACTTGCGCAGGTTAGCAGCGTTTGAATTGTTTAACAGAATTTGTTCTTTAGATAAAATTAAACTCATTTTAATTGTACATATGTACATACATATTACAAGATACAAGTAAATACCTTATGTATGTTTTGGTTGGTGCTGAAAAATTTATTATTGGCTATATATTATAATGTACAAACATATCAAATAAATTGTAAATCCAAATTTTAAATAAAAAATTTAATTATTGCCTTAAAAAACGCCAACCAAGCGAATTTGATAATTCGGTATGTCTAAACAAATGAAACGGCTTTTAAAATACTTAACATTGCATATATTTGTATTAGATGAAGTATTCTATCGATCATAAAAGCCCGGTACCTTTACATGCACAGGCAGAGATTTTACTGCGGAAATTAATTGAAGAAGAAGAGTATCAAAACGGCAAGATACTCCCCAACGAGGTTGAACTGGCCAAGATGTTGGCCATATCGCGCACCACGTTAAGGCAGGCCATAACCAAACTGGTTTTTGAAGGGCTTTTGGTGCGCAAGAAAAGGACCGGGACAAAGGTTGCGCAGGCGGCAGTGAGTTCTAAATCGAACAATTGGCTCAGCTTTTCGCAGGAAATGAAATTAAGGGGCATCACCATCCGTAATTTTGAATTACATGTTACCTGGGAAATGCCCAGCACCGAAGTAGTGCGGTTTTTTGAAATTAAACCCGATAAGCAGGTTTTAAAAATGGAACGTGTACGGGGTAAAACAGACGAACCATTTGTATACTTCGCTTCATACTTTCACCCCCGGGTGGGCCTAACCGGCGATGAAGACTTCAAAAGGCCGTTATATGAGCTTTTAGAACACGAGTATTCTGTAATTGCTACCCTGTCGAAAGAAGAAATAAGCGCTATGGCGGCTGATAAATTCATTGCCGAAAAGCTGCGTGTGCCTGTTGGCAGCCCAATATTATTCAGAAAACGTTTTGTTTTTGACCAGGGAGAGCGCCCAATAGAGTTTAACATTGGCTATTATAAGGCCGACAGCTTTGTCTATACGGTTGAAAGCACCCGATAAGCTGCCTTAGGAGAATAAGAAGCGGCCGCTTAGGCTATATTTGCCAAATTAGTTGGGCATTTGCCAATACCCTTTATAAAGATTTCTTCGTATTTCTTCTCAGGGTTTTTAGGGCATTGATTTAGCCCACCACACGCTTCAAATCAACTGTAAATGAATTCGAAATCCCCCCCCTATGGACTATCAATTTAGCCTGCTTTCGGCCATTTAAATTATCCGGAGCACGACTCGAAGGCCTACAGTTCTACCGGGACAATTAATAAGACACGCATCGTCTGGAGCCTTGAAACTATTAAAGCAAGCCGTGACTGGTTGGTTATTTTGTTAAAGGATTTTGGAGCTTGAGACCGATAAGCGAAAAAAAGAGCACCCAAAACTATGTTAGAAATTGCTTAAATTAGCCATTTATCAGTTGGAATGTTTCCCCCAGCATGGTAACCAGCACCTCCAGTTTTACAGGTTTGGCAATATAATTGTTCATCCCGGCTTCCATGCATATTTCGCGGTCTTCTAACATGGCGTTGGCGGTCATCGCAATAATAACCGGTTGTTTCGCGTAGTGTTGCCTTATATAACGGGTAGCGTCTAATCCATCCATATCGGGCATTTGCACGTCCATTAAAATCACATCGTAAAACTGTTTGTCCAGCATCGCAATAGCCTCTGATCCATTTGTTGCCAGTGCCGGCTGGAAACCAAGTTTTTCCAGCACTCGTAATATCATTTTCTGATTGATCAGGTTGTCTTCTGCCACCAGGATGTTCAAGGGGTGTAAGGCGGAAAAATCTTTGTTAAGCAAAGTAGCGTGTTTCTGGTCCTGATCTGCCTGTGGCGGTAATTGCAGCAATTCGGCTATTATTATCTTTCTTAAACGCTGTTGCTTAACAGGTTTGGTTAACACAGCAGCAAATAAACCGGGGTGTTGCTTTTTAGTTTCGTCGCCAATGGAACTTAACAGGATAACCGGTAAAGCTTTATTTTTTTCTTTGATAGCGGTGCTAAGCTGAACACCATCCATCTCGGGCATCTGCATATCGGTTATCACAAGGTCAAGATCAGGTTTACTGTTCAAAATTTGCAACGCATCATGCCCGGATGAAGCCATAACCGGCTTAAGCCCCCAATTCTCCAGCTGTAACTGCAATATGCGGCGGTTGGTAGCATTGTCATCCACTACCAGCACTTGTCTTCCTTTAATTCCGTCTATGTTTAATGGTTCGGGCTCCTGTTTGTTTTCTGTACTTAATTTACATTTTATGGTAAAACGAAAGGTTGTACCAATACCGGGTTCGCTGTCAACCGTGATGTTTCCGCCCATAAGGCTTATCAGGCGATCGCAAATAACAAGGCCTAAGCCCGTACCGCCATATTTTCGGGTAGTAGAAGAATCAACCTGCGAAAACGGTTCGAATAATTTGGACAGCTTGTCTGCGGGTATCCCTATCCCGGTGTCCCTTATTTCAAAACCAAGTTCTATTTCGTCATCACTCAACACATTTTTAAGGCCGATATCTAAAAAAATCTCTCCCTTATGGGTGAATTTCATGGCGTTACCCATCAAATTGATCAGTACCTGCCTAAGCCGCATACTATCACCAATCAAGTAGGCGGGCAATCGATGGTCCAGCTGGTACATCAGGTCGAGGCCCGCCCCGGCGGCTTTGCCGGCAAAAAGATCCAGTACTTCCTCCACGCAGGTCCTCAGGAAAAAAACTTGCGGGTCGAGTTCCATTTTACCCGATTCTATTTTCGAGAAATCCAATATGTCGTTTATCACGTTCAGCAAGGCCTCGCCACTATGCAATATAGTTTGCGAATACTCGTGCTGTTCGGGGTCAAGATCCGTTTCGTTCAGCAGGGAAGCCATTCCTAAAACGCCATTCATAGGCGTCCGTATCTCGTGGCTCATCGTTGCCAGGAACACACTTTTGGCCTCGTTGGCCCGCTTTGCTTCCTCGGTTTGAGTTTTCAGTTCTTCATTAAGTACGTGCAGCACTTCTGCCTGTACCTGTAATTCTTCGGATTGGGCCTGCAATTCTTCCGCCTGTGCCTGAAGCTCACCGTTTGCTTCCTGTAGTTCTTCCGCTTGCTTATGCACTTCGCGGGTGCGTTCTATCACCTGCTTTTCCAACCTGGATTTTTGTTCCTCGATGTTACGTACCTTGTTTTTGTACCAGGCATAAATAATTGCAACAATAGATAGTAAAACCAGCGCCCTGAACCACCACGTGGCCCAATACGGAGGCTTGATAATGATTGTTATTGCGGTGCCTTTTTCATTCCAAATGCCGTCGTTATTGGATGCTTTTACCCTAAAAATATAGGTACCGGGGTCGAGGTTGGTGTAAGTAGCCTTACGCTGCTTCCCTACATAATTCCATGCTTTATCAAAATTCTCCAGCATGTAGGCATATTCGTTTTTTTCGGGCACGGTATGGTCAAGGGCTGCAAACTCAAACGTTAGTACAGATTGATTGTAATTAAGGGAAATTTCTTTGGTGTACGTAATGGGGCGAACCAAAGGTGAGTTTTTGGTGCCAACCTTTACAGATTTGTTGAACAACTGAAAATCGGTAAGTATAACTTTTGCAATATTACGGTTGCGGCTAACGCTTGCAGGGTTTATTGCATTGAAGCCGTTTATCCCGCCGAAGTAGATATCTCCGGTACTGCTACGAAAACCGGCGCGCTGAACAAACTCACGGCTTTGAAGCCCATTATGCACATCATAATTGTTGAACAGGCGTGTTTTAGGGTCGAACCGGCTGATGCCATTATTGGTGCTTAGCCACAAAAAACCGGCGCTATCTTCCACAATACTATTGATCACATTACTGCTTAAACCGTCTGCTATGGTATACGAAATAAATTTTTTGCGTTTGGCATCCCAAAGGTTAAGCCCGCCGCCCATCGTACCCACCCAAATATTACCCTTAGCATCGCCTTTAATACAAAAAATGATATTGTTTGATAGGTTGCTGTTTTCCACATTGAGCCTGCCGAAAGTTTTGGTTACCGGATCGAAAATGCTGACCCCGGCGTTATAGGTGCCGATCCAAATATGGCCTTCGGGGCCTTCATAAAAAGCATTGATGGAACTGCCTGACAGCGCGTTTGGGTCGTTTAGGTTTTTGTCATTTGAATTGTAACGAATAACTTTCCCGCTCGCCGGATCGAGCACATTTACCCCATTGGTGTTTGTGCCCATCCATAGGTTACCATTATGGTCTTCCATCAGGGCAAAAATATTATCGCTGCTTAACTGGTTGCTTGCACTGCCTGCCCGGTAATGCTTAAAAGTGTTTTTTTTCGGGTCGAAATAATTCAACCCTCCTCCGTAAGTGCCCAGCCATAAACCTTCGCTGTTTTTATGTTTGCAAATGGCAAGCACTGCATTGGCAGATAAGCTGTTTTTATTTGCCGCATCGTGAACGTAATGCCTGAATGTCCCGGTTTTGGTGTTCAGCAGGTTAAGCCCGCCACCGTCGGTACCTATCCAAATCCCGCGCTTACCGTTTTCCCCAAACGCGGTTACTATACCCTGGCCTAAGGCATCGCTTTTGGTATCTTTACTGTGGTACACATCAAACAGGAGTAAATTTTTGTCGTATTTATTCAGCCCCCCGCCATTGGTGGATGCCCACAGGATGCCTGCGTCGTCTGCCAGTAGGGCTAACACAGATTTGCCCTTTAAAGAATTTAGGTCATCAGGGTTGTTGTTGTAGGCGGTAAATTCGCCCTTGTCGGTATCCAAAACGTTCAAGCCTTCTTCGGTTCCTATCCATAAAGAACCATCCCTGCCTGCGGCAAAGGAGTATACTGTATTACTGCTGATACTTTTTGGGTTTTTGGCATCGTGTTTATAAGTACGGAAGGTATGGCTACGGGCATCGTATTTATTCAGGCCATCCATGGTGCCAACCCATATATTGCCTTTAGCATCCTGCGCAATCCCACGTACCTGGTTATCACAAATAGAACCCGGATCGTTAACACGATGCGAAAATTTAACAAACTGGTTTTTACTGCGGTCGTAAAGGTTTAAGCCGCCGTTGGTGCCAACCCATATATTATGTTTATTGTCTTCAATAACTGCAAAAATATTGCTGTTGCTCAAACTATCGGGGTTCAACAGGTTTGCGTTGTAATGCATAAACCTTTGCGTTTGCCGGTTAAAAACATTTAGGCCACCGTAGGTACCAATCCATAAATTGCCCAGGTAATCATCACATATACTCAATATATATTTGTTGCTTAACGCACCTTCGCTTGCTTTTGTAGGGTAGTTTATAAACGAATCATTTTCCCGGTCGTATTTACTTAAGCCATTATTGGTACCTATCCAAAGCGTGCCGTCCCTATCTTCAAACAGCGCTCCTATGCTGTTGCCATTTAAGCTATGTATGTTTTTTGGGATATTACGGTAAATAGTAAAATTATAGCCGTCGTAGCGGTTAAGGCCATCAAAGGTGCCAAACCACATAAAGCCGTATTTGTCTTTTAAAATACACCGCACTACGCTTTGCGATAGGCCGTCTTCGGTGGTAAGGTGCGTAAACTTTATTTTTTGCTGTGCATTTGCCGAACAATTGCATAGCATTCCCGATATTAAAAATATATAGAATGCTATTGGCCTTATATAGAGGTACGCTCGCTTTAACATTTGTTATCGTAAAAAAATCGCCAACACAGGTTGCTATTAAATAGTTTAGTTTCCCTTTGCCAATAAGCAAATCCTGACTTCTTTACGAAAAAAATAGTTACTATGTTGTCTTTACCAAGCCATACGAAGCAATAAAATATAAGTTTAATTGCCTGTTGCTAATCTGCATTATTGATAAACCGATGAATTCAGATAATGAATTTTGATCTTTAGCTATATGCAGGGATATATGAGAAGGAGGCAGTAGTCTTCTGACATAACTGCGTGTTGCATTGCATCACATTTTTCACAAACATTTGATTACGATCTTTTCAAATGTCCTGTTCAGGTGATAATGAGCAGCGATAGCGTTTTCGAACGCATATTCCGCATCGATCACCGGCTTAATTTTGTGCTTTTCTATCACTTCGTTCATCGCCTTGAATGCTTCGAAATTGCCTACAAGTACGTCGGTTATCTTTGTACCGCCTAAAACAACCGGCAGCAGGTCTACATTTGCCGATATATTTACCAGTTAATCGGGGAAGGATCTTTTTTAAACTATCTGTTTTATTTGATTGGGCATAGCTAATGCTTTGGCAAAAAAAAGCCACGAAAATAAAAGTGAGCAGGTTGCGCGACCATTTTGGCATAAATAATTGTTCTGAAGGAATTAAAATAAATCAATTTGATTTAAGCTTTCAAAAACTTTAGAGGTCTCCGGGATGGATATTACATTTTAACTGCGTTGAAAACTTCACCCAACACTTTACTGTGTTGATTTTGAATCGCCAGTAAGCGTTGGTACGCGCGTATCGGTAATGGAGTTGTTAGTAAACTCGTTATTAAATGGGGCTATATCCTGCATAGTGCGCGAGGGGTAGCGTTTGGTATCGAACTTGCCGGTCCAGTCGGCATTTTTACCGCCGCCTATGATTATCCCGGTGTTGCAATGGCTGATGCGGTTATTTTTGACAATGCAATCGCTTGCGGTGATATAGAAACCAGTATCTATTTTTCCTTTCGCCATGCCATACATTAGCCTGATAGCAACAGGCAAATTACCGAACGAATTATTGCTGATAGTGTGCGCAGTGCCGTTAACCCTTACGCCGCCAGTGCCGCCCGCAAAAGTATTGCTGTCAACAAGGCATTCGTGCCCGCCGCGCATAACCAGTTCGCCGTGGCAACCTTCAAAGTAATTATTAATATACTTATTGCCCGATGCTTTGTTGCTGATCACCTCGGGCTCGCCGTTGCAGCGGATAAAACGATTATCGCGTACGGTAGCATAAGCGTAGCGATTACCCAACAGGATAGGGTCCTGCCCTATTTGTACGCATTCGCCTCCATTGTAGGCTTTCCAGGTTACGCTGTCTTTGTCCATAAAAATATTATGGTCTACCAGGGTGTAAAGCGGCACCTCGTTGACGCCTACCCTCACCTGCACCTCCATATTGTTAACATTGCTGCTGAACCTACAATTATCTACCCGATTGTGCCCGCCATTGCCGGAGAGTACCACTATAGGCATAAACTGCGCATCTACCGTATTTTTTGTAAAAGTACAATCAGTAAGGCGGCTGTAATTGGTGGCATCCATCTGTATCAATACCACATCGGCACCCTTTTCTTTAAACAAGCTGCATCCCTCAAAGCTCAGCCCTTTTATTTGCACATAATTGCCTGTAATTTTAAATACGGATTGGTGCACCTCTCCGGTAAATATAACCTTGCCCGCCACATCTGCACGGATGATAATGGGTTTCTTTTCGGTGCCGCTGGTGCTTAGAGCCACGCTCCAGCCGGTGTAGCTGCCGTTTGCAATTACAATTTCATCGCCTGGCATAAGGCCACCTGCTGCCTGCATAAACCCTTCAGCAGTTTTCACCTTATATACTTTGCTAAAACTTAGTTGAAATGCCAATAGGCAGCTAATCGTTAATATCCAATATTTCATTGTGTATTTAATTTAACCATATCAATGGGTGCCTTATGGGCAGGTTTCTTATTACTTCAGGTTCTTGCGGATCATGATCGAGTTTTTGCCAGGTAGCAAGCCAATCTTCGTTTTGGAAAGCCAACGCGCCAAATATTAATGATGGCGCAGCCACCGGCCAATTATCCCAATACACTACATCATGTGGGTATGGCCACCTGTTTTTATCATTAAAAAAAGGATATAAAAACTCCAACCCTCGTTTTATCGACCGGCCATCAGGGGTTTCATAATCCCATAAATTATCGCCCGGCGTGCTCAGGATGCTGCAAATTGCCGCCATAGCATCCAAATTGAAAATAGAATAGCCGTAGGGTTTGGTACGTTTTAATTCCAGCGGGAAACTGCCATCAGCAGCCATTTGGCTGGGCAATAATACTTCCTTATACCGTGTTTTGCAGAAAGCAAGCAGGCTGTTGTTGCCCGTAAACCTGGCAAAACATGCCACCTGCATTACCCAACAGGTGCCGTGGTTATTTTTTGCATTCATCTCATCCTTGCCGTACGCGTGTGTGCTTAGCCAATTTAGGTATCCGGTAAACCAGGCCTTTGTTGCAGTAAGGGTTTGTTGATCCATAGCTGCGGAGTTCTCCATGGCGATTATCCCCTGTACTACCTCCATCAGTTGGATAGTATCGATGATACCTATCCCTCGCCCGGTAACCACGCCTTTTATAGCTTGCGCATACTGCAGATTGGGGTTCATTAGCGTTTCCGGGTTGGCAAACCATGCGCGGATGTGCAACAAAGACTGTTTTACGTATTTATCATCGTGCGTTATTTTGTATGCCGAGGCAAGCGCGCCAATTATCCTGCTAAATCGTATCATGGCCAACCGGTGCGCGGTAAAATTCTGCGGGTTGCTTAGCCCATCTTTTTGTACATATGGGCCGCCAGGATTGGCGGCATCCGGCCACCAATAATCTCCTTCCGAATAAAAATCGTGCTTACCGCCTACGCTGCGCGGGCTGGTTTCAGCGGTTACGGTTATTGGCTGTTGGCTAACTGCCCACGCAGCCTCTTTTAGAACATAAGGGCGCAGGGTAGCTTCCACATCCTTTACCGATACGCCGGCAGTGGTAAAGCCGCAAAGCATCAGGGTGCCAGCCAAAAAAATATAAAGCCCGCCTTTTTTCATCATGCGCAATCTAAAAAAAGCTCACCGGCTAAAGCGTACACACCCTTGCCGAATATATCTAAACATTATAAATATTAATAACCAAGCCCATAAAATACAAGGCCTGGTTATCCAAATGAAACTAAAATATTATGCGGTTATGCGCCTGTATGAAACATATAACTGCATATCGAATATTATTGAACTATCTTATCTAAAGGAGGGATATTGTTCTCCGATCCCGAATAGCCTTTATTTTGGTTGATATGCCCGTTAATGTTCAGGTCGATATCAGCTTGTGGTATTGGCCATAACACGTGGTACGGCGAAATGGTAAAGTGGTTACCCGAGTTGGTTACAACGGCAGGATTCTTATAAAAGTCGTTTTTCTCCATTATCCTGTCGTAAAAGAAGTTATTGGTTGAAAAATCGGCAACGCTATAGGTTTTACCATTGTATGCAGGTTTACCGGTTTGTGCAAAAATATAGGCTATGCGGGTCAGCTCGGTTTTACGCGGCTCTTCCCAATAAAGCTCCCTTTGGCGCTCATCCAGTATAGTGCCTATGTTTACCTTGCTGTCGTCTACTAACAACTCCGCCTTGGCGCGTGCCCTTACTTTGTTTATATCAGCCATAGCCAATGCTGTTTGGCCTTTCCACCAGTAGGCTTCGGCGCGCAGCAGGTAGGTTTCTGCTAAGCGGAACACGTACCAGTCGGTATTGGTACCACGCGGCGGCGACCACCATTTATCAGCAGCTGTTTTACCCGAGCCGATAAATACTTTATAATGCGGCCAGCCGAACCAGGCGCGAATGGTATCTTTTGCGCCATTCAAAAAGCGTTGATTTACGTTTGCCGCGGTATATTGCTCCAGGTTTTTGCCGTACCAGGCAGCGTCTGTTGTTTTAAGCCCGGGTTGGTTGTAAACCAGGTCGGTCATATCCATCCACATACCTTTTGCGTGGCGCAGGTCGGTGTTATCGGTCCAAATGTATTTAGTAGCATATGGTGTGCCGCGTAAACGCCCAATACCACGGCCATACCAAAGCGTAAGCGGGAACTCCTCTGTAATTTTATCCGAAATACCCGGCTTTAATGCACCCGGGGTTAAAATGGTACCATTATGCCACATCGGTACGCAATTACGCATTACCTGCGATCCGTTTACCGTAGCGCCGTCTAAAGTTTCGCGGTCTATAACAACATACAATGCTTCGGTGTTAGTGGCGATAGATTTATTCTCGGGCCGGTGCAAGTCCCACACTACGTTCTTTGTAGCATCGCTGGCAACTACACCAAAGCGATTTGTCATTAAAGCGTATGGGCCGTTTATGGCAATGTTTGCCGATGCTATAGCCTCATCAAACAAACCCAGTGCAAGGTTTATTTTGGTTAACAGGTGGGCTGCTGCACCTTTTGACGGCTCGCCTTTATTGCCATTGTCTACCAGTTTGGTTACCGCGAAGTCAAGGTCTTCCTTCATTTTTTTTAGGATTACCATACGCTGCGTGCTTACAAACGAGGTATTCACAATTGTCTCTTCCTTTAAAAGCAATGGGATATCTCCAAACTCGTGCACCAGGCGGTAATACCTGTAAGCTCTGTGAAAATAGGCAGCCGCTAAGGTTCTATCCTTTTCATCCTGTGATGTCCATTGAATATCGTTTATCCTGGTAATGATTACGTTGGCATCGTGCACGCCTTGCCACCAAACCGTCCAGTACCTGCCTATTTTGTTAAAATCATCGCTGTTTAAGTTAGCAGTAGGCGTTATCCTGATGTTGAGATCCTGCGCGGGAGTAGTTTTGTCGGTAGTCCCTTCAACTGCGGCATCGGTAAAAATCGACTCCGTTAACATTGGTGCCGAGTCGCCAAAGTATTCAAACCTTACACTTAGGTTTAAGTTGAGCAAGGCAGATCTGAACGCTCCCGGGCTAACCAGGGTGTTGCCCGGCGTATATTTAGAAGGAGCCTCCGGGAAAAGGTCTTTCCTTTTGGTACAACCGCTGCCGGCAAATACAGCAGTAATTACCAACCCGACTATTATATTTTTATTTATCTTTTTCATGTGCTAAATTTCTTGATACTTTAAAAAGTGACGTTAAAACCGGCTGCAAAAAACCTTGGGGTCGGGCCGTTATTTTGCGGATCCCACATGGGCCAGTTAGAGAACACTGCCGCGTTTGTGGCATTAACAAACAACTTGGCGCTTGACATGTGCAGGTACTTGATCAGCTTAGGGCTGAAGGTGTATCCTAAGGATACCGTTTGCAGCCTTACAAAAGATGCTTTACGCCAAATGTTGATGGTTGTACCCGATGAGCCGGAGTTTAGGCGTGCATAATCGTTTATTGGGTTGTCAGCCGTCCAGTATGGTAATTTGTATGAATTCATACGGCCATTACCCACGCTACCCGGGTTATTAACAGCCTGGTTATACTGCCTTAATTGCCCAATGCTTGATACCAGCATAAACGAGAAATCGAAATTCTTTAAGAAATTCACATCGTTGCGTAAGGACCAGCTGAATTTAGGGTTGGTGGCGCCAAGGAATACCTTATCATCATTTGTGAATTTGAAATCGCCGTTAAGGTCTTGCAGCTTAAAGTCGCCGGGTACTGCGCCGTACTTCTTGGCTTCGTCAAGTTCCGGAGTTTGCCATACGCCCAGTACTTTATAATCCCAAACTGCATTAACATCGTGGCCAATAAACCAGCCGTTGCCGATATCATTTTTTTCGGGGACAACAGTTGTAACACCCGCAGCATCGGTGGTTGTAGAGGTGCCATACAAATGCACCAGTTTGTTGCGGTTTAAATAAAAGGTACCGCTCGCATTCCAGTTAAAGTTTTTGCTTTGGATGATCTTCCCTTCCAGCAATACCTCGATACCCTTATTGTTTACCTCGCCAATGTTTGTGTACACATCAGGCGTAGTGTAACCCATAATTGGAGGCAAGGTGCGCTTAACAATTAAGCCGGTTGTTTTACGGTTGTAAACATCTATCGAACCACTAAGGCGGTTGTTTAATATTGCAAAATCTAAACCTAAGTTAGGGCCGGTAGTACGCTCCCAGGTTAGCAGGTTGTTTTGCAGTGAAGTGATAGCAATACTGTTGTTGTTGGTAATAGTTCCGTCCGGAGCGACAGTAGGGTATTTTGCACCGGCAATAATGGCCAGCGCAAGGCTTGGATCGGCCGTGCCGCTTGGTAAACGGTTGCCGTTAGAGCCATAGCCAAAGCGCAGCTTACCATAGTTTAGCCATTTAAAGAAATCGGTTTTAAAGAACTTTTCGTCGCTGAATGTCCACGCTACTGCACCATCTGCATAGCTTTGGCGCGGCTGTGTTAAACCAAATGGCGAGAAACCATCCCGGCGGGCGGTAAAAGCAAAGTTATACTTGCCCAAAAGGGTGTAGGCTATACGGCCCATTAATGCATCGGCATTGTAAACGCGGTCGTCGCTGCTTTCAATAGGCAGGGTACCGGCACCGATGTTATGGTAGCCTAAAACATCACTCGGGCTAAACTGCGAGTTATTAGTACGGGTGTACCAGGTTTGGTATTTTTCCTTGTTTAGCAGGAAGGTAGCATCAAAGTTGTGAACACCGAACGATTTGTTCCAGTTAAGGATATTATCCAAATTGTACCGGTAGCGCTGCTCCATAGAACGGTACGCTGTACCGGTAAGGCCGTTTACGGCTATCTCGTTAGGGTTTGCGCCCGGCCTGAAGAAGAAGTTCTTGTACGATTCAAACTGCGGCGAGAAATTCAGCGTGTACTTAAACCCGTATGGCAGATCTACCTTGGTAAATAAGGTAGTAAAAAGCACATTTTGCGTGTAAACGTTTTGGTTATACTTGTTACCCAGAAAAGGGTTGCGCTGGTTTAAGCCGCTATCATCGGTATCTATGCGGGTTAAAGTTCCATCAGACTTATACACATCGCCGTAGGGTGATGAGTTGATGATCTGCCCCCAGTCGGCCTCATTAAGATCATAGCCGGAAATGTTAAAAGGGTTGCTCGAGTGGCTTTCATCGCGCACCGAATACTGTGCGTTGATACCGATGGTTAAAAACTTAGCTGCCTTACCCTCGATGTTTGCACGGAAACGGGTGTTGTTATAGTCGCCTCCTTTTATCAGGTTCTCGTTATTGGTAAAGTTGCCCGAAAAATAGTAGCTTACGGTTTCGCTCCGGCCCGATAAACTGGCAGTATAATCCTGGCGCAGGCCGTTCCTGAAGATCAGTTTGGACCAATCGGTAACTTTGCCGGCTTTGTAGTTGGCAATTTCATTAGCGAACAGGCCGAGACGCTGTAAGTAAACGTCGACAGGGTCGCCGGTAGAGCCCGATAAGAATTGGTCTACCGTAACGCCATCAGGCAAGGCCCTGGGGTCACTATAAAAGTAATAGGGTTTGGTGGTGTTTGCGCTGCGTTGCACATCCGAACGCCAGTGCAGGAAATCTTCGCCCTGGTAAAACTTTTGGTTTTGCAGCAATTGCGCAATGCCCGTATTAGCATTCAAGGTAACTACAGACCCACCTTTTTTACCCTTTTTGGTAGTGATGGCAACAACGCCACCTGCCGCCTGCGCACCGTAAACGGCCAGTGCGCTTGGGTCGCGCAGCACGTCAATGCGGTCAACATCATTCGGGTTTATATCGGCCAGGTCGCCAAAGTAAATAACACCGTCTAAAACGATCAATGGTGATACGTTGCCCGAAAGGCTGGCTTTTCCCCTTATTTGAAAATCGCCTGTACCACCACCTTTTGCAGAGGTGTTAAGCGCTACCGAGATCCCCGGTACAGCACCGCGCAATACATCTGTTACGCTGGTTGGATTATCGTTCTCAAACTTATCTGCTTTAACACTGGTGATGGCGCCGGTTACATCTTTTACCGCGCGGGTTCCGTAACCAATTACCACTACTTCGGTAAGATCTTTTGAGCTGGGTACTAATTGCACATTGTATTCAGCAGCGGCACCCACTACTACTTCTTTTGTGGCATAACCAATAAAGCTGAATACAAGCGTAGTGCCGGCATTTGCATCGAGCGAAAACTTACCGTTTACATCCGTTGTAATACCGATGGTGGTGCCTTTAATTTTTACGCTTACGCCCGGCAATGGCAGGTTCTTTTCATCGGTAACTATGCCGGTTATTTTTGCCTGGGTGGCAATGAGGCTGTTGCCCGGAGTAGTTCCGCCGGTCGGCACTATGCCGGCCGGATGCGCTTTGTTGTTAGATGCATAAGCGCTTGCACCCATCGCAAAAAGCGATATGGCGACGAAGGCAGCACATCTTTTTAATGTTTTTTGTAGAGGTCTATTCTTCATATTTTTATGTTAAGAAATAAGGTTTCGAAAAAATTTGGCAAAAGGATTCCCCTGCGGTTATTCACCACAAAAAATTTGTTTTCGATAAGAGAATCAGATTCTTTTAAATTACGCCAGGATACGGCATCGGTGCAGGCTTAGATTACTGCGTTTGAATTTCTTGCTTCATAGTTTGTCTTTTAAGGTTAGTATATATTTGGTTATTGGTTTCTTTTTACTTTCGATAAAATAAAAGCGGTGATATCTGCCGCGGCTTTATCATTATCAAACCCGGTCGGCAACCGGCCGTTTACATACTCATTGTACAGCCAGGGGTCGCCAATAGCTATTACTGTCCCTTTGCCGTATTTGGCTACCGCGCCTATTACCGCGCCATTGGCTGCCTTCAACAAGGGTTTTGCCTTACCGCTTAAGCTTATGCTGCAGGCATCTTTTATAAATGCTTTTTGCGCGGTTTTAAATACAGGGTTGTTAGCTGCCGATACTGCTCCATCCTCAAAATGGGCATCATCAATTACATGGCTTTGCAAATCGTTGTTAAAGTGCAGACCAAAACAGGCAGCAAGCTGGTTAAAATGGGGCAGCTCTACATTGGCGCTGTCGTTTGCCATCAATACCAATACGCCGCCGGTTTTAACCCATGCCGCAATATTATCTATATCCGCTTTTTGGATATAGTTGGGATTTGGATTTTCTTTAGGGCGATCAGGATCTACAATAATATAAACTGCTGCGGTTTTCAGGTTTTCGGCCGTCGGCGCGGCATCTATATTGCTTAGCATTGCGCCCTTTGCTCTAAAAATATCTGCCCATATCGAAAAGCCGGAATTAGCCGTCTCCTCCCACAAATAATGAAACCTTTCGGGCTGCCCGGTTTTGCCGGTATGGGTTTCGTGGTTAAAATAATAATCAAGCGCAACGGTTTGCGCCATTGCTTGCCGGGCAAAACATGAGTACACGAGAACCACAATAACGTATAGCTTGCGTTTCATTTTTTTTTAATAATTATTACTTGGGCAGGGCTTATAATTGGTAATATCTACAAAGCACTAAACCAAAAATACCTCGATTAGGTTAGCAATAGCACTGTTAGGGGATATTTATTTACTACATCGTTTTCGCTAAACTTTACGAAAACGATGTAGTAGAATTTTGTAGCCACCTGTGCCACAAAAGCTTAAAAACACTAAGCAGGGAATTAAGCTTTAACTTTGCCCTGCTTTGGGGCGGTAGAGTCGCGGGTGACCAACTGGGTTGGCAATACCAAAGTTTCAAATTCGTAAACGGGGCGCTTGGCCAATATCAGTTCCAAAAGTTTTTGAGTTGCCTTTTGCCCCATCTCAAAGCCGGGCTGGTAAACCGAGCTGAGCGACGGGTTTAAAACATCGGCCAACGTGGTATTGGTGTAACCGATAAGGGCAATTTCCTGTGGAATTTTTATTTTCAATTTATTTAACAGGAAAAGTGTTGTGGTTGTGATCCTGTCTGATGTGGTTAAAATAGCATCGGGCTTATCGTCCATCATAAGCAATTCATTGAGGGCGTTTTCAATTTCCCCAACATCGCGACCGCCGTGCGGGCAATGCTTAACGTACTGCGGATTAATGGCGATACCGGCTTCTTCCAGCGCTTGTTTGTACCCGGCAAAACGCTCCTGAGTGATGGAAATGTTCGGCGGGCTGGTGATATGGGCAATACGCTCGTACCCCGAATCGAGCAGGTGACGGGTTGCATCATATCCGCCTTTAAAATTATCGGCAATTACTTTATGCGTTTCAAAATCGTGCGATATCCTATCGAAGAAAACGATGGGAAGTCCTTGCCTGTGCAAGCTGTGTAAATGACCCAGATCTGCCGTTTCGGTAGATAGGGATATCAACAGCCCATCGATGGAATGGTGAGTAAGGTGCCCAACGTTCTTCACCTCCAGGTCGTATGATTCATGTGTTTGCGTAATAATAACGTTAAAGCCGGCCTCGTAAGCAACGGATTCTATTCCGTTGATCACCTGCGAAAAAAATTGGTTCTCTATGGTAGAAACCACAATACCTATTGATTTGCTTCGCCCCTGTTTCAGGCTTTGGGCAATGGGATTTGGGCGGTAGTTGTGTTCCTGCGCGTAGGCCTTTACAAGCTTTTTTGTTTTTTCGCTTATCTCATAGCTATCCCGCAAGGCTTTAGAAACCGTGGATACCGAGAGGTTTAGCGCAGTGGCAATATCTTTTATCGTAATCGAACTGAAATTCATTTTGGTTTATCGGCCTGGTAATAGCAAACGCTATTTACCCAACATTGTACCAATGTAATAAATTTCTGGTTAATCGGGTTAATTTCCACTACAATTTTACAGCTTTCATACGCGGAGTTAGCAGATGCATAATGCACCAGGCAAGCAGGTATATACTTGCGCAGATAGAAAATATAATATTATAACCTGCGGTGATGTTACCTGCCTCTTTATAATTCTCCAGTACCCACCCAACAATAAGCGGGAATATAATACCGCCTACTGAGCCAGCCATCCCCCCGATACCCACTACCGAACTTAGCGCCCGTTTTGGGAAAATATCTGATGCCGTGGTGAATATGTTGGCGCTCCAGGCCTGGTGCGCCGCAGCTGCCAGCCCAATGAGGGCAACCGCCTGCCAAATATTGGTGGCATACCGCGCCGCAAATATGGGCAGTACGCAAAGCGCAAATAAAAACATAGCGGTTTTGCGCGCCTTAAAAACCGGCATGCCCCGTTTGATGAACCAGGAAGATAGGTACCCACCGCCAATACTACCGATGGTTGTTGCTGTGTATATCAGCACCAGGGGAAGGCTGGGTTTGGTAAGGTCGAGCTTAAATGTGCTGGAAAAGTAGGACGGCAGCCAGAACAGGAAAAACCACCAGATGGGGTCGGTCAGCAATTTCCCCACAACAAAGGCCCAGGTTTGCCTTACGCCAAATAGCTCTACCCATTTTATTTTTTGTTGTACTTCTCCATCGGCCAAAGCATCCTCCGCATCACTGTGGATGTAATCAAATTCGGCCTGGTTAACCGCTTTATGCTTCGACGGTATTTCGTAAAATATCCACCAAAATATAAGCCACACAAAACCAATGGCCCCGGTTATTAAAAACGCCATCTGCCAATTGTAAGCGCCCAATATCCATGGTATCATAATCGGAGCAGCAACCGCACCAATGTTTGCGCCGGAATTAAATATCCCCGTTGCCAAAGCCCGTTCCTTTTTAGGGAACCACTCGGCAACCACTTTGATGGCGGCGGGGAAGTTGCCCGATTCGCCCAAACCCAAGCCGGCCCGTACCGCGCCAAAGCCAAAAGTTGTCCGGACGAGCGCGTGCAACATGGCCGCCAGGCTCCAAACCACGAGCGAAAGCGTGTAACCCAGTTTCGTGCCCAGTTTATCTATAAAACGACCAAAGGCCAGCAAACCTAAAGAATACGCCACCTGGAAAGCGATAACAATATGGCTGTAGTCTACCTCCGTCCAGCTAAACTCTTTTTCGAGCGTGGGTTTCAGGAAGCCTATCACCTGCCTGTCGAGGTAGTTGATCGTTGTAGCAAAAAACAGCAAGGCAACTACAACCCATCGGTAGCCGGTTTTATTGGTATCGTTCATCATTTACTTGTATTTGTTATTACCCAGAGCCTTAACCGCGTTGTACCTATTTTATATCAGTAATGCCAATGGCATCCATGTCTGTATAATCGAGGTTCTCTCCGGCCATGCCCCATATAAAGCTATAATTTGCAGTACCTACGCCGGAGTGGATGCTCCAGGGCGGCGATACCACCGCATTATAATTGCCAATTAAAATATGCCTTGTTTCTTGTGCTTCGCCCATCAGGTGAAACACCCGTTGCCCTGCGGGGATATCGAAATAAAAATAAGCTTCCATACGCCGGTCGTGCACATGCGGAGGCATAGTATTCCATACACTGCCTTCGTGCAAAATGGTTAGCCCCATTACCAACTGGCAGCTTTTTATACCGTTGGTGTGTATATATTTATTAATGGTGCGCTTATTTGCGGTAGCGCCGCTGCCGGTATGCAGTTTTTCGGCTTCCTCTATGGGCATCAATGCCGTTGGGTAATTTTGGTGGGCCGGCGATGATAACAGGTAGAACACCGGCGGGTTTGCGGCATCTATGGCTGTAAATAACACGTCCTTTACCCCTTTGCCAATATACAGGCAATCGAGCTTCTTCAATTGGTACGACACGCCATCGGCAGAAACTTCTCCGTCGCCGGCAACATTGATAATGCCTATTTCGCGGCGCTCTAAAAAATAATCGGCCTTGAGGTTAGGGTAATTTTCGAGTAGAAGGGTTTGGGTAACCGGGTGTGCTACGCCTATCACCATACGGTCGTAATGGGTATAAACGCATTCCAAAGCATCCGGCTTCACCAGGCCATCCATCAAAAAACGGTCACGTATCTGTTCTGTCTGGTAACTTTTAAAGTCGCCAGGGTGAACGCTGTGTATTGCTTTCAAAACAAGAAAGGGTTTAGTTTAATATTATAATTGTTGGGCAAGTGTACAATTATGAAGCAGCAATCAAAAGCAATCGGCAGCTTATTTCTACGCAAACGTTATCGAAGATCATCGCCTTCACAAAAGCCCGCAACTATAACGTTTGCGTAGATATAGTGGCGTTCCCTGGTCTATTTTTAAACTATTTCCTTGTAATATTGAACGCTGCCGGCTCGCTATACGCTTTTAAGAAAGCGCCGCAGGCCCTATAAACCAATTAGGAACCATGAAAACTAAATCAATATCCGGGCTGCTTATAGCAGCCATTAGCCTTTTTATGATGGGAAATAACGCAATAGCACAAAACAAAACCAATGATGCCACCAGCCTGAAAGCCGCGCAAAAATGGATGGATAGCAATAGTTGGAAAAACGGCATAAAACTAAATGTACACCCATCAACAGATGCGGCAGCTTTCTACAGCCAATACCATAAAAACCAGGCCGCCTGGGATAAAGCTTTTGCTTTTTTAAGAGAACAAAACCTGGATACCCTAAGCATAGGCAAGCACCCGATAGATGGTGATAACGTTTTCGCCAGCGTCACCGAGGCACCGTCGAAAGATTTGGATAGGGTGGGCTGGGAATCGCACAAAAATTATATCGACCTGCAATACGTGATAAAAGGCAAAGAGCAGATCGGCGTATCGCCCATTGATAAGGCAAACGTTACCAGGCCCTATGACGAGAGCCGGGATGCCGCCAACTACACAGCAGAAGGGACTTATTACACCGCCGAACCGGGCATCTTCTTCTTATTCTTCCCGACAGACGTACACCGCCCCAACATTAAAGTGCAGGGTTATGATACCGTGAAGAAAATAGTGATAAAAATAAGGATGACCTATTAATACGATAAAAACACCCATGAATATCAAACAACTCGCACTGCTTGCCTTGTTAAGCGGGTCAGCGCTGAGCTTATCGGCACAAAATAGTGCGCGCAAAGCATTCCCGTTCGCACAGCGCCAAACCAGGTTATTGCTTGCCGAAACTGCTAATGCCAAAACAGCGGCTACCAAACCCAACCTGCTATCGCCCCGTTCGCTGGGAGCCAACGGCGAACTGGTACTGGTATCGCCGAAAGATTGGTGCAGCGGATTTTTTGCGGGCAACCTTTGGTTTTTGTACGAATACACCGGCGATAATTTTTGGAAGGTGCAATCGGAACCCTTCACCGCCGTAATGGAAAACGAAAAAACCGACGGCGGCACCCACGATATGGGTTTTAAGCTGTACAACAGCGTTGGCAACGCCTATCGTTTGACACACGAGCTGAAATATAAAGAAGACATTATTACCGCAGCTAAAACTTTGATTACCCGCTTTAATCCTAAAGTGGGCTGCATCAAATCCTGGGATAACCGGAAGGAGTGGAAATTCCCGGTAATCATAGATAATATGATGAACCTGGAGTTGCTGTTCGAGGCTACCAAGCTAAGCGGCGATTCCAGCTTTTATAAAATAGCGGTATTACATGCCAATACTACATTAAAGAACCATTTCCGGGCGGATTACAGCTCATTCCATGTGATAGATTACAACCCCGAGACCGGCGAGGTGGTACACAAGCAAACTCATCAAGGTTTTGCAGATAGCTCTGCCTGGGCGCGCGGGCAGGCATGGGGGCTTTATGGCTACACCATGTGCTACCGCGAAACCGGCAACAAAATATACTTGCAACAAGCCGAAAAAATTGCCAACTACATTTTCAGCAACCCGCAAATGCCTGCCGATTTGGTACCCTATTGGGACTACGACGCAGCGAAACTGGGCAATCAACCCCGCGATGTGTCGGCAGCGGCCATTGCTGCATCGGCATTGTATGAGCTGAGCACCTATAGCAAAAACGGAAAGATTTATAAAAAGGCCGCTGATAAAATATTGAAGAGCCTCAGCAACAAGTACCAGCCCCAACCGGATAGCGCACGGGGGTTTCTGTTGCTGCACAGCACCGGGCACAAACCCGCAAACAGCGAAATTGATGTACCCATAATTTATGCCGATTACTACTACCTTGAAGCCCTACTGCGCCAGAAACGCCTGGCCAACAAGAAACCGGTGATAAACGCCGCTGGTATTTTAAAGCAATAAGCATATGATACAGAGCAATATATTTCAGTTTGAAGCAGAAACCGCTTGGGAAACCGTGGGCGAGGGCGTACAGCGGAAGGTAATGGGCTTTGATGATAAGCTGATGATGGTAAAGGTTAAATTTGCCAAAGGCGGTGTTGGCGCCTTACACAGCCACGCGCATGCGCAGGTTGCCTATGTAGCAAGCGGCGTTTTTGAGATGACGCTGGGCGAAACCGTACGCATTATACGCCAGGGCGATGGTTATTACGTGCCGCCCTTTACGGTACATGGCTGCGTATGTTTAGAGGAAGGTATGCTTTTGGATGCCTTTAGCCCGGCACGCTGGAATTTTTTACATACCGATACAGAAAAATATACTTTGTAAATTAGGCGCACAAAACGCAACAACATGAGCTTAGAACAAACATGGCGCTGGTATGGCCCAAACGACCCGGTGAGCCTGGCAGATGCCCGCCAGGCCGGCGCAACCGGCATAGTGACTGCTTTGCACCACATCCGCAACGGCGAAGTTTGGACTGTTGAAGAGATCCTGAAAAGGAAACAAATCGTTGAAGATGCAGGGTTACGCTGGTCGGTTATCGAGAGCGTACCCGTTCACGAGGACATTAAAAAACGCAGCGGCAATTATAGGCAGTATATCGAGAATTACAGGCAAAGCCTGTTAAACATTGGGCAATGCGGCATCAACATTGTTTGCTACAATTTTATGCCCGTGCTGGATTGGACGCGTACCGACCTGGATTACCCGCTGACTGATGGCTCTACCGCCCTCCGCTTTGACACCGCCGCTTTTGCTGCGTTCGACCTTTATATCTTACAGAGGCCCGGTGTCCAAAACGATTACCCGGAACCGCTTAAAACGAAGGCAAAAGCTTACTACAACAATTTAAGTGTAGAAGAACAAAACCAACTGGTTAAAAATATCATTGCCGGTTTGCCGGGCTCTGAAGAAGGTTACACTACCGATAGGTTTTTGCAAATGCTGGCCTCTTATGGTGATATTGATTCAATAACCTTAAAAGCAAACCTGTCGCATTTTCTACAGGAAGTTATCCCCGCCGCAGAGCAGGCCGGGGTACGGATGTGCATCCATCCGGATGACCCACCCTACCCTATTTTGGGATTGCCCCGGGTGGTGAGCAATGAGCAGGACATCCTTGATATTTACGATGCTGTAGATAGCCCTAATAACGGGCTTACGTTCTGCACAGGCTCTTTCGGTGTAATTGCAAGTAATGATCTGCCCGGTATGGTGCAACGGCTTGGTGAGCGCATCCATTTTATACACCTCCGCAGCACCAAACGCGATGAGGAAGGCAATTTTTACGAGGCGGACCACCTCACCGGCGATGTAGATATGTATGCCGTAATGAAAGCTCTGCTGGAGGAACAGCACAAAAGGATAGCGGCTGGCCGGATGGATACTTCCATGCCTTTCCGCCCCGACCACGGGCATAAAATGCTGGATGACCTCCATAAAAAAACAAACCCGGGCTACTCGGCCATTGGCCGCCTGAAAGGACTCGCCGAACTGCGCGGGCTGGAACTGGGGGTAAAAAGAGCTTTTAACTATTAATTGCAAATGAAAAATTCGGCCTGCTGTCTGGCTTTAATTGCTATGGCTTTTACCGCAACCGCACAAATTGTAAGCCTGAACAAAAAAGAGGTTGCGCTAATGCGCAAGGCCATCAAAACAGATACAGCTTTCCAAAGAGCTTTTGCACCCTACCAAAAAGCCGCCGATGAGGCATTGGCCGCCACACCCAACCCCATTGCCGAAATACTATCGCAGGGCCTGCTGGCCGGCGACCCAAGGAAAACTGCCAGTTTAAAAGCTGTGGAGGATGCTTATAAAACGTACGCGCTTACGCTGGTATATAAATCCTCCGGCAAAAAAGAATACCTGAATAAAGCAACCGGCTTCCTGATAGCCTGGGCAAAGCTTAACAAAAGCAGCGGCGACCCGATCAACGATACCAAGTTGGAAGATATGGTTACGGCTTACGACCTCGTGAGAAACGACGTTGCATCCGGTGACAAGGCAATAATTGACGGCTGGATGCGACAAATTGCCGATGCAGAGGTAAACAGTGCCTCGGCCAAAGCAGGGCGTGGCACGGCCATCAACAATTGGAATTCGCACCGGATAAAGATGATAACGCTTATTGCCTACACCTTGCACGACGACAGCTATAACAGCATCATTACCACTGAGCTGGAGAAGCAATTGAACGTTAACCTGAACCCCGATGGGACCACCCACGATTTGATTGAGCGCGATGCCTTCCACTACCAAACCTACGATATCGAACCCCTTCTGTCGACCAGTATAGCTATATACAGGGCAGGGGGTAAAAACTACTTTACCTGGCAAACCGCAAATAGTTCTTCGATAAAAAAATGTGTGGACTATATGGTGCCTTTTATGACGGGTGAAAAAACGCACCCCGAATTTGTAAAAAGCACCGTACCATTCGATTTGAAGCGCGCGCAAAACAACGAGAAAGGCTACGCACCCGGTACTTTATTTGAGCCTAAAAACGGCATAGAAACCTTCGCGCTGGCTGCCTTTTTTGATGACGGCTACAAACACATCATCCGCAAAGCAGCCAATGACAAACTTTATCTGAACTGGAGGATGGCACTCAATAACTTCAAAAAAAATTAGTTTACGCTTATCCGACATCCTGTTATTTACCAGCTATGGCTTGCAAACAATGTCAAAAGGATTTACAATTATGCCTAAATCGGCCTTTCGATAGGGTTCTATAAGTTGTCCAATTGGGGTGAAATTAGCATCATTAATCTTCCAAATGTGCCATTTCTTGGATATTTGAATTTGTTCTCCTGGCTTTGAGCCTGAATCTGATGTGCCACGAAATACGATTCCGTCTATCGGTCCAATTTTAGAAATATTTTCAACTTTTCCCTACAAGTTAAGCTTTAATCCAGGTTAAAAGGTCGCAAATCAAAAATTTGCGGCCTTTTTTATAATTAGTCAGGGGTTGGTTTTTACCGCAACAGCACCGAAACTTCGGCCTGTGCAGGTTTCTCGCCGGGTTCGGCGGGCGGTTTGCGGTGCCACCAGGTGGCCAGTATAGAGCCGGTGATGTTCATCAGCGGGCCGAATATGGCCGGTGCAAGCCCTATGGTGGCCATTTTGCCCATCTCTTTGGCCAGGCCCGATGCCAGTCCGCCGTTTTGCATACCTACCTCAATGGCAATGGTGCGGCAATCGCGCTCGCTCATTTTGAACAACCTGCCCGACCAATAGCCCAGCAAATATCCCAGCAAATTATGTATCAGCACCAGCAATAGCAGCAATGGGCCTATGGTTAGCAGACTGTTGCGCCCGGCCGCCGTAATTATGACGATGATAAAAGCTATGCCGAACATGGATACCAGCGGCATAGCCTTATCCAGCCATTTGGCTTTCCCGCTCAGGAATTTATTGAACAGCAGGCCTGCGGCTATGGGCAGTATCACCATCTTGGTGATATCCCACATCATATCCAGCACGTTGATATGCACGAATGCCCCGGCGAAAAGCTTCATCAGCAAAGGCGTTATCAGCGGTGCCAGCAAGGTAGATACCGCCGTTATGGTGATAGATAATGCTAAATTGGCCTTGGCCAGGTAAGATATTACGTTGGATGCCATGCCATTTGGCGAGCAGCCGATAAGGATGATGCCGGCGGCAATCTCGGGCGGGAAACCGCTTAGGCTGGCCAAGGTAAAACCGATGAGCGGCATAATCAAAAAATGGCTAAAAACGCCTATGAATACCCCCTTCGGCATTTTTACCACGCCCACAAAATCCTGCGTGCTCATGGAGGTACCCATGCCAAACATGATCAGTTGTATGAGCGGGGTAATAAGCTTGGCGAACTTAAAGCCCCTGTACTCCACAAAATAATGCGGGTAGTAAAGGGCAGTGGCCACTGCCGCAAAAATGCACAGCGTGTAAGCAAAGCCTTTGAGTAGGGCCGACCGCTGGAAACCGATGGCCAGCAGAATAAAACCAACGATGTACAGGGGCCCGGCATCAATAGTGTGCAAAGCGAACGACAATGCCAGTGCCACCCAAAAACAGAGCGCGGCCAGCACCAGTGCGATATTGTATAATTTATTCTTCATCTGAAAAGATAGTAGCCTTGGAGGCTGTATTAATAATTGCGCTCCTTTAAATAATCGTCCAGCTCTTTTTTGGTCATGGGGAGTTTGCCGGGGTAATGGTTTATCCAATTCAGGAAATCGGCTTTTATCTCGTCGGTCCATTTGCTGTCTATCTGGCCGGTGAGGTATTTTTTCTCGCGCAGGCGCAGGTGGCCAAACTCATCGCGAAGCGCAGTAACTTCTGAGGTAAGCACCAGCTCTTCTACCAGATAGGCGGGGATAAAAATGGTGCCGTACTTTTTGGCCAGCACCACATCGCCGGGTAATACGATGGCCCGCCCAATGCGGATAGGATTGTTGATCGATGTTAAAGTTGATTGCAGCAGGTACGATGGGTCGGTGCCTTTTATCCAGCCGTTAAAGCCTTTTATGGCCGCCAGCCCCTCCACATCCCTTACCGAACCATAGAATATCACCCCTTTGCGCGATTTGGCGTAGATGGAATTGCCCAGGTTATCCCCTATCAGCGTACCATCCACCACCTTACCGAAGCCATCGGCCACGTACACATCGCCATCAACCAAAATGTCTATCGGCCAGGAGTTGTTGCCGCCTTGTTGCCCCATGCCCTCGGCAAGGCCTTGTGCTTTTATCACTTCGGCCAAATCCGGACGGGCCGGCATATATTGCGCGGTAACCACGCGGCCAACCATAGTGCTATCGGGGTTGATGATGGTCCAGTCGCCCTCGAACTGGTTTACGAAGCCCTTGTTCTTCAACACGCCCCAGGCATCCTCCAGCGAGATATTCTTTAAGCGGGCCAACAAGGCATCTGGCACTTTGGGCCGACCATCGGCAAAGCGTTCACCTTTCCATTTAGCGGTGAGGGTTTTGATATATTCGGGCGATGCGCCGATGGTTTGTGCGCTTGCAGCAAGCGAAGCCGCTACAAAAAGGGCGATAAGAAATATGTTTTTCATGTTCATGGTATCAATCAGGAATCTGTGTAGTACTAAGGCCGTTAAAATGATAAGGTTTAGGCAATATCCTTACTGCCTGCTCGCGGCCTCCATCAAGCCGCGCATATAGCCAATGGCGTATAAAACGGCGATGGTACTATAACCGGGATGCTCGTTGGTATCGCCTGCCATGGTGGGCACGTGGTCGGGCCGTATGGCACCGGTAAACCCAATTTTGTAATAGCTCTCCATCGCTTTGTACATATCTATCTGCCCCTCATCGTGAAAGGTTTCTTCGAATTTGAATTTTCCTCCCCGCACGTTGCGAAAATGCACGAAATGTATCTTCTCCTTGCCGAAGTGCCGCACCGTTTCCGGGATATCTACCCCCATCAGCGAGAAATTACCCTGGCACATGGTGATGCCATTGTTGGGGCTGGGGTACAGCTTCAGCATCTTATCGAAATTGGGCACTGTGGTCATGATGCGCGATATGCCGCGTACGCTATCGACCTGCGGGTCATCGGGGTGCATCGCCAGTTTTATGCCGGCCTTCTCCGCCTCGGGCACCGCTGCCTTCAAAAAATATTCGAGGTTTTGCCAAAGGGTTTCTTTGGAGACCTGCCCGTAACGGGTAACAGGCTTATTTTTGATATCCTCATAATCGAAGGCCGTAACCAGCGCGCCGCCGCGGCCGGGCTTATCGTTACTGGTACGCAACCAGCCGATAACGGGCATCCAGTTGTAGCAAATGGTATCGATGCCTGCTTTGGAGAGATTCTTCATGAAGCTGATGAAATTGGCAATCTCCTCATCCCTGCCCAGCAGGCCCAGCTTGGTTTTTTCGCCGAGGCATGGCGGCCCCTCTATTACGCGCAGTTTCAGCCCCACATCTTCCCAGGCCTTTACGTTGGCCATAATGGTATTGTACTCCCAGGGTTTGGCGTCGCCCCCCGCCAGGGCGGGCTGTATGCCGGCCACGGCGCCCAGCACATCCATCTGTTTGGTGAGGGCTATTTTTTGCTTGTTCATACCAAAAAAGTACGATTCGCAAAATTGCATGCCTGCATCCCTCGCCATGGTGGCCTGCGCCTTAGCATCCTCTTGCCCCTGCCTGTAATGTTCGGTTTTGGCCGCTGCGGCCGCCGCCCCTCCAATGGAGAGGGCGGCTGCCAGCGACGCGCCTTTTTTTATAAAATCCCTGCGGTTATCCTTCATCATAAAATCCTTAAATTTTAAGGGGTATTAGTATTTGTGCTTGCTTTGGCCTATTTATCCCACCAGATGCGGGTGGTGAATAAATCTGCTCCTTGCCTGCTGATGGCCGTGTTGATATTAGGGTTTACGCCAAATTCGCCCGGCGAGTATTTAAGCCTGCGCGGTATAACGCCGTTGGTTTCATTACCTACAAAGTTTACAGGGGTTAAAACGGGGTAACCAGAACGCCTCCAGTCAGACCAGGCCTCTGCGCCGTTCAGCGTAACCGCGTTAAGCAGATATAGCTCGGTGTGTATGGCGTTCATTTTTGCGGGTAAGTCGCCGGCAACGGGGTAAGCATTTGCCGCGGCATAGGTAGCCACATCGGCAAGGGATGGCTTAACCGCACCATAAACCTGGTTAAGGGCGGCTTGCTGACCATCGGCAAATACGGCTGCTGCCGAGCCTGTTGCAAAGCCACGCTCAATAGCTTCGGCCTGCAATAGTCGGGCTTCGGCGTAGGTCATGTATATCCATGGGTTGTTGTTGGCGTACATGGCAGCTGCCGGGCGCGAATACAAATCGAGGTTGGATGGCGTTAGCGTTGCCAGCGTATTGGTGTTGACGCCGTTTGGCAGGCCCACCTGGTTGGCAACCGCGTTATTGCCGTTTTTAAGCGCAGCAATCAGCGGCAGGCGCGGATCTTGCCTGTTTTTCATCATATCTATCAGGGTTTTGCCCCAAACCGCGCCGTTGATGGCAGCTATGTTACGCGAGCCTGTTGGCCCCAATATCCAGGAGTTTGGGTTAGAGCTTATCTGCGCAACGCCATCGAATTTAATGGCGATGTTCTCCGCACTGCTCGTAATCAACCCGCCCGATATGGCTTTGGCCGCCCAGGCTTGCGCCATGCCAGCATCAACCTTTACCAAACGCATGGCCAGGCGCAACATAAGCGTGTTGGCTGCGCGTTTCCACTTGGCAATATCGCCGCTATAAATATAATCGGCCTTGGTAGGGATGTAGGCCGCTGGGTCGAGGGCTGCACCGGCTTTCTCCAATTCGCTCAGCATATCGGTATAGATATCCTTCTGCGCATCATATGCCGGGGTAAAGTTGGCATCCAGGTAGCCTTTGCCCGCGCCGGTATAAGGCACATCGCCATACATATCGGTCATCACAGCCATATCCATTACCTTCAAAATACGCGTCATCGAGGTGATGTTTACGTATTTGGCATCCGCCGAAGTAAGGTTTATCAAATTCACCTCGTTTTTGATGGAGTTTGGATAAGCATCCTCAAAATAAGCCGAAAAGCTGTTTTGGGTTGAGGTATAGAAGCTGCCACCGTAAAAGCTGATATCGGTCGACGACATTTGCTGCACCAGGCAAGCACTGTACCCAAAGTTATTCCTCCACGATTTTGAATCGGGGTTGTGCGCGCCCGCCAGCTGCACCTGAGATGTTGCCAGCAGGTAATCGTTAGGCACGGTCGTGGGCACATTGGGGTTGGTATTTATAGATTGGAAGTCTTTGGTGCACGAAGCAAGCAAGACCGCAACAGAAGCTATGATTGATAGTTTACGTACCATTTTAATACTTTTTAAATGTTTAAAATTTAATGTTCAGGTTGATGCCGATGTTCCTGGTGGTTGGCGCGCTGCCATACTCCAAACCCTGGGCGTTGCTGTTGTTGTAGTTCGATTCAGGGTCGAGGTTGCCGGTCTTCTTCATCAAAATAGCCACGTTACGCGCAACCAGGCCAATGGTAGCGCCCTTTACGTTTACTTTACTGAGTAATGAGGATGGTATCTGGTAGTTCAGGATAATCTGCCTTAGCTTAATAAAGTCCGATTTGAATATGGTTGGCGTAGCAATATTAGAGTGGATGCTGCCAAAGTAGTTTTGCGAGGTAGAATTAACCGTATTCACCGTACCTTGCTCGTTCACGCCCACACCAACTAGTCCTCCATCGCGGCCTTCCAAAGTCTCCGGCGCTAAGCCGAAACGATAAGCGAATGCTTTAGAGCCCGAGTAGATGTACCCGCCGAATTTAGCATCAATCAAAGTGCTTAAGCTGATGCGCTTGTAGGTGAACGTGTTGGTGAAGCCCATTGCCCAAGGCGCAACGCCCGAACCGTAAGTAATTAGGTTGCCCTTTTGCGGCGCACCGCCCGAGCTGTAAACGATGGCCCCGCTGGCGTCGCGTTTGTAATCGAAGCCGGTTATCTGGCCGTATGGCTTGCCTACGATCTGGTCTATGAAAGACGTGCCATAGCGGCTTTGGTCTACACGCAGGGTAGTTAGGTTTTGGTATAGGCTAATCACCTCGCTTTTGTTGTAGGCCACGTTGAACGAGGTATTCCAACTGAAAGATTTGGTTTTGAAGGGCGTGCCACCGATAAGCAGCTCGATACCCTTGTTGCTTATTGCGCCTACGTTGTACAAAGCCGTGCTATAACCCGATGCTACCGACACAGTTGCCGCTACGATATCGTTACGCGTTTTGCGGTTGTACAGGGTAAGATCCAGGTTGAACCTATCGTTGAACATGCGTGTCTCCACGCCTATTTCTGATGTAGTAGAGGTTAGCGGCTGTAGATTTACGTTGGGTATATTGGTGTTGTTTATCTGCCCCAGCGGTGCGCCAAGGTTAGTACCGTTAAGCGCGTAGTTTAGCGATAGGTTGTAAGGGTCGGTATCGCCGCCGGCTTGTGCCCAGGCTGCCCTTATTTTTAAATAGTTGAATGCTGCAGGCAATTTCAAAGCCTCCGAAGCCACGAAGCTTAAGCCTACCGATGGGTACAGGATGCTGTTTTTGCCTTTGGCCAGGGTAGAGAACCAATCGTTACGTGCCGATCCATTCAAATACAGGTAGCTTTTGTAAGATATCTCTGCCGTACCGTAAACCGAATTTATCCGCTTTTCGATATGGGCATTGCTGTAAGAACGGTTAGCCGCATCAATATTGGACAGATCGTAAAAGAAAGGGATGTTAAATGAGTTGGATGCAAAAAAATCGTTACCATCCGTTACCTGTTTTAAAAAGTTGGAGCCGATGATGCCGTTCACGTTGATATCGTTGGTGATATTTTTGTTAGCACCTATCATAAACTCGGTGTTCTGCTCATTGTAAGTACGGTTGTGTATGGTTAAGCCGCCGCGCAGCTGGTAAGCGGTACCATAAGGGATAATTTCGTTTTCGCTGTAGTTGAAATAATTCAAGCCGAAGCGAGCCTTGGTGTACAGCCAGTCGGTAATCTGGAATTTGGGTTCGATAGCGCCAATGATGCTGTTCTTTTTATCGTTCTCCTTAAAATCTTCCACGCCGTAGTAAGGGTTCACGGTGAACAGGTTATCGTTCCATGGGTTATCGTAACCGTTGGCATCGTATTTCTTATCCCTCAAAACCGAAAGCGGTATGGTTGATGGCAAAGCCAAAATACCGAAGGTGGAACTGCCCGCCTCGCCCAATACGCGCGGCCTGTTATGGTTCTTTTCGGATATGTACTTGGTGTTGATTAAGATAGATAGCTTTTTACCCAGGTTGCTGTTCAAATTAAGGGCAAAGTTGTTACGATCTGTAGTGTTGGTTGGCAGTATGCCGTTGTAATTTACATTGCTGTAAGAGAAACGGTATTTGATATTTTCGGAAGAACCGGTTAAGGCTACGTTGCTGGTGATGTTTTTGCCTGTTTGGTAAAAATTGCCGTAGTTATTATCCTGCGCAACGTATGGGCGCAGCACGCCATCGTAAAACATCGCGTCGGAGCCGTCTAATTTTCCGCCCCAGCTAAAGCGGCCTGCTTTTGCCTGCGCTACGGTAGTCGGTTTAGTGCCCCCCGTACCATGGCCGTATTGGGTTTGGTAGCCTAAATCGGGTATCAGCAGGGTTTCCATAGCAGCGTTAAGGCCCAGCTCAACGCCTATGCCCTGCCCTGCCTTGGCTGATTTAGAGGTAATCAATATCGCACCATTAGATGCCCTTGAACCGTATAATGCCGCAGCGGTAGCGCCTTTCAGCACGCTCACGGTTTCGATTTCATCCGGGTTCAGTTGCGATATACCATCGCCCTTATCGTAGCCTTGCGCATCGCCTTTAGTCCACGATACGATTGGGCCGAGGGTGCTGGGGTCGTTATTTATCGGCACGCCATCTACCACGATAAGCGGCTGGTTATTGCCCGATATAGATCCGCTGCCCCTGATGGTGATACGGGTAGAACCGTTGGCACCCGTAGCCGGCGGCGAAATATTCAAACCGGCTACTTTGCCTTCCAGGCCGTTGGCAAGGTTTACGCTGCGTGCCTCGGTAAGCTCGTTGCCCTTTACCTCGGTTACGGCATAGCCTAATGATTTCTTCTCTTTTTTGATACCCAGAGCGGTTACCACCACCTCGTTCAAGGACGAATTGCCCGAACCGAGTACGATTTTAATGCCCGAGGTTTCGCCTTTTAGCGGGTACTCCTGTGTTTTGTAGCCGATATAGCTAACTACTAAAACTGCGTTGGCCGGCGCGTTGATGCTGAATGCACCTTTTGTATCGGTAGTGGTGGCAGTGTTGATAGCCGCTTTAAGGTAAACCGTGGCGCCTATCAAAGGCTGCCCGTCATCGCCCGAAACCACGCCCGATACCTTCTGCGATTGCGCGAATGCGGTATTCAGGTAAACAAGGCCTAGTAAGGCCAGAAAAATAATTTTTTTCATAAACAACTGGTTGTTGAGTTAATTAAGGTTCATAAATGTTGTTGGAAGGGAACGGAGCCGGTTTCCTACAGCCAGCAGCTTCTCACACTGCGGCCGCGCCGTCCCATCCTTTTGGTTGATAGCCCTGCTGCTGGCAGCGTTAATTAAGGCTTCTTAAGTTTTGATGTATAGGTTTTCTCATTTTACGATTGGTTTGGTTTGCATCTTTAAAGCTTTAGCGACTAACATTTCTGTTTGCCGGGGCTGCCCTCAGCCGGGTTTTAATTTTCTCATTGCACGTTAATTTTAGGTTGGTTGATAAACAGCCCGCACAGGATATTGGTAAACCATGCACCGGGACATTAAATTTTTTGTTTCAGTTTTTGGATACCGTCGACCGTATAATAGCAGGGCTATTTGCTTGCAGGGGTATCGTAAATTATAATTGGTTAATGATGCTATGCCGGATAGGCTTCGAGGCCTCACCTAAATCCTCTCCAAAGGAGAGGACTTAAAGCCCCTCTCCCCTGGAGAGGGGTTTGGGGTGAGGCCACCAGCGGCATCATGTGGCACAATGTTATGCACTGGCGGCATACGCGCCCTTATCAGGGCGTGCCATTGCTTATCAATTAATGCATGCGGCGATTTGGATGCTTTTTTTAGAGATACAAGTATTAAACTTGTTTAAGCAAAGCAGGGGCGGCAAATTATCAGTGCATGCCATCAACTTATCAGGCCATAGCTAAATGCGGCTTTTTTTAGCCCGATAATGTTAAATTTTACGCCTGCTTGCTAAAAAACCAATTATAAAGCCCTTTAACTGTTAAATTGCCGGTTATTGATAAAGGCCCTCTTTTTTATTGTTTAAATGACCGGTAAAGCGCTGTTGCCTTACCCGTTTTATTTGTACCGGATGTTTTATATGCCTTTTTACCAGATGGCGGCCGCCCGTATTTTTGAATTATATGCCCGATTTACCAAGACAGGCTTGTTGCTTTTCGCCGCCTGCCTGTTATTACCGGCTACCAAGGCCTGCGGGCAGGTGAAAAACGTCGTCCAGTTTACGCATTTAACTACAGCCAACGGCCTATCGCAAAGCAGCGTGGTTTGTATATTGAAGGATAGGTATGGCTTTATGTGGTTCGGTACGCAGGATGGCCTTAATAAATACGACGGCTATAAATTCAAGGTGTACCGTAATAACCCCGCCGATAAAAAAAGCATCCCCAATAATAATATACGATGCATGCTGGAAGACCACGCCGGCAACCTTTGGGTGGGCACCGTAGGTGGTGGGCTGGCCCTTTACGACCGTAACACCGATTCATTCATCGCAGTTGGCAGCACAGATAAAGGCGACGAAAAAATCGGCACTAAAATAATCAAGGCTATTTATGAGGATAAACAGCGCAACCTTTGGGTGGGTACGGTATCGGGCTTCAACGTTTACAACCCGGACAGCAAAAAGCTGGTGCCGCATGCGTTCCAATATGCACAGGTAGAGAATATCAACTGCATTTATGAGGATAGTCGCGAAAACCTGTGGATTGGTACGCTTTTCGGCCTTAACCGCTGGAACAAACGGACAAACACGTTCAAACATTTCAACGCCGATGGGCAGCCAGGCAGCATCAGTGCCACCAACGTCAATACCGTTTACGAAGATCGGGCAGGCAATGTATGGATAGGCACCGTAGATGGTCTTAACCTTTACGACGACAAAACCGAAACCTTTAAGGCTTACCAAAAGGACTTGCAAAACCCCAGCGGGCTCCGCGATAACGTTATCCGTGCCCTTTGTAACGCAGGCGATGGCAAGCTTTGGGTAGCTACTGAACTGGCATTGGAGCTTTTCGACCCGATACGGAACACCTTTACCCATTTCCAACAAAGCACTAAGGACGTGCGCAGCTTAAGCAGCAGCTCCATTTCCTCGCTTTTGGTTGATGACCAGGGCATCCTGTGGGTAGGCACCTACGCAAAAGGCATCAATAAGTACGACAAGAACCAGTTCAAGTTCAACCTCTACAAAAACTTCGGTACCGATGCGCTCAACATCAACGCAAACATCGTAACTTCCTTTAGCGAAGTACCCAACGGCGATATATGGATAGGTACCGATGGTACGGGCCTGTACCGCTGGGCACCCCACACCAGTAAATTCGAGGCTTTTAACCCCGCAGCCAAGGAGAATTACTTCGCCAGCCTGTCGGTTTTGTGCATGAGGTTAAGCCGGCAGAAAGATATTTTGTGGGTGGGCACTTATGACGAGGGCATGGCCCGGATTGATTTAGCCACCAGAGCCAAAACCTATTATAGCGCAGGCAGCGGCGCGGGCAAGCTCAACAATCAATCGGTTTACGCCTTGCTGGAGGATAAAAAGGGCAATATATGGATAGGCACTAATGGCGGCGGGGTAAATGTATTAAACCCGGCTACCAACCAAATTACGCACCTGGTATTAAAAGTAGGCAAACATAAAAACAGCGCCAACCACATCCGCGCCTTTTACGAGGATGCAAAGGGCAACATCTGGATAGGCACCATAGCCCATGGCGTTATTGTTTATAACCCAGCTACGGGGCTTTACAAGGCTTACAACAAAGCCGCAAACAACCTGGGCAGCGATGCGGTGTTCTCTATAGCCGGCGATAGCAAGGGCAATATATGGGTGGGCACCATGGGCGGCGGCCTGTGCCTGTTCAACACCGCGCATGACAACTTTACCCGCTTTACCGAAAGCCAGGGCCTGGCCAACAATATCGTAAACTCCATCATCGAAGATAAATTCGGCTGTTTGTGGCTAAGTACCGATAAGGGCATCAGCTGTTTCGATCCGGCAAAAAAAACCTTCAAAAACTATACCAGCGCCAGCGGATTGCAAAGCAACGAATTCAGCATAGGCGCGGGCTATAAATTAAGCAACGGCGAAGTGATTTTTGGTGGACTGGAGGGTTTCAACGTGTTTATGCCGGGCAGCCTTAAGGATAATCCTAATATCCCGCCTGTAGTGATAACAGATTTCCAGCTGTTCAACAAACCGGTGCCTATTACGCCCAATAAACCACCCCTATCGCAAAACATCAATACCAACCACGAGATTACCCTCGCTTACGACCAATCGGTATTTACCATAGAGTACGCCGCGCTGGGCTACACCGTGCCCGAGCGCAACATGTATGCCTACACGTTGGAAGGCTTCGATACCGGCTGGAACTACGTAGGCACCGAACGGAAGACCACCTACACCAACCTCGATCCAGGCACTTATACCTTTAGGGTAAAGGCATCTAATAACGACGGGCTTTGGAACGAAAAAGGCACAACGCTGAAGATTATCATCCTCCCACCCTTCTGGAAAACCACCTGGGCTTATTTGTTTTATATAGCAGCGGTGGCCACCGGGCTTTACTTGTTGTATAGGGAGATAGAATCGCGAGAGAAACTGAAGAGCGAAGTGCATTACCAGAAACTTCTTACCGAAAAAACAAAAGAGCTGAACCGGCTAAAGCTCAATTTCTTCACCAACCTGTCGCATGAACTGCGTACGCCGTTATCCCTCATCGTAGATCCGCTGCGGAAGATAAAGAACGAGGACATCACCGTGAACCAGGCCAAAAAATATAGCGGACTGGTGTTCAACAATGCATCTATGCTGATGAACCTGGTGAACCAGCTGCTCGATTTCAGGAAGGTGGAAACCGGCGGTTTTAGTCTGGATGCCGCAAAAACAGATGTGGTTGCCCTGGTGAAGAAGGTATTCAATGCCTTTACCGACAGGGCCCGCGAACGGAACATAAACTTTTACCTCGATTTAAAGGTAGACCAGCTGGATGCCTGGATAGACACAGATAAACTGGAAAAGATACTTTACAACCTTATACCCAACGCCTTTAAATACACGCCCGATTTTGGCGTAATTATGATATTGGTGAAACGTGGCACCATTACAGGGCAGGATGGCGAGCACAAACAGGCCGTGGAAATACACATTAAAGACTCTGGCGTGGGCATACCCGATGAGCTGAAGAACAAGATATTCGATATTTTTTACCAAATAAAGGGAAGTTCGCGTTTCGAGAACGAATCGAGCGGGATTGGGCTTGCGCTTACGCGCGAACTGATATTGCTGCACAACGGCGAAATTGTGGTAGCTGATGCCGAAAACCAGGGGACGGATTTTATTGTGCGGATACCCATCGGCGAGGAAAACTTTGGCAAAGAGGATTTGCAGCCGGCAGAACCGCCTGGCGCAGCTAAAGCGGAAAATATTGAGTCGGACGAGCCTAACACCGCTCGCAACAAACAGCCGGAAGAAAAAATAACTAATACGCCAATCGTATTAATAGTTGAAGATAATAACGACCTGCGCGAATACGTTGCTGATGAATTGCAGGGGGCGTACCACATAGAGCAGGCGGCCGATGGAATAGAAGGCTATAGAAAAGCAGTCGAGCTTATCCCCGATATCATCATCAGCGATATTATGATGCCCGGCGGCGACGGGCTGGAACTTTGCCACAAACTAAAAGGCGACGAGAAGACAAGCCATATCCCCATCATACTGCTTACAGCCAAACAAACCGACGAGAATAAGATAGAAGGCTACAACACCGGTGCGGATGATTACATTTCCAAGCCATTTAATGTTGCGTTGCTATCTGCACGTATCCATAACATCCTCGAATCGAGGCGCAAGCTGCGCGAAGTATTCTCGGGCCATACAGGCAACCCTATCGAGGCATCTGCAATTACGGATATTGATAAAGAGTTTTTGCGCAAGGTGGTGAAGATAATAGAAGATAATCTCTCCTACCTCAATTTCGATATAGATAAACTGGCAACGGCATTAAAAATGAGCCGCAGGCAGCTGTACCGCAAGCTAAGTGCACTCACCAACCAAACCGCGCACGATTTTATCACCAATACGCGGTTAGACCATGCCGCCGCCCTGCTGCGCACCGGCGAGTTCACTATATCAGAAATCGGTTATAAAGTAGGCTTTTCCGAGCCATCCAACTTCAGCCGCTCATTCACCAAAAAATTCGGCAAAAGCCCTAAGAAATACCTGTCGGACCAGCGGGTTGTTTGATAGATTTTTTGTCCAGTTTTATTTTATAGAAATATTGGAAAAATCCGGCGAAATTAAGCCGGCACGGGATGGGCTTACGTGCCGATTTACTGCCCTTGCCGCAGGCTGAAATTTGCCAAAATACCGTAAAAAATCTGTGCTTTTCGGAGTTTTTTCGGTGTTTTTCGGAATTTTCAGGACTTTTTTCTTATAATTTAAAAAAGGACCAAATTTGTATGGAATGGCCTTTTTTGGCAAAATAGCGAGTGTATAAGCAGCTAAAAAATCTCCAGCTTTTTCCAACTTTTTGCACCTGTTTAGCTATAGCTTTCCAGAAATTTCCAGCGCTTATTTTCGTTGATAAACCCTCACATAATCCACCTCATACTGCTGCGGGAAACGGCTCTTAGACGGGTCGCCGCCGTTATCGCCGCCTATAGCAAGGTTCAACAGGATGTAATGGGGCTGTTTAAAGGGGTTTATCGCTGCGGCATCTCGGTTTACCAGATCGACAAGGGGTACGCGGTTCAGTAATTTATCGTCTACGTATAAACTGATGGCCTTTTCGTCCCAATCCATCCGCCATACATGGAACTGCTTGCTCCAGTCAGGACCGAAGGTTTTGATATCGGTTGTAACGCTGTACCATTTGGCTTTGTAGGCCGTGGCGGTACCACAGGCAATATTGGCCAGCAGCATATTGCGATAATACTCCATAATATCAATCTCTCCGTTTGATGGCCACTGCCCTTTTACGCCCAATGTCCAAAATGCAGGCCACAGGCCATCATCGGTTGGTATGCGGCCACGCATTACAAAGCGGCCATATTGCCATTTATGTAAGCCACTGGTGTTTATGCTGGCCGAGGTATATTCTGCGTATTCGCGACTCGCACGCCAATCCTTACTACCGGCAATGTACCCTGGGTTGGGCTGATGCGCTTTCTGCGCGCTTATCACCAGCATTCCATTTTGGCAAACGGCGTTTTGCGGCTGGTACCATTGCGCTTCGTTATTGCGCTTAAAGCCCTCCTCAAACTGCCAGCTTTTGGGGTCAACGGGGCCGTTGGTGTTAAACTCATCGGCCCAAACCAATTTATAGCCGCTGGTATCTGCCTGCTGCGCATGGCTAAGCAAGGGGGTTGCTGCTAAAAAAACTAACAGGAGTACTATCCTTTTGATATTCATATCCAAAACCTATTTTTTGATATCGAGGGCATGGTCGGCAGGCATATCCTGTCCACTCCATATTTTTTTGGAGGTCCAGGGCGCATCGGCAGCGGACCAAAACTCATCGGTATCGGGCAGGCCCAAGGGCAAAAATATATCCGTGCAAATGTAGAGGCTGCCCGTGGTGATGTAAAAATCGGCAAGGCCGGGCTGCTTACCGTATAGGCCCATGTTCAGCCAGCCAGCGTTATTGAAAGTTTGCGGCGCGCTCAGTGTTTTTTGTATCAACGCCGTTAGTGCCCCCCTTACCTGCGCAGGCAGCAGCGTGGCGGGCAATTGCTTTTTATAGGCAATGTTGGCCAGATGCGTAAACAAGCCGCCCCTGTACACAATAGAGCGGCCCGTTGCCGGGAAACTACCATCGGTATTGATCATCCGTTCCAATATTTCGGCATAACGCTGACCGATGGTTGTTTCGCGCAGCTGCTCGGGGCCGTATTTTTTGGCTTTTTCATTCAGCACATCCAATATCGCGCTCAGGTTTGGGTGGATAACAATGCTGTTGTAGTAATCGAAATGGAACTCCATTCCATCGGAATACATACCATCGCCTACGTACCAATGCTGTGTAAACTCGCGCACGGCGTATTCTATGCGTACCGGGTCGTAAGGCAAATCGTATTTGCAAAAGAAGGCTTCTATAACCCCCGTAAACAATATCCAGTTGCTGTAAACCGGCACTGTGCTATGCGTAGCCATCATGGCATCTACCACCTGCTTCTTTACGCCTTCATCCAAATGCTGCCAAAGCCATGGCGAGCGGATAAGCCCCAGGGCTACGAAAGAGGCATCAACCAACGGCTGCCCTCCTTTCCACTGCATATAATCTTTAGCCTGCGGATTAACAGCATTGGCTATAGCCTTCAAAGCCCAATCGCGGTATTGGTTACGCAGTTTTACTTCCGCCGCATCTCCCCCTTCCAGCTGCAGCCAGGGCGCAATGCCGCTTAGCGTACGGCCAAAAGCCTCCAGGTAGCCGGCTTCGGTACGGCCTTGTTTGTTATCCGTCCTATCCGAAACTTCCATGGGCATCTTCAGCCTCAGCTGATCAGCAGCCAGGTTCGATAGCACCGGGCGGGCAACCTTATCCAGGTAATTGAGCCACAGTTTACGCGTAGGAATAGTGATAGCCGTTTGCTTTTGGCCGAACGAGGTTATGGTTATAACAAGTAACAACAGCAGGACAAGCGTTTTCTTCATGCTCAAATTTCAGCATTTATTTTTTCCCTGCCTTTATCTTCACAGGTTTTAACTTGCCGAAAACATCCACAGGCAAAATATTGCCATCGGCATCAAAATACATGGGCTCTACGCAGGTTTCGCGATTGTAGCCATTGCCATCGGGTATTTTAAAGCGATGGTAGGCAATGTACCATTCATCTTTTCCAGGCACCTGCACCACCGAATGGTGCCCGGCGCCTTTCACCACGCCCTTGCCTTTCAGCACGGGGTGGCCAACCGCTTTTACGAATGGCCCAAGCGGCGACGTTGAAGTTGCATAGGCGATAGAATAACGCGGGTCGCGGGTATCATATTCCGACCACATCAGGTAGTATATCCCCTTGCGTTTTATCATAAAAGGGCCCTCGTTATATCCCTCCGGCTTAAAGGATGTTATTTTTGTAGTGTCGCAGCTTATCATATCGGCATTAAGCTTTACCACGTTGCATTGCCCTTGGCCCCAGTAGAGATAGGCGCTGCCATCATCGTCCACAAAGGCCATCGGGTCTATCATCTGCCCGCCCAGCATGCCTTTGCGGATGAGCGGCTTGCCCAATGGGTCCTTAAATGGCCCGGTCGGCTTATCGGCAACTGCCACGCCAATGTTTACATCGGCAGAATAATAGTAGTAATACTTATTGTTTTTGGTGGCTATGGTTGGCGCCCAGGCCCGCACTTTGGCCCAGCTCAGGTCGGCAGGTAAATCGAGTATCACACCCTCGTTCTTCCAATCGGTAAGATTGGCCGACGACCAGCAGCTGAATTGAGTAGATTGCCAGCCCACCGTACCGTCGGTAGTGGGATAGATGTAGAATTTGTTATTGAAAACCGCGATGTTGGGGTCGGCATATACGCCCGGTAAAGCCGGGGCCGGCGCATTCAGGGTATCAACGTTTTGCGCATGGGAGGCAGCAGCTGCGAACGCTAAAACCAGCGTTGCTGCAATGTTTTTAAAGATGGATGTACTATGACTCATAATGTATGTTTTCTTATTGGATGCTTAATTTATGGGTTGCCACTCTTGAGCGTTCGGAACTTTGAAATTCGTTTCTTATCGCTCGCATATTTGACTCACCCCGACGACCCGCATGCGCGGGCGTCGACCCTCTCTGCTCCGCAAAGAGGGTGAAGAAAAAAAATCTAACCCCAATTTCTCCCCTTCTTTGCGCAGCAGAGGGCGGGGAAACAATAACCCCAATTTCTCCCCCTCTTTGCGCAGCAGAGAGGGGGCGGGGGTGAGTCGACTCACGACGCGGACTTGCCGGCATGTTTCGAACGCTCAAGGTTGCCACTCTTGAGCGTTCGGAACTTTGAAACTCGTTTCTTATCGCTCGCATATTTGACTCACCCCGACGACCCGCATGCGCGGGCGTCGACCCTCTCTGCTCCGCAAAGAGGGTGAAGAAAAAAATCTAACCCCAATTTCTCCCCTTCTTTGCGCAGCAGAGAGGGGGCGGGGGGTGAGTCGACTTGCGACGCGGACACGGCCCGCGACGTTTGGAACACTCAAGGCCGCCACTCTATCACCTGCACGGGTTGTGGCTCTACCGCGGCCCTGCCCTCGCCGTCTATCTGCGTAGTGTACTGCACAAACAGATTCAGGATGTGTTTGCCTGCCCACAAAGCGGTATCGTAACTGGGTTCCCAGGAGCCGACGGAGCCTTGCGACAAATCTGATAATCCCCATTGGTTGGTACCCAAATCCTGGTTTACCGCTATAGATACCTTGCTGCCGCGCTCCTCGTCCCTAAAAATAAGCGCCGCAGCGGTGTGCCCTTTATGCTGCCAGGCGACAATTTGCGGCCGCGATACCGGGATGGCCTTTGTACCCACGCCGCCAAGCATAAAAGGCGTTTTGCGGAAGCCAAGGTTAGCGGTATGCCACTGCCTATCGGTATGATAAATCAGATGATATTGCGGGATGGTTTGGCCGGCTTCGCGCCAGTAAGTGGCTATGTAGGGGTTGCCCTGCTCATCGGCAAACATAGCCGTTTGGTTAATGAGTTCGCTTTGTTGCGGTATGCGGGCGGCATACTCTGCAGTGATCGCGGTAATTGGCAGGCTGTATTGCCCGCCATTGCTGCGTTGCCAGGTTTTACCGCCATCGGCAGATCGGGCATAACACATATCGTGGTTGCTGGCTACATCTGCCGATTCGCGCCACACCCAGGAGAGGTGGATAACGCCCTTGCCGTCCACCGCAATTTGCCAGTAGGCGTTGCGTTCTTTTTCGCCATCTATGAGGTTATCCTGTACGCGCAGCCATTTTTTCGATTTCAGGCTGTAACGGTTCAGCACCAGGTTGCCATTGCCCGATTGGCCGTCGCGGTAAAAAAACAGCAGGTCGCCGCCGGGGAGCTTATAAAACTCGGGGTAGGTAACCTTATCCTCGTTCAGGCCCGTCATGGGTAAGGGTTGGCTTAGTGTCAAGCTGCCAGGAGCTACGCCACGGGCATAATTCAGCGGCTGGTTATGGTGCCCCCAGGCCACGTGCAGGTAACCCTTGCCATCCACCATTATGCTGATACTTTTATGAGCATCGGCAGCATCGGCTTGATAAGCAGTGCGGAGGGTTTGCCAATGAGCAGATGCTTGCTTGCGTTTAGCCAGCACCATAAACTGCCCGGCATCGTAAAACGCTGCATATTGCGTATCCTTAAAACTAACCAGTGAATTTTTGCGGAAGATAACCGTGTTTACGGAGTTGGCCGCCCAGCCATTGGTGGCTATGGTATTCACTTGGGCAAACAACCCTGTTTGGGCTGTCGTAAACAGTACGAATGCTAAAAATATCTTTGCACGCAGCTTTAAAAGCATAGGAAACCTGTAAAAAGTAAGCGACAGCCTAAGCTGCCGCTCAACAACCAATTGTATATACACTATCCTAATATAGCCGGTTTTGTGGAATAATGCTGCTTTATTCATAACAATAAACAGCATACTGTAAAAGCAAAGTAACCGGTTTTGATGGTAAGCAGAAGGGGGTAAAATTGTAATATTTAGGGGAGTAATGCAGAAATTGCATCATACTTTAGATTTAATGGCAATTTAAACACAGAGGGCACAAAGATAAAACCACAGAGTCCACGGAGGTTTTTTGGGGTTAGCCAAACAAAAAAATCCGCGACCTCTGTGCTAACCTCTGTGGACTCCGTGTTTAAATAATAACAAACTTTTTGGTTAAACCTGGATTTTCAACATACCAAAGCCCTTTTCATCCCATCCAAAAAAATAAATCTAAAAAAAACTGAGACATTATTTTGCATAGCAGATTACCGCCAATAAGCATTTACATTTGTAAAACACTGCAACCAATTACTTGTACGTTAACACCTTAAAAAGCTAAACCATATGGCCTACAACATCGGCACTAAAGAAGCCCCTTTGGCTTTAAAAACACCTCCGTTATCATCGGAATACACCATGCATGCCGACGTTAAAGACGGCAAACCTATTTTAGTATGCACCGTAGGCAAAACCGTCTTGCATTACGATTATCGCTGCCTGGATGATTTGCACGCCATGCTGAGCGCCCATGGCGACTGGATGGAACTGGGGAGTGCCGACGAGCAAAAACCCGCCAAAGAAGGTACCGTTGAAGCCTGGGGACGTGCCGAAAGCAACCCGGTTGGTGGTTGGTATGGCCTAAAAAAGGGCCTGAGAGGTCGCTTCGGCATGTACATACCACCCTTGATGGAGGCCCTTGGCCTTGCCGAAGTAACACACGAGCCTAAAGGCAATAAAATGAGGGCGATCTGATTACCCCTTTATTTTATCAGCATTTTTTGGAAGCTGAGGCTATCCCCCTTAAACACGTTGAAATCTACCGCGTGGTTGATACCGTTTACGCGTGCTTTATCCGAGTGCTGCCAAAAACGCCAGCTGGTATGGCTATCCAAAGCTAAGCGCGATTGGTAGTAATGCGCTATCCAAAGTTGGTAACCATCAAAATACCCATCCAGGTAATCCTTATAAAAACTGATGCTGGTGTAAATAATGGGCTTTACGCCGGTTTTGCTCTCGATATGCTTTAAAAAGGCCTTCAATTCTTTGCGCATGGCTTCGGGACTGGTACCATCAAGCACTTCCACATCGCATACGGCAGGCAGGTCGCCGCGCTCCATGGTTACGTTCTGAAGGAAGAAACGCGCTTGCCATAAACCGCTCTTTTTGGGCCTGAAGAAATGGTAGGCCCCACAGGTGATGCCCGCTTTTGGAGCCTCGCGCCAGTTACGCTTAAAGTACGAATCTACCAGCATCACGCCCTCCGTTGCCTTAATAAAGGCAAAACCTACGCGCACGCTGTCGTCTTCCATGGCCCTAACGCGGTTCCAGTCGATTTTACCCTGCGCGTAGGAAACATCTATACCATGTATTTTGTACCCCGATGGGATTCGAATTTTATAGCTTTTGTAGTTGCGGTAATGCGGGTCGTCGCCAATATCGCGTACCCATCGCCAGGCAGCGGTAAAACCGTTGAGGATGTACCCGTAGTAGAAAGGCGAAAGCAGGATAAGCACGAAAATAGCCAGCGGCCAGCGCCACCAGGTAGTTGCGGGCGTGCCTTTTTTGCGGCGGACGGCGGGCTTCGTTGCCCGTTTAACGGTAGGTTTGGTTGATTTGGGTACTGCCACGCCGCAAAGGTAGCTGTCTGAACCATGATTCGCATGATTTTAGGATTTTGCCTGATAAAAAAAGTTAATTACATCCGTAAGTTTTTTGATGATGATTCAGATGCTTGGTAGAAAGGTTGTCAGCATCATGAAAATTCTTAAATCCTTAAACCCGTTACCGCAGGGTCTCTCGATAGAGGACCCTGCGCCGTAGGTAGCGAATATGCATCTTGAGACCCGCCGGAATGTCCTGCTTCCGCAGGGTCCTCTATCGAGAGACCCTGCGGCGACGGAAAATAATTGCTTGTTTTGTCTATAAAACCGGAGACTCCGCTGGAGTCATTCTGTTTCGACCATGTTGAGCGCTCCGGAGGAGCACCCTGTTTATAGAAATAGGAAAATAGGAATTTTGGCTCCGTAGGTGCCTCCTATCATCAATTTGTTTAAAAGCGACGTCCCTGCAACGAGCAGTCATCAAACTGATAAAATCTATTCGCTTTATCACCATCCGCCCAAAACTATTTTCACATCCTAAAACCAAACTGCTTTTTATAAGTTTGTGTTTATACTATCACAACACACCTATGAAACAGAAATTCCACTACGCTACCGTATCCGAGGCTATCGAAAAATTAAGGGAACAGGGTTTTATCCTCGATTTCAACCTCGAAGCCAATCATTTAAAAGCCGAGGACCAAAGCTACCCTGCCGATGAATTCGAAATTGTGGATGTGTACCGTTACGAAGGCCCATCAGACCCAGCCGATGAAGCTACCGTTTATGCGCTGGCATCGGGCTCGGGCGCAAAAGGTATATTGGTTACGGGCTATGGCTATTCGGCCGATGAAGTGGCCGAAGAAACGCTGAAACAACTACACTACAAATACCAGGCAAGGCAAGATTAAGCCCTGCATCATACCCCTCCGTCTAATGCGTTCAATTTATAATCTTTTTGAATGCATTGGGCGCAGCTTAACCATTGGCCGCCCCGCTTTCGCCCCTTCAAAAAACTTCGAGAACTTGCGCTATTTTGCAAATTGATAATGCATTTGTACGCTAACCCACCTTTTAGCCAAATGAGCATAAAAGTACTTTCCTTTATCATTGCCAAATAAAAAATTTATTTACTTGAAAAAACAAAATATAATTCCGAAAATTCATTAAATAATGTTATTTTGCTCAAGCAAACGGGCGATGTAGAAAACCGCCCAATGTTGAATTGTTAAATAGCAGCCATGAATAACCTCGACTTTAAAATTGCTTTCCGTACCTTTTTGAAAGGGAAATGGTATAATTTTTTAAATATTGCCGGCCTGGCGCTGGGGTTGGCAGCTTTTATTTTTGTGACGCTTTATGTAGATAACGAAACCGGGTATGACCGGTGGAACAAAAACATTAACCGTATTTTTTTGGTGGAGCGGGAGATGCCAAATGGCCCTTCACCCTACACGCCGGGGAAACTGGCAGCAGCCATCAAAAACCAGTGCCCCGAAGTTGAAGAAACCGGGCGTATAAACACCGCCTTATTCCAGCTGCCATTTTATACGCCATCGGGCAGGTTCCTGGTAACCAAATGGGTTGGTGCCGATTATTCAATCAGCAAAATATTAGGGATAAAACCAAGGGGATTTAAACTGGACCCTAAAAGCACCGTGCCCACTGTTCTGCTATCAGGGCAAACGGCGCGGATACTTTTCCCCCGCGATAGCGCTATCCAAAACAAAACGGTGAATATGATTTCGCGCAACGGCATGCCTATGCCCATTGCAGGCGTTGCCGAAGAGGTACCGGGCAACACTAACTTGAATTTCGATTGTATTGGGTTCAGCGAAGATATTACACAGGGAAAAGACCAAAGTTACGCCAACCAAATTTATCAAACCTACCTGCTGGTAAAGCCGGATGCCGACATCGAGCTCCTTTCGCAAAAAATAGACAGGATTTACAAAGAAGCGGCTATGGCAGATACCAGCCAGGTAGCCAGGGAGGCATTAACCCGGTCATCAGGCGCAGCTATTTATTTAGACGCTTTAGACAACCTGCATCTAAAACCGCATTACGGTACGCAGGTGAATAATCAAATCGTAAACGGGCTTGTGGTACTGGCCATCATCATCCTCATAGTAACGGGGGTAAACTTCACCAACATGTATATTTCGCAGGCCAATAAACGGGCTAAGGAGATTGGTATAAAAAAGGTGAACGGCGTTATTAAAAAGCAGATTATCCTGCAGTTTTTAACCGAAATCTTTTTTTTTTGCTTTGTTGCCTTAATCATCTCCTTCGGGATAGTGCTGATAGGCTTGCCTTACTTTAACCAGTTATTAGGCGTAAACCTGCTCATCTCGGGCATCAACCTCAGGATAGTACTGCAACTGCTGCTTACGCTAACCTCACTCACGCTTTTGGCTGGATTTTATCCGTCGCTGGTAATGGCCGGGTTTAAACCTATTGAGGTATTAAGCAGTAATCAATTTAAAAGTGGGGCAACGTTTTCGTGGATCCGCGGCACTATAACCGTCCTGCAATTTACGTTTGCAATCGGTTTTTTGATTACCCTTATGGTCATTAATCAACAGGTTACTTTTATGAGATCCGAAGATCCCGGCTTTAAGGCAAAACAAGTGGTATATATAGATAACCTGGGCATTTACAATACACCTCAAAAATTCGAATCGGCCAAAGAACGGATCCGGGCTATTCCCGGGGTAAAGAACGTTACCGTTGCATCTCATGTGCCCGGCGGCATTATTCCCGCCGCTTTTGAGTACACCACTCAAAGCAAGGCCTATTCCATGCAAACCATTGGGGTAGATTATGGCTATTTCGAGACGCTAAACATCGGGCTAAAAGCGGGCCAATACTTTTCGGCGTCTTTCCCGGTAGATTCTGCAAACGCGGTAATCAACGAAACAGCAGCGAAAGCAATGGGATTGAAAAACCCAATTGGTGCAACAGTAACCGGCTGCAGTGGTAATTACAAAATAATAGGTGTTACCAAAGATGTAAAGGCGCAGGGCTTTGAGGCAAACATACAACCTACCATATATTTAATGAATGCCGGCTGTGGCTTAACCAAAACCCAAATCTTGATCAGCGCGGAAGGCCCGGCCATGGCCCCATTGCTGATCACCTTAAACCGGCAGTGGAGCAGCATTAACAAGCTCGACGGCGATAATTTCAATTACCATTTCCTGGATGAGTTATATGGGCGGCTCTTCATCAAACAGGAACAATTAAGATCCGTACTCGGCTATTTCTCGGCATTGGCCATCTTCATTGCGGCGCTGGGCTTTTTTGCTTCGGCAGCGCAAGCCATCCGTTTGCGGATGAAGGAAATCGCCATCAGGAAGGTATTCGGGGCCAGTGGCGAACAACTGACGGGCACCATAGGCAAGCCGTTTTTCTACATCGTATTCATAGCAAATGCCATAGCCTGGCCGCTCGCTTATTTCGTAGCCGGTAAATGGCTCGAAACCTTTGCCTACCGCATCCATATATCTGTTGCGCCTTTCGCGATTGCGATGCTTATTTCTATAGCCATAGTTGCCCTTACGGTTTGTTTACAAATTATTCGTGCGGTAAGGTTTAACCCGGCGGTGAAGTTGAAGATGTAAGGATTGGATAATATGACGCTAGCGCATTTATTAAGTCCCAAACGTCATCCTTATTGCAATACCCCCATCATAAAAGTAGCCACTATGCTAACCGCTATGCGTGATGGTAACCTGCTGTGTGGGGTGCCGAAAAGATTTCGGCATGAATATGCAATATCAAACAGAAAGCCTTTACCTTTCTATCCTGCACCTCTCCCCCTTCAACAATTCGATAGTTTCGGTCATCTCAAAATCGGATTTTACGCGGTCTTCTTCCTGTCGATAGTATCTTTTGAGTTGCTTGCGGTGCAGGCCCTGAAAAAAGCGGCGTATCTCTACGTCGGTATGCAATATCAGTCCCGGCACCTGCAGGGTTTGGTGTTGCTCGTCCATAGCTACCATCGTAAAATAGCTGGTGTTGGTATGCTTAACCGTATGTGTTTTCACATTTTCGGATATCACCTTAATGCCTACCACCAGCGAGGTACGCCCCACGTAATTTACCGATGCCATCAGCGATACCAGTTCTCCTACCTCTACCGGTGCCAAAAAATCGATATCCTCTACCGATGCGGTTACGCAATAAGCCCCGGCATGCTTGGCCGAACACACGTAAGCAACCTTATCCATCAGGCCCATAATAATACCCCCGTGTATTTTGCCGCCAAAGTTGGCGTATGAGGGTATCATCAATTCGGTAAGGGTGGTTTGCGATTCGGCAACGGTTTTAAAAGTATCCATACGGGTGTTATTTTGCGATGGCTCAATTTGCGCAAATATTTCCGGTATCAAAAGACAATGATTGCTTGAAGGCGACATTAAAGCAACCGATTGCCTAAAAATCCCCGTTGCCTTAGCAACATTGCGTCAAAAGTTCGCCAAAATGTATCAACGTTATTTTCAAAAAAAACAAATCGATACTATTGCATCCATTATTTTCTATAACCACGAACCTAACATTTTTAAAATATCGTTATACATGAATAAAATCGTCTATTCCCTTTTGGGCAGGGTGAACTATGGCCGCTTGCTATTGTGCGGCACCTTGTTAACTACAGCCTTGCCCGCACTGGCCCAGCAAGACCATGCGCCCGCCTACCCGCTCATAACGCACACGCCTTATTTCAGCATCTGGTCGAACACCGACAAGTTGAACGAAAGCACCACCGTACACTGGACGGGCAAAAGCCAGTCGCTGCTGGGCGTAATTAGGGTTGACGGCAAGGACTACCGCTTTATGGGCCAACGGGCACCGCAATACAAAACCATACTGCCCGCTGCCGATGAAGTTGCTTACAACTGCCAATACACCTTTGCCTCGCCGGGCAACGGCTGGGAAAAACCAGGTTTCGCCGCAGGCGGATGGGCTACCGGCAAGGCCCCGTTTAGCGATAACGAACACACAACCGGCACCCACTGGACCAGCCGCGAAGTTTGGGTGCGCCGCACTTTCAGCCTTTCCGAACTGCCTAAAAGCCCGTTGATCCTTCGCTTGTTTCATGATGACGACGTGGAGGTTTATCTCAATGGGAAACAAATATTCGCACGGGGCGGCTCCAACGGCGATCTGCAAATGTTTCCGCTTAGCGATGCTGCGTCCGATGCGTTAAAAACCGGCGAGAACGTTTTGGCCATCCATTGTACCAATACCGGCGGTTTAGCCTCGTTAGATGCTGGCTTATCCGTAAAGGTTGATGTACCTGCCAATGACGATACTAAACTGGCCAAACAAACCAGCGTTAAGATAGATGCAACCCAAACCACCTACGGCTTTACCTGCGGTGGGGTTGATCTAAAGGTAATTTTTTCGTCGCCGCTCATCATTTCAGACATTAAAAAACTGGCAAACCCTGTATCGTACATCAGCTACCTGGTAAAATCCAACGATGGCAAAAAGCATGCTGTGGACATCTTCCAGGGTGTATCTACCGATGCTGCTGTAAACCAACCGACACAGGAGGTTGAAGCCGAAGCTTACACTGCCAACGGTCTTAAAATTATCAAAGCCGGCAGTATCGGGCAGCCCATCCTGCAAAAAAAGGGCGATGATTTGCGTATAGATTGGGGCTACCTTTACGTGGCCACCTCATCGCCAAGGGCCACCCAACACGTCAACGAAGATGAAGACCCCATAGGCGCGTATCTGACATCATCAGACAAGAACACCACCTTTGTCGGCAAACACTTCATGCTGAATACCATGCTGCCATTTGGCCGCGTGGGCACTACTGCAATTGAGCAGCACCTGGCCATAGGTTACGACGAACTGTATTCCGTGCAATACTTCGGCAGCAATTTAAAGCCGTGGTGGCGCAATACGCCGGGCGCAACTATGGAGGGCGTATTGGCGGCTTCGCTTAAAAACTACGCGGCAACCATGCAGGCCTGCCGCACTACCGATGCTAAGGTTTACCGGGATGCTTACCGCGCCGGGGGCGAAAAATATGCTCGCCTTTGCGTATTGGCCTACCGCCAAAGCCTTGCGGCGCATGCCCTCGTAAAAAGTCCGCAGGGCGAACTGCTGTTTTTATCGAAAGAGAATTTTAGCAACGGCTCTATCAACACGGTGGATATTACCTATCCATCGGCACCGCTATACCTGCTGTACAACCCCGAACTGCTTAAAGGTATGATGAACGGCATTTTTTACTATAGCGAGAGCGGCAAATGGGCCAAGCCTTACGCTGCACACGATCTCGGCACCTATCCCCTGGCCAACGGACAAACTTACGGCGAGGATATGCCGGTAGAAGAAAGCGGTAATATGGTGATACTAGCCGGTGCCATTACGTTAGCGCAAAAAAATCCTGCCTTCGCCAAAAAACACTGGAAAACCCTCACCACCTGGACCAACTATCTCGCCGAGGCTGGCTTCGACCCGGGCAACCAGCTTTGTACCGACGATTTTGCCGGCCACCTGGCACATAACGCCAACCTATCTATCAAAGCCATTGTGGCTATTGGTGCTTACGCAAAAATGGCTGCCATGCTGGGCGATACCAAAACCGCCGCTAAATACAGCACGCTCGCTAAGGACTTAGCCGCCAAATGGATGGTTAAAGACGACGCCGGCGACCACTATGCGCTTGTTTTCGATGATAAAAACACCTGGAGCCAAAAGTATAATATGGTTTGGGATAAGGTTTTGGGCCTTAACCTATTCCCACAATACGTATATGACAAAGAGATAAAATACTATAAGGGCAAGCAGCAGGCATTCGGCCTGCCGCTGGATAGCCGCAAAACCTACACCAAAAGCGATTGGATACTGTGGACGGCAGCCATGACCAGCAACCGTATCGACTTTGATGCGCTGGTAAACCCAATCTACAAATACGCGCAGCAAACACCAACGCGCGTACCTTTAAGCGATTGGCACGAAACCACCGACGGTAAAATGGTGGGTTTCCAGGCGCGCAGCGTGGTTGGAGGCTATTTTATGAAAACACTTAAAGACAAGATGACGGCTAAGAAATAAGCCATCGGAAAATTACTTTTCTTCATTGAGCCCTCACATTCGATTGCAATGTGAGGGCTTTTTTATGCTCCCCGCATAAGGGTCAGCCGGATGAAGACTGCCCAGGCAAAAACCGCCCATTTTAGCCCCACTGCAACAAATCCGTTACCCTCCGATAGAAATTGCAATCGATTGAATTATTAATAAGTAATTAGTAAAAAATTAGTTATAAAGTGCAATATTTGGGTTTACCAAGGTGCCATTTATTAAATTTTAATATTATCTTTATTGCGTTATAAGTACGCAATGAGAACAAGCTTATCAAACAACTAATTACCAATTATATAAACATCACAAAATGCGATTAAAAATTACCTTGCTGCTTGCGCTATGCGTTACGCTGTTTAGCTTTAGCAAAATACCGGTAAAGCCGCGAATACTGGTTTTTACCAAAACCAGTGGCTATCACCATGCCAGCATAGCTGTGGGCGTGCCGGCTATCATGAAATTGGGCGCAGAGAACAATTTCCTGGTGGATAGCACTTCTGATGCCAGCAAAATCAGCGAAGAAAACCTGAAGAAATATTCGGCAGTAGTATTCCTGAATACTACAGGCTACATGCTGGACAATTATCAGCAGGCCGACCTGGAACGCTACATGCAGGCAGGCGGTAACTTTGTTGGCGTGCATGCCGCTGCCGATGCCGAATACGACTGGAAATACTACGGCCGCCTGGTGGGCGCTTACTTCGTAAGCCACCCTATGCAGCAGGAAGCTGTGTTGAAGATCGTAGACAAAAACCATCCCTCTACCCGCAACCTGCCCGATACCTGGACACGTAAAGACGAATGGTACAATTTCAAAAGCATCAGCCCCAAGATACACGTGCTCATCAATATTGATGAAACCAGCTACAAAGGCGGCATAAACGGCACCAGCCACCCAATGGCCTGGTACCAGAACTTCGAGAACGGTCGCTCATTCTACACCGAACTGGGCCATACCGACGAATCGTACAGCGACCCTATGTTCCTGGGCCACTTGCTGGGCGGCATTAAATACGCCATAGGCGATAACAAACCGCTCGATTACAGCAAATGCACCACCCTGCGCGTTCCCGAGACCAACCGTTTCCAAAAAACGCAGCTGATAACCGGCACTTTCTTCGAGCCTACCGAAATGGCCGTATTGCCCAATTTCGATATATTGGTATCACAACGCCGCGGCGAGATCATGCTGTATAAAAACAGTACCAAAACCGTTAAACAGGCCGGCTTTTTAGATGCCTACTGGAAAACCAAGCATACCAAAGGCGTTAATGCCGAAGAAGGTGTGTTAGGTTTAAACATCGACCCTGATTTTAAAACCAACCACTACGTTTATATTTATTACAGCCCTGCAGATACATCGGTTAACCGCTTATCGCGTTTCACAATGACCGGCGACACCATCGATAACAAGACCGAGAAAGTAATTTTGCAGCTCTACTCACAGCGCGAGATCTGCTGCCATACCGGTGGTTCGATAGCGTTCGGTCCGGATCATATGCTTTACCTTTCTGCAGGCGATAACTCTACCCCTTTTGATGAGCCGGGCAAAAAACCATTCAACACCCGCGCATTCGCACCGCTGGATGACCGTCCTGAATTCATTAACCACGATGCACGTCGCTCGGCCGGTAACACCAACGATTTGCGCGGCAAGATCCTGCGTATAAAAATAAATCCCGACGCTACTTACAGCATCCCCGAAGGGAACCTATTTAAACCAGGCACCCCAAAAACCCGCCCCGAGATTTATGTAATGGGCGACAGGAACCCTTACCGTATATCGGTAGACCAGAAGAACGGCTTCCTATACTGGGGCGAGGTTGGTCCGGATGCACAGAAAGACAGCCTTGACACACGCGGCCCGCGCGGTTACGATGAGTTTAACCAGGCACGTAAAGCAGGCTTCTTCGGCTGGCCTTTCTTTGTGGGTAATAACTACGCTTACCGCCCATATGATTACGCAACAGGCGTATCCGGCCCGGCTTTCGATCCGCTGCACCCTGTAAACGATTCGAAGAACAACACCGGCCTGCGCGAATTGCCACCGGCACAACCAGCGTTTATCTGGTACCCATATGCCGAATCTCCGGATTTCCCGCAGGTAGGCACAGGTGGTCGTAACGCAATGGCAGGCCCGGCTTACTATACCGACATGTTCCCGAAAGCAACCCGTTACCCGGATTATTTGAACAAAAAAGTAGTTTTTTACGACTGGATACGCGGCTGGATAAAATTGCTCACCCTGCAGCCAAACGGCGATTTGGATAAGATGGAGCCGTTTATGGCAGGCACCAAATTCAATAACGTAATTGATATGGAAACAGGCCCCGATGGCAGGATATATCTATTAGAGTACGGCAGCGGCTGGTTCGCCAAAAACAAAGACGCAGGCCTGGCGCGTATAGATTACAACAATGGCAACCGCGCGCCCGAAGTAGCCTCTGTTGCTACCAGCAAGGCTTATGGCGCCTTGCCTTTAACCGTAGTGCTTACGGTAAAAGCAACCGACCCGGAGAAAAACAAGATGACTTACGTATGGAATTTGGGCAACGGTATCAAAAAAACAACAACGCTGCCAAAGCTAACCTATACATATACCAAAAAAGGCAACTTTACCGTTTCGGTAGTAGCTAAAGACGAATACGACGCTATCAGCACGCCAAAAACGGTTGCTGTATTGGCCGGCCAGGATTCGCCTGATATGAAAGCCAAGCTGGCCAACATGAAAGCAAATGCAGCAGGCAAAGCCCTGATGCTGTCGCTGGATTGCAGCGCCTGCCATAAGATAAGCGAAAAATCGGTAGGCCCTTCCTTTACCGATGTAGCTAAGAAATATCCGGCCAACGCAGCATCTACTGCCCACCTGAGCAAGAAGATCGTAAACGGCGGCCACGGTGTTTGGGGCGACGTGGATATGCCTGGCCACCCGGCATTGAAAGCTGCCGATACGCAAAAGATCATCAACTGGATATACACACTTAAATAATAAAATTCTTTTCTTTGCAGCGGATATGATACCCCCATCATATCCGCTTTTTAATTTAATAATGAAACAACTATACACATTCCTCCTATTTATGCTGGCCATGTTCGGCGCAGCATCCGCTCAAACGGGTACTAATTTTACGGGTACCGTTACTACTACAACCTCTGCTCCTCTGTCCGGTGCTACCGTAAGCTTGTTGAATACCAACTATGCTACTACCACCAACCAGCAGGGCAGCTTTACCTTTAAAAACGTACCCGCAGGTAGCTATACGCTACACGTAAGCAGCATAGCTTACGCCGCTATCAGCAAAAACATTACAATCAGCGCAGGCGCGCAGCCCATCAGCATACAGCTAAACGAAGCAAGCAGCCGACTGGATGAAGTAGTGGTTACCGCGCAAAAGCGCGAAGAAGGTGCCCAGCAGGTACCATTCAGCATCTCTACCCTATCGGCCAAACAGGTGCAGGAATACAAGATCTGGAACCTGAAAGATATTACCGCCATAGTGCCCAACTTATATTCGGCAGGCCCAGGCGACGACCGCAACGTTACGGGTATAAGGGGCGTTGCCACTACCTCTTACGATCCTGCAGTAGCTACGTATATAGACGGTGTAAACCAGTTCAGCCTGGATACCTACATCCCCCAGCTTTTTGATGTAGAGCGCGTAGAAGTATTGCGCGGCCCGCAGGGCAGCCTTTATGGCCGCAATGCCATGGGTGGCGTTATCAACATCATCACCAAACAGCCTACCAACCAAACCACCGGCTTCGCCGAACTAAACTTTGGCAGCTATGGGCAAAAACGCATCAGCGCAGGCATACGCACGCCGCTAATAGCCGATAAACTGTTCCTGGGTGTTGCAGGCCTTTACAACGGCTTCGATGGTTTTTACAACAACGGGTTCAACAATACCAAACTGGATAAGCAGCACTCATTTTTGGGCAACTATTACTTGAAGTACCTGGCATCGCAAACCTTTGCCTTGACTTTGAACGTGAAGACCTACATCAACCGCAACAACGGCCCGTTTGCTTTATCAGGTTCGCCGGATGATGCCATAGGCTCGCCTTTCCAGGTGAACCAGAATGCTACTACCAAAATGATCGATAACACGCTGAACGCATCGTTATCGGCCAATTATACCGGCAAAGGTTTCAACTTTACCTCTAATACCGCTTACCAAAAAAACAATCGTTACTACCAGGTGCCTATCGATGGCGATTTCTCTCCCATCGACGGCGTTACGCTGATCAACAACTACGGGCCTGAATTCAACAAGGTGAAAGTAACCACGCAGGAGTTCAGGTTCTCGTCGCCTGCATCGGCAACCAACATCCGCTGGACGGCTGGTCTTTACGGTTTCTACCGTTACGCACCAACAAAAACGGCAACGCATTTCGGTGCCGATGGCGAAATGGTAGGCGCACCCTTCCCTAACTTCAGCACTATCAACACCAATATCGAGCATAACTACGGCACGGCGCTATTCGGCCAGGTAACTTTCGTACTCGACCCGAAATGGGATTTGACCGCAGGCCTGCGCTACGATTACGAGCACAAGAAAGAAGAAGTAAAAGGCGAGTTCCAGATGGATAACGACCCTTCCCCTACCACTACGCAAAACGACACCTCATCAACGGCCAGCTTCAAGGCATTTACGCCGAAACTGAGCCTGGCTTACCATGTATCTGATGCCAACAACCTGTACGCTACCTACAGCCGTGGTTTCCGCGCAGGTGGTATCAGTCAGCTGGGTGCAGACCCATCGCAACCGCCGTTGTTCGCCTACAAACCAGAGTACAGCAACAACTTCGAAGTAGGCTCAAAAAACTTCCTGTTGGATAATAAATTAAGGGTGAACGTATCCTTGTTCTATATCTCCATTAACAATGCACAGGTGCCTACCCTGGTATTGCCGCAAGCTATTACCGTAACCAAAAACGCAGGCAAGCTGCACAGCAAGGGTGCCGAGCTGGAGCTTGCTACTACGGCTATCAAAGGCTTCGATATATCGTACAACCTGGGCTATACCCACGCCCGCTATACCGATCTTAACGTGCCCAACAATGGCAGCGTAGTGAGCCTGAAAGGCAACCGCCAGGTTTATACGCCAGATGTTACCTCTATGCTGGCCATACAATACAATTACCGTATAACAGCAGACGTAAAACTCATCGCCCGCAGCGAATGGAAGTACCTCGGCAAGCAATACTTTGATTTGGGCAACAACGTAGAGCAAAAATCCTACAGCCTGTTCAACGTCCGTTTAGGCGTAAGCACTAAGCAATTCGATGTATTTGCATGGGGCAGCAACCTGGGAAACAAACATTATATAGATTACGCTTACGATTTCGGCGCATCGCACCTGGGCAACCCAAGGATGTACGGCGTAACTTTGAGGACGAACTTTTAAAGTTTTTTTGTTCCCCTCTTGAGAGGGGGCGCGGAGGCACAGGCGAAGGGGGGTGTGTTAGCCACTATGCAATCGACGAAACACACCCCTCCGCCCCTCTCTAGAGGGGAATCGCACAAGGCCCGTTCTTTAGACCACAACCGCCCCGGCAAACCGCCGGGGCGGTTTTTTTATAACCTGCTGTAAGGCATCGCCCTCACCTGCGACTAAGCCACCAAAAACCAAAATTTACAAACAGCATGAACCACACAAAAACCGGCTACACTTTAGGGGTAGCAGCCACAGCACTCCTATTAATATGGATAGGCATTTTCAAATTCACACCCACCGAAGCGGCAGCCATTAAACCACTGGTAGAGAACAGCTTCCTGATGAGCTGGATGTATAAGATAGGCACCGTACAGCAGGTATCCAACTTCATCGGCTTTTTCGAAATCGTTACAGGCACACTGCTGATTGCCTCGTTCTGGCAAAGCAAAGCCGGGTTGATTGGCGGTTACCTTACCATTATCATCTTCCTCACTACGCTAAGCTTTTTGGCAACTACGCCCGGGGTTTGGAAAACGGTTGATGGCGTACCCACTACCGAATTCTTCGTACTAAAGGACCTTGCCTATTTGGCCATTGGCTTGATGATTATCGGCAAGCATTCGCCAAAAAAATAAAACCGGCGCGGCGCGGTTAACGTAAATGCCATTACCGTCGCCGCAGGGTCTCTCGATAGAGGACCCTGCGGAAGCAGGACATTCCGGCTTGTACCGAGATGTATTTTTATCAATCGAGATGCATACAGGCTACCTGTCCTACGGCGCAGGGTCCTCTATCGAGAGCCCCGGCGGTAACGGGAAATAACCCTACATAACTATCGGCGAATCCTTTCCCCAAAACGCAAAAAAGCCTCCCGTGAATCAGGAGGCTTTTGGTATATATAGGGTTGGTAATAGTTGCTTATTTCCAGCCGCCGCCCAGTGAGCGGTACAACTCGGCTACGGCGCTTAATTGGGTACGTTTTACAGTAGCCAGTTCCAGCTCACCTTGTAAAACATTGCCTTGAGCGGTAATCACCTCCAGGTAGTTGGCCAAACCGTTCTTGAATAACAGGTTGGCATTGGCGGTTGCCTGCTGCAGGGTTTTTACGCGGTTGGCAGCAATGGCCTGCTGTTGTTTCAGCTTCTCTATCTTCACCAAAGCATCGCTCACCTCGCCTACTGCGTTCAGTACAGACTGGCGGAACTGCAGCACGGTTTTCTCGCGCTCTACCTTGGCAACTTCAAACTGCGTACGCAACTGTTTCTTCTGGAAGATGGGCTGCACAATGCCGCCTGCCACCGTACCGAACAATGATGCAGGCAGGTTGAACCAGTTGCTGGCCTTGAAAGAATTTACGCCGCCGCTGGCGGTTATGGTTAATGAGGGATACATAGCTGCCTTGGTAATACCCACGTTGGCATTGGCGATGGTAAGCGCCAGTTCGGTGCTTTTTACATCGGGCCTGCGGCTTACGATGGCCGATGGCAAACCCGCCGATAGATTATCGGGGATGGTTAAATCATCCAGTTTGGCGCTGCGGGCAATCTTATCGGGCAGTTGGCCAGCCAGGATGCTCAGGGCGTTTTCCTGTATGGTAATGTTCTGCTCGAATTGCGGCACCAATTGTTCTGCCGCCTGGCGCTGTGCTTCGGCTTGCTGCACGGCCAGGGAAGTTACCTGCCCGGCATCGTACTGTAAACGGATAATGCGCAGGGTGCTATCGTTCAGCCTCACGTTCCTTTGTGCAATGTTCAATTGCTCATCCAGCATCAACAGGTTATAATACCCTTGCGATACGCTGGCCACGATATTGGTTTGGATAGCCTTTTTGGCTTCGGCAGTTTGCAGGTATTGCGCAAGCGCAGCACGCTGGCGGTTCTTTATCTTACCCCATATATCTGCCTCCCATGACAAGGCCAGGTTGGCAGAGTAGTCTTCTACATGGTTGGTGCCGATCCCGAATTGGGCGATGCTTAGGCCGGTAACGCTGTTATCGCTTGGGCGGTTGCTGCTGGCTGTTACGTTTAGAGCCAGGGTGGGCACATAATCCCATTTAACCCTGCTGAACAGCAACTGCGATGATTCGATGTTCTTCACTGCTATCTGCATATCGTAGTTTTTGGCTATGGCGCTGTCTATCAGCTTCTGCAGGGTAGCATCGGCAAAAAAGTCCTTCCATTGTATGTCGGCAATGCTGGTGGTATCGCCTACGGCTGCCACGTTCCTGAACTCGGCAGGCAAAGCCGGCTTGGGTGTTTCGACATCTTTCGAAACTGAACAGGCACTCAATACTAAAAGCATCAATGCTGTAAACCCGTTTATATATTTTTTCATTTTGTGTGTTGTTAAAATTGTTAGCCTCGTAGCCTCACCCTGCCCTCTCCAAAGGAGAGGGTTCTAAAAAGCCACTATAAGTTCCTCTCCATTGGAGAGGGGTTTGGGGTGAGGCTTCCTGCTTTTTATATCATTTCCGGTTTTAATTCATCAACATGTTTACCGTCGGTATTTTTATTCCGGTGCCTGTCAAATGGCACGCCGCTTATACGTTCCTGCAAATGCTGGAATATCACGAACAATACCGGGATGATAAATAAGCCCAGCAATACGCCGGATACCATCCCGCCTGCTGCACCGATACTGATAGAGTGGTTACCCTGGGCCGATGGGCCGGTGGCAATACTCATCGGGAACAAGCCGAATACGAAGGCCAGCGAGGTCATCACAATCGGGCGTATCCTTAAGCGGGCGGCTTCGATAGCTGAATTTACCAGGCTCATGCCGCTGCGTCGTTTCTGCACCGCAAACTCTACTATCAGGATGGCATTCTTAGCCAGCAACCCGATGAGCATGATGAGCGCTACCTGTACGTAGATGTTGTTTTCGATACCGGTTAAGCCCAATACCGCAAACACACCAAACAGACCGGTAGGGATAGAAAGGATAACCGCCAATGGCAGGATATAACTTTCGTACTGTGCCGATAGCAGGAAGTACACGAACACCAAACACAGCAGGAACACCACGGTTGATTGCCCGCCCGATGATATCTCCTCGCGGGTTTGGCCCGAGAACTCGTAAGTAAAGCCGTCAGGCAGTTCTTCTTTGGCCGTTTCCTCGATCGCTTTGATGGCATCGCCCGAGCTATAGCCCGGTTTAGGGATGGCATTTACTTCGATAGAGTTGAACAGGTTATAACGCGAAGCCGTTTCTGAACCGTAAACGCGGGTAAGTTTCACCAGCGTGTTTATCGGTACATTTTCGCCTTTGTTGTTTTTAACAAATACTCGGTCGATAGTACTTGGGTCGGTGCGGTCTTTTACATCAGCCTGTACTACCACGCGATAATATTTACCGAAACGGTTAAAGTCGGATGCTTGTGCTGTACCGAAGTAAGCCTGCATGGTAGAGAGGATGTCTTTAACATTTACGCCCAGTTGACTGGCTTTTTCGTCGTCGATATCCAATTGCAGTTGCGGATAATCGGCCTTGTACGATGTAAATGCGTAGGCAACAGCCGGTTTCTGCATCAGCTTGGCAATAAAATTATTGGTGATGCCGCTAAATTTATCCAGCTTGCCGTTGGTTTTATCCTGCAGTACCACATCCAATGCCTCAACGTTGCTAAAGCCCGGTACAGTTGGGAAACTGAACACGAAGAACGTGCCGCCGGGTACAGCGCCTAATTTTCCGCGTACGATATTCTGTATCTCGTCGATATTCTTCACCTCGCCCCTATCATCGGTTGGTTTCAGCAACAGGAAGATAACACCGGCAGACGGGCTGCTGGATTGCGTTAAGAAGTTGAAACCTGATAAAGCGGTAACGAACCTGGCAGACGGCAGCGTTTTCAGCTGGTCTTCGGCTTGTTTGAATATCTTATTGGTACCGGCTAATGAAGTACCGGATGGCGTATTAACTGCGATGGCCACGAAACCCTGATCCTCGGTTGGGATGAAGCCTGTTTTGGTACGGTTCACCATAAACACGGTAACAGCAATCAGTACGGCAAGGCCTGCCATGCTTACCCATTTATTTTTGATAAGCACTTTTACGCCGCCTATGTACCTATCGGTAATGTAGTTGAAGCTACCGTTAAAGCCTGCGTAAAACTTATCTGCAAAACCTTTTTTAGGCGCAACCTGGCCATCGGCAGTATGTTTATTCTTCAGGAACAAAGCAGCCAGCGCCGGGCTCAACGTTAATGCGTTAACGGCCGATATAATGATGGCAATAGCCATAGTAAGCGCGAACTGTTTGTAGAATATACCGGTAGAACCGCTCATGAAACTCACGGGCAGGAACACCGCAGCCATTACCAGGGTAATAGATATGATAGCGCCGGTAATTTCGTGCATGGCCTCGGTAGTTGCCTTTTTAGGGCTAAGCGTAGGGTCGTGCTCCATCTTGGCGTGCACGGCCTCTACCACCACAATGGCATCATCCACCACGATACCGATGGCGAGCACCAGCGCGAACAGCGTTAATAGGTTGACCGAGAAGCCGAACAGGTTCATGAAAAAGAAGGTACCAATAATAGCTACCGGCACCGCAATGGCCGGGATAAGGGTTGAGCGGAAATCCTGCAGGAAGATGAACACCACGATGAACACCAGTATGAAGGCTTCTATCAAAGTATGTTCAACCTGCTTGATAGATTCGTCCAAATCGGTTTTGGTGCGATAGAACTGGTTGTATTTGATGCCCGGAGGGAAGCTTTTAGAGGCTTTCTCCATCAGCTTATCAATCTGTATCTGTATCTCGTTGGCATTAGAGCCGGATAACTGGATAATACCTAATATAACGCCATCGTGCCCGTCGAGGTTGGTGTAGCTATTGTACGAATAGGCGCCCAGTTCTACACGCGCCACATCTTTAAGGTGCAGCACGCTACCATCGGCATTGGCGCGGATGGCAATGTTCTGGTATTCTTCGGGCTTGGTAAGCTTGCCTTTATATTTAATAACATACTCGAACGATTGGCCGCTGCTCTCACCGAAACGGCCCGGGGATGCTTCCAAGTTTTTATCCTGTATAGCGGCCATTACTTCGGCCGGGGTAACTTTGTAAGTGGCCATTTGCGTAGGGTTAAGCCATACGCGCATGCTGTAATCTTTAACGCCACCAAATACCTGTGCAGAACCTACGCCGGGAATACGTTTTATCTCGGGTATAATGTTTATCTGCGCGTAGTTAGCCACAAAGGTTTGGCTAAACTTGGTGGTGTCTTCGGTATAAATGGCTATTGCACCAATAAAGCTATTTTGCTGCTTGGTGGTAGTGATACCGTATTGCACAACTTCGGCAGGCAGCTGGCTGGTAGCCTGCGAAACGCGGTTTTGCACGTTTACGGCTGCTTGATCGGGGTTGGTACCTTGTTTAAAATAAACGGTAATACCCAATGAGCCGTCGTTACTGGCGGTAGAGGTCATGTAGGTCATGCCTTCCACACCGTTAATGGCTTCTTCCAGGGAAGGTGTTACCGAACGCAATATGGTTTCGGCATTGGCGCCCGGGTAAACAGCAGTTACCAATACGGCCGGAGGGGCAATATTAGGGAAACGCTCTAAGGGCAGTTTGGTTAGGCCGAGGATACCTACTATCACCAATAATATGGAGATAACTGTGGAAAGCACCGGCCGTTCTATAAATTTTTGAAACATGGCTTTGATTTTTGAAGAAGCAAGACATAAAGAACCAGGAAGCAAGATACCTCACGGTGTCCACTCCAAATCCCTATACCTTACTCCTGGTTCTTGTGTCTTTTGTCTTAACCTCTTTTGTCTTGACTCTTGATTTCTTGACTCTCTTTTGAGGTGTTTAGTTTTTCGCTACCGCAACAACTTTATCGGCCGCAACTGGTTGAGGTTGTATCACGGCGCCTTCCTGCAATTTATCGATACCGGAAAGTACGATGCGGTCGCCTACTTTAATGCCGTCTTTAACCAGGTAGTTGTTGCCACTTCTACCCTCGATGGTAATAGGCAGCTTTTTTACCTTGTTGCTATCGGCTACGGCCCAAACGAATATCTTATCCTGCATTTCTACAGTAGCAGACTCGGGCACGATGAGCGCATCCTTATGCGGCAGACTCAGGCGAATTTTGCCGGTGTTACCACTGCGTAATAGGCCTTGCGGGTTGCTAAAGCTGGCCCTTAAAGTGATAGCGCCGGTGGTTTTATCAAACTGGCCGTCTATCATATCTATATGGCCCTGTTTGGCGTATTCGCTGTTATCAGATAACAACAGGGCTACAGCAGGCAGGTTAGCCAGCTTATCTTTAAGGCTTGCGCCGGGGTACTGCTCTTTAAAGGCCACGAAATCCTTTTCGCCTAAAGAGAAGTACACGTGCACATCGTGCACATCTGATAATTGGGTAAGCGCGTCAACATCCTGCGGAGATACCAGGCTACCTTGTTTTTTAATAAGGCGACCGATGTAACCGCTAACGGGCGCTTTTATCAGCGTGTAACCCAGGTTGATTTGAGCTGTAGATACATTCGCCTTTGCCGATTCGATATTGGCTACTGCAACCTGGTAAGCTGCTTTGGCAGTTTTAAGTTGGTAATCTGATACTACTTTATTGGCAACCAGCGGGGTGAGTTTATCAACTTCTAATTGTGCGTTGCCTGCTGCTGCCTGGGCTGCGTGTAAGGCGGCTAATGCATTGTTAAGGGCTGCGCGGTAAGGCTGTTCGTTTATTTTGAATATCGGCTGACCGGCAGACACGAATGCGCCTTCGTCAACAAATACTTTGTCTAAAGCGCCGCTTACCTGCGGGCGTATTTCTACGTTAACCGTTCCTTCTATAGAAGCAGGATATTCCTGGTAAGTGGTTTGGTTGCCCGATACTACGGTTGATACCGGTAAAGCAGGCGGCGCTGGGGCCGGCGGCGCTTGTTGACCTGGCGAGCAACTGAATAGTGCTATCGCTATGATGGCTATTAAGATACTTTTCATGATGATAATTAATTTTGAGCGTGAGTTTGTAGGGTTAATTGTTGCCCGGAGGCTATTGATGTAGATGGATTCGTTTGTATTGATGGTATTCATGGTGGTACGATGCAGGGCCTTTAATTTTTGATTTTGTCAACGTATCGATGCAATGGTTATCAACATTGCATCAAATTAAATGTTATAACATCATTAAATGATTTAACAGTGTTAAGTGATTGATATGATTGGGTGTGTTTTGTTTCCATAGCTGTAGTTTTTAAATGTTAATAATGTAGATGCTTTATTTTTAACGATACCGGGCAGCCCGGTATTGCGTTGCTTTATAACGTTAAGGCGTTATGCTCCTGATGATGCCGGTAATGGCATCGCGCAGCACTTGCCTGTTTATCTCGTCGCTGTTGCCCCTATCAAGCAAATTGATAGAAACCAAGCCGTGAACTATTGACCAAAAAGTGTAGTACTTGGTGCAAATAATCTCCGAGTCCATATCGTCAATCTTCATCAGTTCGCCTATAGAAGCAGTGAAGATATCCCAGGGCAATTCTGCCTCGGGCAGTTTATTCACCATTTCGCATGCGCAGCTGGTAGTAATGCCAAACATGCCCTGGTACAGTTCCTTATTAGCAAACGCGAAGTTCCAGTAAGCAAGCCACATAGCCTCCAGCTGGTCGGCCGGGCCGGTGTGTGCGTCCTTTGCTTCCTGCAATTCTTTTGCCAGCTTAAGATACCCCTGGCGGTTCAGTTCTAATAAAATCGCTTCCTTATTGGAAAAGTACTCGTATATGATGGGCGCGGTATATTCTATCTTATCGGCAATCTTGCGCATGCTTAAAGCTTGCCATCCTTCTTCTTTCACTATACGTAAGGCAGCATCCAGGATGTTTGCCCTGGTTTCTTCCTTTAAACGTAGAATTCTGTCTTTACTTGCCATTGTCTTAATAACAACTATTAAATCATTTAACAGTGTTAAGCAAATGTACAGCGATAAATCGAACACCGTATAATTTAAATGTCATGAAGTAAAATAAGTCAACTTAGTTTACTAAATAGACACGAATTGAGGGGATTTTTAACAGGATTTAGGGATTTTTAGGATTTAGCAGGATTAAAACTCTTGAAAATCCAACTATTTTTGACGCATCCAATGCATAAGATAAATCCTGTAAAATCTTTTTATCGCTAAATCTGTTAAATCCTGTAAAATCGTTTAATCCTCCAATCCTGTAAACTGATGGAAACAAAACCACTGATCGTAGAACGCCTGCTGAATGCCCCGGCAAGCAAGGTTTGGGAAGCCCTTACCGATAACGACAAAATGAAGCAATGGTACTTTAACCTCGAGAGTTTTGAGCCAAGGGTTGGCTTTGAGTTTAGCTTTGCCGGGCAGGGTGCCAAGGGCGAAAAATATGTACACCATTGCCGTATCACCGCCGCTGAGCCTGAAAAGAAATTAAGCTACACCTGGCGTTATGAGGATTACCCCGGAAATTCGGAGGTGAGCTTCGAACTTTTCCCCGAGGGAGACAAAACCCTGGTGCGCATTACCCACACCGGACTGGAAACCATGCCGCAGGACAGCCCCGATTTTGCCCGAGACAGCTTCTCAAAAGGCTGGAACTATATACTGGGCGAAAGCTTGAAGAAGTTTGTAGAGTAATAGCACTTATATATTAAAAAGGGCCACCGCGGTAAATCGCGGTGGCCCTTTCTGTTATTCGGTTTTTAAGCTTTTTACCGGATTGGTTAAGGCGGCTTTTACGCTTAGCCACGATACCGTTGCAAAGGCAATTACAAGCACCGTTAAAAATGGGACGATAAATAAAACAGGGTTGATGCTGATACGGAAGGCATAACTTTCCAGCCATTTGCTGATGGCATACCAGCCCAGTGGTGCCGACACTAAAAAGGAGATGATGATCAGCAGCGCAAAATCTTTATAAAGCAGCTGCAATATGCCGTTTACCGATGCGCCAAGCACCTTGCGGATACCTATCTCCTTGGTGCGCTGCACTATGGTGAACGATACCAGGCCGAACAGACCTAAACAAGCCACAAAGATGGCTATTACCGTAAATATGCCGAATACCTGCCCAAAGCGCTGGTCGGCTTTGTATTGGTCGTTGAAGTGCTCATCCAGGAAAAAGTAGTCGAACTGATCGCCGGGGAAGAAAGAATCCCAGTTGGTTTTTAAGGCTGCGATGGTTTGCGCCACGTTGGTAGCGCTTACTTTTACCGATACATCCCCCCTAACATCGGGTATGCAGCGGAAAATGATGGCATCATAAGTATCCCGTAGCGATTGCTGGTGAAAATCATCTACCACGCCTATTATCGTATAAACATCGCCCCAAAAGTCGATGCGTTTGCCAAGTGCCTTCGCAGGGTCAGTAAAGCCAAGTCGGCGCACTGCGGTTTTGCTGAACACCACGGTCTTAGGGTCGGTGGTGAATTCTTTAGAGAACTTGCGACCGGCTATCAACTTCAGGTCGTAAGCGGTAAGGTAATCGTAGTCGCCCCCAATAATGCGATACTGATCCGCTGTATTGTCGGGGGCACCGGTAAGTTTTATACCACCTGCGTTCCAGCCTACCGCTTCGCCCGGTACCGATGTAGATACCGTGATGCTTTTGATGGATGGCTGTTTCAGGCATTCCTGTTTAAATGCGCTCATGCTGCGGTAAAAAGAATCTACCTTAACCAGCGGAGCTTTTATCACCAGGGTTTGATCGATAGTTACGCCCAGTTTCTGGGTTTGCATATAGGTTATCTGCCGGTACACGGTTAGTGCGCCTATCAGCAGGAATATAGATGCCGCAAATTGGAAGATCACCATCCCCTTACGTAAAATGATGCCTTTTGGCGATGCGGTTAATTTACCTTTCATCACCTCGATGGGCTTGAATGCCGATAATACGATGGCCGGGTAAAAACCCGAGAAGAAAGTACCCACCACGAATATCCCTATCACTGTAGCCCAAAAGCCGGGTTTTGCAAACAGGGCAAAGCCTATATCTACGCCGGCAATATTGGCCATTATAGGCAGGCAAACAGCAATGAAGGCTATGGCAAGCAGCACCGCCAGTCCGTTCAGGAACATAGCCTCGAGCATAAACTGCGTTACCAGCTGCGCTTTGGCCGAACCAAGCGTTTTGCGCACGCCCACCTCTTTTGCGCGACCAATGCCGCGGGCCGTGGCCAGGTTGATGTAGTTTATCCAGGCAATAATGATAACGAAAATGGCGATGCCCAGTAACAAGTAAACAGATTTACCATCGCCGTTCGCTTGTATCTCGAACATACGGTTAGAGTACAGGTGGATGCTCGGCATGGGTTGCAAGGTATATATTGCGCTCGCGCCCGAGCTGGCAATTTGTTGGTAGGCTTTTTTTACGATGGGCAAAAATTTGGCCTCTACGGTTTTAGGATCAACGCCTGGCTTTAATAATAGGTAGGTAGTGCAGCCATCGTTGTACCAGGCATTATCCAGGTTATAGCCGTCCCTCGGCGGGTTTTCTTTCAGCAGGGTGCTATATGATTGTAAAACATCGAAATTCAGGTGGGTGTTGGCCGGCATGTTTTTCATTACGCCGGTAATTTTTAGCAGCTTGGTAGTATTAAGCGTTAAGGTTTGCCCGACTACATCAGTGCTATGAAAAAGCTTCATGGCCACATCTTCGGAAATCACCACCGAGTTCGGCTCTATTAAGGCGGTGGCCGGATTGCCGCTTAGCAAGGGGTAGGAAAATAGTTTAAAGAAAGCAGCACCGCAGTAGAAATCCTTCTTAACAACGATTTTTTCGTCTTTATAATTAGCCAGTGCGTTGCCGGCGGGTACCAGCTTTACAAAATCCTCTACTTCCGGCACTTCGGCTTTAAAAGCGCTGCCGGCAGCAAAAGCTCCGCCTGCCCATTGGGTGCTCAATTTGCCTTTATCGTACCTATCCTGGTTAATGCGATAAACACGGTCTTTATTCGCATGGAAATTGTCGTAACTCAACTCAAAGCTTACGTATTGTAGTATGAGCAAACAAGCCGCCATACCAATGGCCAGCCCGAAAATATTGATAAAGGAGAACGCCTTGTTTTTGGAGAGGTTGCGAAATGCGATGAGGAAATAGTTTTTAAGCATGGCTTATCAGTTTGGTAAAACTGATAAAGCTAAAAAGATACCAAATATTTAATTAATTGATTACCAACAACATGCTACACAATTACAACTCCTAATGCGTTCGGATTTAATACAATCAACTGTACGATATCGTACAGTAAGGGCTTTTTGAGTGAACACGAATGTCACGAATTAAGAAGAATTTTCACAAATCTGCCTGAGTAGCTATTGCTAATATTTCGATTAAATTGTTCTGTTCAATTCGTTTTTAAAAATTCGTGAAATTCGGTTAAATTAGAATAATTCGTGTTCATTCAAATTGAGTAAACACGAATTTCACGAATTAAGAAAAAATCTCACAAATCTGCCAGAGTAGCTATGTTAAATTGTTCCGTTCGTTTTTTTAAAAATTCGTGAAATTCGTTTCAATTAGGATAATTCGTGTTCATTCAAAGCGTGTCTATAATTTTACAATCATTGCCTTCCCTGTATAAACTACGCTTTTATCAATCTTATCTGCAGTACCTGTGTTTGAGCCATGCGCGCCTTTTACCAGCACGATATTGAAGGTGTGCTTTTTCAGCATACCTTTAAAACTGCCCTTGGTGGCCGAAATGCTTAACTGTTGCAGTTTATCATTCCAGTTTAAAGTGAAAGTAGCCTTTGCTCCTTTTTCGTAGTTATAGTTGTCATTCTCGTCTTCGTAGTATTTAAAGGTGCCGTTTGCGCCGGGGTAAATGCGCAGCTCTATCTTATCGGCCGGTTTTTCGGTCGCGTATTGCATTACCGGGCCCATGGGGACAATAGAACCTGCGCGTACGTACAGCGGCATCATGTCCATAGGCACATCAACCGTTAGTTTCTGCCCGCCATTGTTAATCTCGCCCGTCCAGAAGTTGTACCAGGTGGTGCCTGCCGGCAAGTACACCTCACGTGTTTTGGCTTTGCCGGCAGCGCCTGCGCCGGTATATAGCTGCGCGGTAACCGGGTTTACCAAAAAGGCCGGACCGAACATATACTGATCGGGGATGCTGTAAACGTTGGCATCCTTTTGGAAATCGAACGTGAGCGCACGCATCATGGTGTAATTTTCGGTGTTTACGCGGCCAGCCAGCGAGTAGATATATGGCAGCAAACGATAACGCAGCTTATCGAATTTAAGCAACGTAGCACGGGTATCTTCATCCCAATTTTTGGAGAAGATGGCCCGCTCCCCTTTTCCGTGGATGCGGAATATCGGGCTGAACGCCCCAAACTGGAACCAACGGGTAAACAGTTCCCTAAACTCGGGTTTAGACCAATCGGGCGCTTTCCAGCCGTAATGGTAGCCGCCAATGTCTGATGTCCAGTACGGGATGCCCGATGCGCAAGCGTTGATGCCCTGCGGTACCTGGTTCTTGAAGTTGGCGAAAGTACATTCGATATCTGAGGACCATAAGGTGGCCGCATTGCGCTGCTCGCCCGCGAAGGACTGCCTCACCAAAAAGAAAGCCCGTTTGCCGGGGATATCCCTGCGCCAGCCTTCGTACACGCCTTTGGTGTGTTGTAACGAGTAAGTATTGAAATAATCGATACCCTTGCCGGTGTAAAAGTTTGCTTTGCGGCGTTCATCAAGCAGTGCACCGTTATCGGGTTCGCACTGGTCTATCCACCAGGCATCCCAGCCGTAGCGTTTTACCAGGCTGTCGCGCGCCTGTGCCCAGTATAAATCGCGGGCCTTGGGGTTATGGGCATCGTAATAAGTATCGAAGGTATGCGTAACCACATTATCCCAGGTAATGCTGGTGAGGCCGCCCATTTTATCCAGTGCATCATAATTGGGCGTGCCCTTGCCGAATACCGGCCATATCGAAATCATGGCGTGCAGGTTGGCTGCGTGCAAGGAATCGATCATTTGCTTGGGGTGCGGATAACGTTCCGGCTTCATGATGTGCGAACCAATAGGCAACGGATCCCAGTAGTACCAGTCCTGCACCAGCACATCTACCGGAATATGGTTGTTGCGGTAATTATCTTTAACGGTGAGTATCTCGGCTTCGCTCAGGTACCTGTCCTGCGACTGGAAAAGCCCGTAGGCCCATTTGCCGAACATGGGCGCGCGGCCGGTTGCGGTGCGGTACAGGTTGATGATATGATCAAAACCGGGGCCGTAGAAAAAGTAATAATCTACCTGTTTGCCGCTTTCTGATACGTATTTGAATTTGGTGTTACCATCCTCGGCACCGTAAAAATTGGAGGCGGAGTAGTTATCCCACATCAACCCGTAGCCTTGGGTAGAGAGCATCACCGGGATAGCACCGGTAAGGTATTTGATGGCCATATCCTGGTTGCGACCCTTGTAGTTGATGCTTAATGAATCAAGCGGATGACAGCCCATGCCATACAGGGCCTCATTGGCCGGAGAAACGAACTGCGTAGTACAGTTATAAGTGCTGATGCCCGCGATAGTAGCCGGGGCCATGGCCTTATTGCTGCTTGCCTCGGCAGTAATTACCTTGCCGCTTAAATCGCAGTAGGTAACGGCATTGGTAGCCTTGTTTATTTTAAGCTTGAGTTTAGCGGTTGTTATCGTCACTTCGCTTTTACTATCGGTAACGGTAAAAGCCGTAGCCAGCGGCCATTTGTTGTTTACCACAAGCGACTCTTGGGAAGAGAATCTATCGAAGATGGTGTACTTTACCTCTATTATATCCGCCTGGCGGATGTTGAGCTGCATTAAGCCTTTATCCAGCTTAAAAGTTACGCCTTTAGCATTTTTGGTATAAGAGATAACGGCCGCCTCTGCGCTAATGAAACCAATAACAATGCAGAACAGCAGCAGTGCCGATTTCCTAAAAAAAGAATTTATCTGAAACATAAAAAATGAATGATAATTGATTTTTTAAAAATAGGCACAGCTTACAAAAGCTGATGGTGCTAATTGTACATATTAATACCACAAATGTTAAGCACTAACAATGAAAAGTTAATAATGTATCAATTTTGGTATCTAAAGGGATAAAAAACGAAGGGATTAGCGAAAATAGCGGATTTTTTGAGGCTTTCCGTAGTCAGGAAATGCGTTATGCCGTCCATAGGACTCCTTCGGAGAAATCTTTTCGTACCCCACACGGCAGGTGGACGACATGTAAAGCGGGTTGGCAAAGTGGTGACTTTTATGATGGGGTTCTGAAACAATCAGAATGACGGCTGGTGGTACTCACCCTATCGCAAAAAAAAACGCCCCGGTGAATCCGGGGCGCTTTTTGTAAGCTTAATAGTTATTAATATAATTAAACAACTTTTACTTTCACTGCGTTTAAGCCTTTTCTGCCGTTCTCTACTTCGAACTCAACTTTATCGTTTTCACGGATTTCGTCGATTAGGCCTGTTGAATGAACAAATACGTCAGCACCGCCACCGTTAGGTGTGATAAAGCCAAAACCTTTTGTCTCATTGAAAAATTTTACTGTTCCTTCTTTTTGCATTATTTTATTTATTAAAGTGCAAATGTAGGGATAATAATCGGCATTCGGGCAATATTGCCGAATCATACATTTGCAAGACTTTGATTTTAGGCTACTAATTTTAGGCTACTATAGAAAGGTGGCGGCCGTGCAGGGTATCTTCGGAATCTTTTACGATGCCGCGTATCTTTTCGTCCAGCTCGTTCACGGTAAGCTCCATCATCTCGAAATAATTGAAGTAGATATTCTCCATCTTCAGCAAATCCATAATACCCATCAGTGAAGCTACCGGTCGGCGCAATTCGTGCGATTGCATCATGGCTATGCGCTGCAGGGCTTCGTTTTGTACGTTGATATACGCTTCCTGCCGCTTGCGGTGGGTGATATCTGTAGAATTGAGGGATACGCCTATCACGGTACCCTCGTCATCGCGCACGGGCACAAAGGTGGTTACTTTCCAGCATTCCAGCGGCGTACCGGGCATCAGCAGCCATTCGCGCTTGATGGAGCGGCCCGTAAGTGCGATACTGAAATACTTCTTGAACTGGTTAAGGATGGCCGGCTCGGTGTATGTGAGTATCGATTCGCCTATGCAGAGCTTATGCTTATAATTGCTGCGGAAGAATATAGCAGCCGATCTGTTGAAGGCCAGCACATCATAATTGCGCCCAACCAAAATATGGGTATCGTTAGAACTATCAAAAATTGCCTTTAGCTTTATCTCGTACGCTTTAACGGCCTGCATTTGCTCATGCTCTTTTTGATACTGATGCTCCAGGTTGTTCAGGCTCCATTGCAGCTCCATCAAATTAACAACCTGCGTGGCCAGTACTCTTAAAGATTGTTTTTGGTGGTCGGTTAGTTCCCGGGGCTGCATGTCAATGGCGCAAAGGCTACCCACAGCAAAACCGTCTTTGGTGATAAGCGGTGCGCCCGCATAAAAACGCACATGAGGCTCGCCGGTCACCATCGGGTTGCTGTTGTGGTCAATATCCTTTAAAAGATCCGGGATGATAACCAGTTGGGTTTGTTTAATAGTGTTGTTGCAAAAAGAAACGCTGCGAGGGGTGCATTCTACATCGGTACCTACCGATGCCTTAAACCACTGCACATCCTTATCAAGCAAAGTCACCAGGGCCACGGGTGTTTCGCATATGGCTGCGGTAAGGCTCACCAGCTCATTCAAATCTTTTACGATGCCGGCATCAAGGGTTTTAAACTTGTTTACCGCATTAAGGCGTAGCTGCTCGTTATCTTTCATGGCAGAGATTACAAATAAATAATCGATTTTGTTTATCCGGGCATAGTAAAAGCGCCGCCAGAGTTAAATCGCCGCAAAAGCAATCATCATCCAACCATAAAAAAAGCCCCCAGCTTGTGCTAAGGGCCCTGCTGAAACAATTACTCGCACCACCCATCCATTCAACGTTATCCTTAACCTTTCAGCAACATTCCTTATTTATAACCGCATAACCGGCGCAACGGCAAATACTTGTATTATATGTACGATATACGGTTAAACTTTTGAGGCGGTTTGCCTGCATTCGATTATTTTTGCGGCCGATGAAAGCATTTATATTCGACCTTAACGGCACTATGGTAAACGATATGCCCTACCACGCCACCGCCTGGAAACGCGTAGCCAACGAAGTATTAGACGGCAATTTTACAGATGAGCAGATAAAGCAGAACATGTACGGCAAAAATGCCGAAGTATTGATAAGACTGTTTGGCGAGGGTAAATTCAGTCCTGAGGAAATGGATAAGCTATCCGAAGATAAGGAAGAGCAATACCGCCGCGAATTTATTAGCGAACTGGCGCTGCTGCCCGGCCTTGGCGAGTTTTTGGAGCGCGCGCACCAAGCCGGTATCCCGATGGCTATAGGTTCGGCAGCCATCCCATCTAATATCGATTTTGTGCTGGACAACCTCAAGATCCGCCATTATTTTAAAGCTATTGTAAGCGCGCACGATGTTACCCACAGCAAACCCGACCCCGAATCATTCACCAAACCGGCTGCCTTATTAGGCGTTGAGCCGGAAGACTGCATAGTATTCGAAGACGTGCCCAAAGGTGCCGAAGCGGCCCGCAATGCCGGCATGAAAGCCGTTATACTCACTACCACCCACCCCGTGGAAGATTTTGTTGCGCTGGATAACATTTTGCACTTCGCCAACGATTTTAATGACGATTATATAAAAGCATTGGTGTAACTTGTAGGCAAATTACCACCAATTGAAAAGCCTTACCATCCTTATCATAGCGGCCGCAGCAGGCCTGCTATCATCGTGCAGTACCCGTTATTATGCACCGGGCCTTTACCAAAACGATGTGCAGTTTATGATAAAGCCGCATTCTAAAGATTCGGTGAAGACGCGGATCTATGCCTCGGGGGCGTATCTGGCGCAAAGCGGTGCAGGCGGGCAGGGCAGCTCTAACAGCGGCGTGCTCAACATCTATCAATCGCGCACTATCCCGCATTTCAACTTCAGCTATGGGGTACTGGGCTATACCGGCGTGTACACGCAAACCCAAAGCACCACAACGGGCAATACCACCAGCAATTTGTTTATCAACAAAAGTTTTTCGGGATATGGATTCAATGGCTCCACCTCGTTTTATCTGAGCACGAAGAAAACGGATTTCAGGATCATCGGCGTGGACCTTTCTTACACCCACGAGGGCGGCGATTTCCTGGCCTTCCGCAAAGCACAGGTTGGCCAGCCCGATGTACAAAGCGCTGCGCAACCGCAGCTGTTTAGCTATGGCATCTTCAGCGAATTTGTGGTAAAGCCTAACGAAACCACCAATTTTGGCTTAAAGCTGTTTGTGAACCATACCACCGGCCAAATAAACCGGGATTTGCGGCCGGTGGGTAACGGCTACAACCCAAACACTTCTTCTACCTTTGGCTTTACCAGTTTTGTAGGCTACAGGCATTTCAACTTCCATACAACCTTTGCCCTTGGTTCGATATACGGCTTTAGGACCGGAGCCTCGCAGTTAGGCCTGGCCTATAAATTCTAAGACGAATACACCGATTGCACGGCATCGCGCAGGTTATAGTGCGATGCCATTACCTCCCCGTAAGCACCGGCCGTACGCACGGCAATCAAATCGCCACGGAAAGACTCCGGCAGGTCAACATCCTTACGGAAACAATCTGTGCTTTCGCAAATGGGGCCTACTACATCGTATTTATAGATTTGAGATGTGAGATCTGAGATTTGAGATGAAGCTCCGTCTTCCGGACTTTCGGACTTCCCGACCTCTAATTCCCGACTCAAATTCTCAATAACATGGTACGCCTGGTAAAGCATCGGGCGCATTAGCTCGGTCATGCCGGCATCCAGTATCAGGAAATTCTTCTTCTGCCCTATTTTTACATACAGCACGCGCGAAATCAGCGAAGCAGATTGCGCTACCAAAGCACGGCCGAGCTCAAAATGCACCTCCTGCCCCGGTTTTACATTCAGGAATTTTTTGAACACCTTAAAATAGCTTTCAAAATCGGGGATGGTATTACCATCTGGATTGTGGTAATCAACGCCTAATCCGCCGCCGGTGTTTAATATTTTTATGGCAAAGCCATGGTTTTCGAACCAGTCCTGCATTTCGTTGATGCGGATGCAAAGGCTTTTGTACACCTCCATATCCGTAATCTGCGAACCGATGTGGAAGTGGATACCTAAAAACTTAAGGTTGGCGCATTTGCGCAGCATTACCACCACATCGTGCAGTTGCCAGGTGTTGATGCCGAATTTATTCTCGTCCAACCCGGTGGTGATGAAATGGTGCGTATGCGCATCCACATTTGGGTTTATGCGGATGGCAACCCCGGCCACTTTACCTTTTGCTTTCGCCAGGCCGTCGATAATATCCAGTTCTTGTATCGATTCTACATTGAAACAGAAGATATCAGCATCCAGCGCCAGGTTTATCTCTTTATCAGATTTACCAACGCCCGCAAAAACCACCTTGCTTTTATCGAAACCATGCTCAATAGCGGCTTTCACCTCGTTGCCGCTTACGCAGTCGGCACCGAAACCATAGGCTTGCACCGCATCTACAACCTTGGTATTAAAGTTAGCCTTCATGGCATAATGCACATGAAAACCGTATTGCGACGACGCATCGCGACAGGCATCCAGCGTTTGCCGTAGCACATCCATGTTATAGTAATAAAACGGGGTCTCAATCCCCGCAAAGCGTTCTATGGTATTTTGTTTGAACATTTTAATATCTCAATCTTTTTTCTCCGCCACGTCATTGCGAGGCACGAAGCAATCTCTAAGCTAAGCAAGTCCGCTCTGCTAATCGGGAGATTGCTTCGTTCCTCGCAATGACGCGGTGGTTTATTTTGTTAATACATGATTCTACTATGAACCATCGTCCATCAACCATGAACTACTTAAAACAGCCTGTTATGCAAGCTCCTCAGCGCTTCCACCTTATCCTCTGTTTTTACCAGCAGACTCATATTATGGTCGCTGCCGCCGTAGGATATCATCCTCACGGGGATATGTTTTACAGCTTCCAGTACGCGGGCGGCATAGCCATGCTTCTCGGCACCAAAATCGCCTACCACGCAAATAATGGTGTGGTTCACGTCGATATCTACCGAACCATAGGCCGCCAGTTCTTTCGTTATCTCACCCAGGTAAGTAGTGTCATCAATCGTTACTGATACCGCTACTTCCGAGGTGGTAATCATATCGATACTGGTTTTATACCGCTCAAACACCTCAAAAACGCGGCGCAAAAAGCCGTGTGCCAGCAGCATACGGCTGCTTTGTATCTTAATGGCGGTAATATCATCCTTAGCGGCAATGGATTTTATTTTGTCCTTCTCACTGTCGTTAGTAATTAAAGTGCCCTGGGCCTGCGGGTCCATAGTATTCAGCAAACGCACGGGTATCTTATACTTCTGCGCCGGGAACACGCTCTGGGGGTGCAATATCTTCGCGCCGAAGTAGGCCAGCTCGGCCGCTTCGTCGAAAGATAACTGGGCGATAGGTTTGGTGCCTTTCACAATACGCGGGTCGTTATTGTGCATTCCGTCTATATCGGTCCATATCTGCACTTCCTCGCTGCGGATGCCCGCACCAATTAGTGATGCCGTATAATCGCTACCGCCACGACGCAAGTTATCCACCTCGCCAAACACGTTGCGGCAAATGTATCCCTGGGTAATGAACAGGTTAGTACTCTTATTCTGCTCCAACAGTGGCGTAAGGTGCGAAGTGATGTGGTCAACAATTGGCTCGCTGTCCTCATCGGTTTTCATAAACTCCAAAGCAGGCAGCAGTACGCTGGGTACGCCAATTTCTTTGAGGTAAATATGGTAAAGCGTGGTAGAGAGCAACTCGCCCTGCGCTAAAATAATTTTATCTTCTATGGGGGTGAACAGGTCGTTCGCCAGCCCGCTTAGCAGGCGGAAATGGTAATCTATTACCTCTTTACCCTGTTCGTAAAACTCAGGTTTTGCTAAAAGCTCCTTAATAAATACTTCGTACTTATCCTTTAAAATGGTGATTAGGTGAGCGGCCTTCTGCTTATCGCCTGCAAGGTACGCCTGTCCAATTTCTACCAAACTATTTGTAGTGCCCGATACGGCCGACAGCACTACAATTTGCTGCTCGGCGGGGTTGATGATATCCAGCAGCTTCTTCATACGGTCGGGGCTACCTACCGATGTACCGCCAAATTTTAAAACTTTCATTCTATATATTTCCTTAAAAAAATCACCGGCATGCATGCACCGGCGTTTGCGGCGCTAAAAATAGGATTTTAAAGCAATATTCTACTGGTTTGGTAGAAATTATCTGAATCGGGATGGTTGTCTGAACTCGAATTTTAAGGAATTGGTTGAATGGGCAGAATTTGAGCTACGATAGGCATCCTGTAAATTCTTAAAATTCCATAAAATTCGAGTTCAGATATTTTTTCCTCACCTTAGGGTGATAATCCTCCAAAATTCTGCACATACTATTAAACGCAGATATGATGCCAGTAAACAATACAAATGCCGAAACCGAAGCCCTCATCATGCGGCTTTACAAAAGCGCTTTCCCGGCGGTAGCCCGGTATGTGGCTAAACTGGGTGGCTCCTTTGATGATGCCCGGGATGTTTTCCAGGACGCGCTGGTTATCTATTACGAAAAGGCAGCAGCCGATAAGCTCGAACTACAAAAAGGCGAAAGCGCCTACTTGCTCGGCATTGCCAAACACCTTTGGTTCAAAAAATTCAGGGATGGGCGCTACGATATCTCGCTGAACGAATTTGAAGGCATCGACCTGCCCGATGAAGCCGAGCCGCAACCCCTTGCCGAAAAATTGCAGCACTACCTGGAAACCGCAGGCAAAAAGTGCATGGACATCCTCAGCGCCTTTTATTACGATAAGCTGCCGATGAAGCAAATAGCGGGCCTGTTTGGGTACTCGGGCGAACGCTCGGTATCAGTGCAAAAATATAAATGCCTGGAAAAAGTACGCGAAACCATCAAACAAAACGCTTTGCAATATGAGGACTTTATTGACTGAGATACAGCAAATAGACCAGCAGGTGCAAGGCACCGCCGCGCCAGATGAAGCCCTGCTTTTCGAGGCTAAGCTTTTGCTTGATGACGAATTGCCCCTAAAAGTACAATGGCATAAACAAACCCTCGGGCTGGTGCAGCAATACGGGCGCAAAAACCTCGTAAGCATCATAGGCGACGTGCATAACCAACTGTTCACCCTGCCGAAGCACCAAAGCTTCAGGCAAAAAATAATGGGTTTATTCCGCTAAGCATCAACTAAATTTTACAGAAATGAATACAAATGAGTTCCGCAAATATGCGGTGAGGCATCGCCATGTCAATAGTTTGCATGTAGATAGATTTATCAGTCGGGTAAATACCGCTAACCTGCCCACGGGCATGACGCCCAATATTTTGGAAGAGCGGCAGCTCAACATCTCGCAGATGGATGTTTTTAGCCGCCTGATGATGGACCGTATCATCTTCCTTGGCACAGCAGTGGACGACCACGTGGCCAACATCATCCAGGCGCAGCTGCTGTTCCTGCAATCGGCGGATGCCAAAAGGGATATACAAATTTATATCAACTCGCCGGGCGGTTCGGTGTATGCCGGCTTGGGCATTTACGATACCATGCAGTTCATCTCGCCCGATGTGGCCACCATCTGCACCGGCATGGCCGCCTCTATGGCGCAGGTGCTGCTTTGCGCAGGTGCCAAGGGCAAACGCGCAGCCCTGCCCCACTCAAGAGTGATGATGCACCAGCCAAGCGGCTGGGCGCAGGGTACTGCTGCAGATATCGAGATAGCGGCCATACAAGTCACCAAAATGAAGAAGGAGTTGTACGAGATCACCGCCCTGCACACCGGCCAACCCTACGAACGCGTGTATAAAGTTTCCGACCGCGACCACTGGATGATAGCCGCCGAAGCACTGGAATTTGGGATGATAGATGAGATACTAAGCCCACATAGGAACCGGGATTAAGCAGATTTCTACGATTAAGGGGATTTTGATTTGCAAGATTGCCGACCAACCTTCTTCAAATCAGCAGATAAGCTTCGGGCGAAAGCGGACAGAACGTGGTGGGCCGTGCGGCCGGAAGGGCATAGGGAATTTTTGCTGAAGGGGTGGGCATGAGCGGCGCAGCATGGGGCAAATTTTCCCAGCCCTTGAGTTCTGACGGCTTTGCAGGGGAAAGGCCCGTGCGGCAAAGAAGCATTTCTGCTGAAAGCACTTTTTGTTACTTTTTGGTGCTTCAAAAAGTAATAGCCCTGCGGCAATGAGCAGCCGATGATTTCATTTAAATACTATTATTTAAAAGCAGCAAAATCTTTAAAAATCCAATAAATCGCAAAAATCCGCTTAATCCCGGTTCCTTTTTTATTACTTTTAGCTGCCAACTATAAACTACAATGAAATACTTTTTCCTGCTGCTTCTGCTGCCTTTTATGGCGCAGGCGCAAAAAAAACCGACGAACCAAAGCCTCTTCGATACTATCCCCTTTATCCCCGAGCATACGCCGCAACGCCTCGCCATATTCAGCAAGCAGCCAATTGTTAAGGGCGTTACTATCTTTTTGGGCAACAGCATTACCGAGATGGGTAACTGGAGCAAACTGCTGAACGATACCACAGTGCTAAACCGCGGCATCGGCGGCGATGTAACCTTCGGACTGCTGAAACGCCTGGACGATGTTACCGACCGCGAACCCAAAAAACTTTTCATCCTCATCGGCATCAACGATATCGGCAAGGACATCCCCGATTCGGTCATCGCCTACAATTATTTCAAGATAATTAAGCAGATACACGCCAAAAGCCCGAATACCAAAATATATGTGCAAAGCATACTGCCGCTGAATACGCTGCATGCCAAATTCCCGCAGCATTACGATAAGGCAGAGCATATCCCACGGGTAAACGCCATGCTGAAGGCAAATGCTGCCGCCCTGGATTACACCTATATTACGCTCACCCAATTGTTTGCCGATAAGAACGGTCGCCTGAAAGACGAGTACACCTACGAGGGCCTCCATCTGAAACCCGAAGCCTATGTAATTTGGGTAGACTACCTTAAAAAGATGAAATACTTATAATTGCTTATAATGGACAGGACTAAAGTTGCCATATTAGGTGCCGGTTTTATATCGGATATCCACCTCGAATCGTACCATCGTTTCATTCCGGAAGCCGAAGTAGTGGCCGTTTATGCCCGCAACCCGGACAAAGCCAAAGCCTTTGCAGAGAAATTCCATATTACACAATGGTTCAGCGATGTGGATGAACTGCTCGCAAAAACTGATTGCGAGGTAATGGATATCTGCGTACCCAACTACCTACATGCTGAGTGCTGCATCAAAGCAGCTAATGCCGGCAAACACATCATCATTGAAAAACCGCTGGCCGTGACGCTGGAAGAGGCCGACGAGATGATTGCCACCTGCAAAGCCAACAACGTAAAGCTGATGTATGCCGAAGAACTCTGCTTCGCCCCTAAATATGAGCGGGCAAGGCATTTGGTAAAAGAGGGTGCTGTTGGCGAGGTGTACATGCTCAAACAATCTGAAAAACACAGCGGTCCGCATACCGACTGGTTTTACGATATCAACCTGGCGGGCGGCGGCGTATTGATGGATATGGGCTGCCATGCCTTAGGCTGGTTCCGCTGGATGACCAACCATGCCAAAGTAAAAAGCGTTTACGCCACCATGGATACCGTTTTCCATAAGGGCCGCACCAAGGGGGAGGATAATGCCGTAGTGATTGTAGAATTTGAGAACGGCGTAACCTGTATTGCCGAAAGCAGCTGGGCCAAGCACGGCGGCATGGACGATAAATGCGAGATATACGGCACTGGCGGCGTTATTTATGCCGACCTGTTTATGGGCAACGCAGCTATTACGTATAGCCGCGAAGGTTACGGCTACGCCATGGAAAAGGCCGACACCACTGCCGGCTGGAGCTTCACCGTTTTCGAAGAAGTATTTAACCAGGGCTACCCGCACGAACTGAAACACTTTATAGAATGCGTACGCGAAAACAAAACCCCGCTGGTAACCGGCGACGATGGCCGCGCCGTAATGGAGATGATTTATGCGGCCTATGCCTCGGCAGGGCAAGGAAAAAAGATTAATTTGCCGTTTAGTGCCAAAGTGGCTAAGCCGGTGGATTTGTGGTTGAATTATAAGGAAATCTAAATAAAAGTATAGCTGAATAATTTAACGCAAAGAACGCAAAGATTTGCGCGGTATAGATCCGCAAAGAGCGCTAAGAAAGAAAACAAGTGGGTTGAGGTTCTATCTTTTAACCACTCACAAAGCTTACGATCTTTGTGTTTCTCCTTTACGTTCTTTGCGGTTAAAAAAATACAGCAAGATTAACACAACAATGAAAATATCCATCTTTGTGTTTCTCCTTTACGTTCTTTGCGGTTAAAAAAATACAGCAAGATTAACACAACAATGAAAATATCCATCTACCCTACCCCCGACGATATGTCCAAAGCCGCAGCCGATTTGGTTGCTGTATATTTATCTGTAAAGCCTGAGTCGTTGATCGTTTTCCCTTCTGGAGAGTCGCCATCAGGGATGCTGAAATATTTGGTGGAGTACGCCAAAGAAGGCAAAGCAGATTTTAGCCAATGCACCGTCATCGGGCTGGATGAATGGGTAGGCATGGACGAGCGCGACTACGGCAGCTGCAAACATTACCTGCACACTAACTTTTTCAACCATTTGGATCTCGATCCCGAACGCGTGGTGATGTTCGACGCCAAAGCCGAAGACCTGGAGGCTGAATGCGAGCGCATCAACAATTTCATCAGCAGCCACGGCGGTTTGGATATCATGATCGTGGGCATCGGGATGAACGGGCACCTGGGCCTTAACGAACCGGGGACATCGTTTGATTTATATGCGCACGTATCGGAATTAGCTCCTATCACGGTAGAAGTGGGCCAGAAGTACTTTAAACAAGAAACAGTTTTAACACAAGGCATCACCCTTGGTCTACAGCATTTAAAAGAAGCAAAAATGGCCGTGCTTATCGCCTCCGGTGCAAAAAAGGCGGGTATTATTGCGGAGAGTCTTCAGGGCGTGGTGGGTACCGATGTGCCGGCATCTATATTGCAAACCATACCGCATGCCCGCGTCATGCTGGATAGCGGCGCAGCATCCCAATTGGAGCACGCCTCTTAATCAAATGAAAGATAAGCTGACTGCAATACAGCAAGGCCTGCAAAACGCTGCCGCGATACTCGCCACCAAAAAAATCGCCGCAGGTTTCGATGGCTTTGTCGATTCCATCGTAAAGGTGGTCATCAACAAAACCCAAAGCGGCGAAACGGAGCACTTCCAAACCATCATGCAGTTCGGCGATTATATCTCTTCCAAAAGCGGCAGCGGTTTTAGCCTGGAGAGCGAAGAGCAACAACTGAAGCTTGGCGGCAACATGCCCATTATGGCCAATGCCATGGCACAAATGGGCGCGGGTGTTGATTGCGTGGGAGCATTCGGACTGCCATCGATACACGCAGCGTTTGCCGACATGCACCCCTCCTGTACCCTGCACAGCTTTACCAACCCCGGCTTTACCACCGCTATGGAATTTGCCGATGGTAAAATTATGCTGGCGCAAATGACAGATTTGAATCAAGCCGAATGGGCAACAATCAAATCTGTCATCGGCTTACCAAAACTGAAAGAGATTTTTACGGATGCCGGCTTGATTTGCCTGGTTAACTGGAGCGAGCCGGACCACTCCAATAACATGTGGCAGGGTCTGCTTGATGAGGTATTTCAAGGAGCAAAAAGCCGCCAACGGCATTTCTTTTTCGACCTTTCCGATTGCTCCAAACGCAGCGCCGAAGCCATCACCACAGCCCTGGGGCTGATAAAACAATTCGGTAAACATGGCCACGCTACGCTCAGCCTTAACCGCAACGAGGCGGGTATTTTGTATAAAAAACTCAACAATGCGGATATCCCCTCTGATTTACAGGCTATCGGCGATGCCCTGTTCCCCCAATTGAGCCTGGGTACGCTTATCATACATACTTCAAAAATTTCGCTGGCCTGGGATGCATCGGGCACCTATTCTGATACACCGGTTTTTATTGCTAACCCCACCATTTCCACAGGTGCGGGCGATAACTTCAACGCAGGTTTCTGCATCGGTCAGTTGCTTGGGCTGGATGCCGGGGCCGCGCTCATCCTCGCCAATTCCTCTTCAAATTGTTACATAAAAACAGGTCAAAGCCCTACTCTAACTGTTTTAGGCCATTACATTTCCGGATTAATTTCCGCATCTTTATAATACCAATTATAAAAGCTCTACATGTCTATAAATTTACCGGATGGCACCGTGTCGTTAACGTACGATGCGATAGTGATAGGCTCGGGCATCAGCGGCGGCTGGGCAGCTAAAGAGCTTTGCGAACAAGGATTGAAAACATTAGTGCTTGAGCGTGGCCGCAATGTGGAGCATATAAAAGATTACCCCACCGCCACCACCCCACCCTGGGAATTCCGCTACCGCGGCCGCATAAACCGCCAGCAGCAGCAAGAGAATCCCTTGATAACTAAGGCAGCAGGCTACGGCGACGATTGCGACCACTTCTTCGTAAAAGATGCCGACCACCCCTACATTCAGGAAAAACCTTTCGACTGGATACGGGGGTACCAGGTCGGCGGCAAATCGCTAACCTGGGGCCGTGCCACCCAACGCTGGAGCGATTTCGAGTTCACCGCACCCGAGCGTTTTGGCTACGGCATCGGCTGGCCTATAGGCTATAAAGATGTAGCGCCCTGGTATTCACACGTGGAGAAATTTATCGGCATCTGCGGTAATAAGGACGGGCTGGAAGCTATGCCAGACGGCGAGTTTATGAAACCTTTCGACATGAACGCCCCCCTCACCCACATCAAACAAAAACTAAACGAAAACTATACCGACCGCCACCTTGTGCATGCACGCTGGGCCCACCTAACCGACCCGCAACAGGTGCACCTGGATCAGGGCCGTGGCAAATGCCAGGCACGCAATATGTGCATGCGCGGTTGCCCCTTCGGCGGGTACTTCAGCTCGGTAAGTTCTACCCTGCCATGGGCCAAAAAGACAGGGAATTTAACTATTCGCCCGCACTCGGTTGTACACTCCATTATTTACGATGAAAAGCTGGGTAAGGCATCAGGCGTGCGCGTGATAGATGCCAATACCAAAGAGGTAATAGAGTTTAAAGCGCGTATCATCTTCCTCAATGCTGCGGCACTCAACAGCAACCTGGTGCTGCTTAATTCCAAATCAAACCGCTTCCCCAATGGTTTGGGTAACGATAGCGGCTTACTGGGCAAATATATCGCCTTCCACAATTATCGCGCTTCGGTTAATGCCGATATCGATGGTTTCCTCGATAAATATTATTTCGGGCGTAACCCAACGGACCTGATTCTCGTAAACTTCCGCAACCTGCACAAGCAGGAAACCGACTTTTATGGCGGCTACACCACCTTTATGAACGCCTACCGCGACCAACATACGCCCGAAACCGGCCAGGGCCAGGTTGGTGCACAGTATAAAGATGATATGTGCGAACCGGGCCCGTGGCACGTATTTGCCTACCTGCAGGGCGAAACCGTACCTAAGGAAAGCAACCACGTTAGGCTCAGCGAAGATAAAAAAGACCAGTGGGGCATCCCTTTGCTGGTAACTTCCGTAAGTTATGATGATAACGACGAACGGATGATTACGGATTTCCTTACCCAAACCAGCCAGATGCTGGAAAAAGCCGGATGTAAAAATATCAGCACCTACAACAATAAGCAGGCTCCCGGGTTAGATATCCACGAGATGGGCGGCGTACGTATGGGTAAGGACCCAAAAACCTCGCTGCTAAATGAATGGAACCAATTACACCACTGTAAAAATGTATTCGTTACCGATGGCGCTTGTATGGCAAGCACCGGCAACCAAAGCCCGTCTATTTTGTATATGGCGCTAACCGCACGTGCGGCAACCTACGCAGTAGGCGAAATGAAAAAAGGGAATTTATAACGTTTTGTGAGATTGATAAACTAAGTACTATGAGAAGCTTTTTACTGTTAATATTTGCGGCTGCGCTCATGAGCAGCTGCAATTCGTCGAAAAAAAACACTACCGCAGCAACCACAGATAGCACCACCTCTACCGATACCACCTGGAAACAGCTTTTTGACGGTAAAACAACGAAAGGCTGGCATACCTACGGCAAAACCGAGGCCGGCAAAGCCTGGAAAGCCGGGAACGGCGTACTTCATTTAGATGCCTCGCAAAAAGGCAACTGGCAAAGCAAAAACGGAGGCGACCTGGTTACCGATAACGAATACGAGAACTTCGAGTTCTGTGTGGAATGGAAAATATCCCGCGCGGGCAATAGCGGCGTTATCTTTTTGGTGAACGAGGACCCCAAAAAGTATCCTTACTGCTGGCATACCGGCATAGAAACACAGATATGCGATAATAAAGAAAATGAAGATGGTTTCCTGATAAAACACCGTGCCGGCGACCTCTATGACTTGATGTCGATAAGCAAAGATAACGTAAAGCCCGCTGGCGAATGGAACAAAACCATGATATTGGTAAACGGCGGCGTGCTGAATATTTTCATCAACGATGAGCAGGTGCTTACCACCAAGCTATGGACCGATAACTGGAAAAAACTCGTCGCCGGCAGTAAATTCAAGGACTATCCCGATTTTGGCACTTTCAAAAAAGGCCGCATAGCCTTGCAGGATCATGGTGCAGACGTGTGGTTCAGGGATATCAAAATAAAGAAATTGTAAGGGAAATACAGCGAGTAAAGTACTAAGAGACAGCATCAGACAGATGAGGATGCGAAGCATCGTATTTCCCTTGCTAAGCCCCGCGCTAATTTCGATATTAGCCATCCCATGAAATTATATATCCGACTGCTTGCCTGTTTTCTGTTCGTCTCCCTTAATTCTTTTGCCGCCCAACCCGTAAACCTGCGTTGCGAGTACCTGGTAAATCCGCTCGGCGTCGATTCGCCGCATCCGCGCTTAAGTTGGATGATAGCCGATAACCGGCAGGGCGCTGCACAAACGGCTTACCAAATCATCGTAGGGACGGATTCAGCAGAGGTTAGCAAGGGAACCGGCAAAGCCTGGGCAACGGCCAAAATTATCTCTGCGGATATATTAACAACTTACCAGGGCAAGAACCTGCAGCCCTTTACTAAATATTACTGGCGTGTTGTTACCTGGGATAAAAACGGTGTAAAGGCAACGCCCTCGGCCATCAGCAGCTTCGAAACCGGCATGATGAGCATGGGCAGCTGGAAAGGCAGCTGGATAAGCGACGAGAACGGATTCAACGTAAAACCAGCCCCCTACTTCCGTACTACATTCAGTACGGGCAAAAAGGTAAAATCGGCCAGGGCATACATCGCCGTGGCGGGTTTATATGAGCTATACATCAACGGCCAAAAAATTGGCAACCACAGGTTAGACCCTATGTACACCCGGTTCGATAGGCGCACGCTTTATGTTACCTATGACGTTACAGCCCAGATAGCCGCAGGCAAAAACGCCATCGGCGTGTTACTGGGTAATGGCTGGTATAACCACCAAAGCACCGCCGTTTGGGATTTCCATTTAGCCGCATGGCGCGCAAGGCCCACCTTCTGCCTCGACCTGCGGATTACCTACGACGATGGCACTTTCGAAACCATCACCAGCAACGAACACTGGAAAACTGATCTGAGCCCCATAACCCTCAACAGCATCTATACCGCCGAGCATTACGATGCCCGGCTCGATCAACCCGGCTGGAACACCACAGCTTTCGACGATACCAAATGGAAGCAGGCCTTTGCACGCCCCACCCCATCGCAAAACATCGTATCGCAGCAGGTGGTACCCATCCGCGCAGTGGAAGAAATCCCCACGAAAACCCTCAGCAAAATGGATAATGGCAATTACGTTTTCGATTTGGGGAGGAACATCTCCGGCGTGAGCAAGATAACCGTTAGCGGCAAAGCAGGTACCGTTATCCGCCTGAAACATGGCGAAAGGCTGTACAAGGACGGCCATGTAGATCTTTCCAATATCGACCTGCACTACCGCCCTACCGACGATAAGGACCCTTTCCAGGTAGATATCTTTACGCTGAGCGGCAAAGGCACCGAAACCTTTATGCCTAAATTCAATTACAAAGGCTTCCAATATGTAGAGGTGAGCAGTACCGAACCCATAGAATTAACCAAAGAAAGCCTTACCGGTTATTTTATGCATAGCGATGTTGCGCCTGTGGGAAACATAAACACCTCCAACCCCACCATCAACAAAATATGGTATGCCACCAATAACTCGTACCTCAGCAACCTTTTTGGTTACCCTACCGATTGCCCGCAGCGCGAGAAGAATGGCTGGACGGGAGATGCCATCATTGCATCAGAAACGGGCCTTTACAATTTCGACGGCATTACCGTTTACGAGAAATGGATGGCCGACCATCGCGACGAGCAGCAGCCCAACGGCGTGCTGCCTTCCATTATCCCAACGGCTGGCTGGGGCTACGAATGGGGCAACGGGCCAGATTGGACCAGCACCGTGGCCATGATACCCTGGAACGTTTACATGTTTTACGGCAACCAGAAAATACTGGCCGACAATTACGATAATATCCGCCGTTACGTAAATCACATCGATCAGCTTTACCCATCGGGCCTTTGCAGTTGGGGACTTGGCGATTGGGTGCCGGTTAAATCGGTATCACCGGTAGAGATGACCTCTACCTGTTATTATTACGCCGATGTGGCCATCCTCGCTAAAATTGCCAAACTACTAGGCAAAACCGACGATTATGGCAAATACACCGCCCTGCAAGCCAAAATTAAAAAAGCGTTTAACGATAAATACCTGAACGAACAAACCGGCAGCTACAACACCGGGCTGCAAACCGAACTGAGCGTGCCGCTGTTTATGGGCATCGTGCCAGACGCCTATAAAGCCCGTGTAGCCGCCAATTTGGCTAAACGCGTAGCAACTGATAACTTCCACCTGGATGTGGGGATATTGGGCGGAAAGGCCATCATGAATGCGCTTAGCGATAACGGCTACGCCGATGTGGCCTACAAAATTGCCGCGCAGGAAACCTACCCATCATGGGGTTGGTGGATGGTTAACGGTGCTACCACGCTTTACGAAAACTGGGCCATAGATGCCAAGCACGATATATCGCTCAACCATATCATGTTCGGCGGTATTGGTGCCTGGCTGTACCGGGGTATCGGCGGCATCGAGCCCGATGAAAAGCAGCCGGGCTTTAAGCATGTGGTATTGAAACCGAACTTCGTTGCAGGCTTAAACCAGTTCGAGGCCACGCACACCAGCCCTTATGGCAAGATTATTTCCTCATGGAAACGCAATGGCGAAGCGGTGGAATACAAAGTCACCATTCCCGCAAACACCACGGCAAGCATCAGCTTCCCGCAGGGTAAAAAAGCATATTTAGACGGAAAATTGGTAAACAGCGTTAAAGATTATGCCATAACAGCCGGCACCTATCAATTTGAAGTGAAATGAAGATAGACGAAAGACCCACGATATTAACGATTGATGACGTAAAACTGCTCGTAGATACCTTTTACGATAGGATTCAAGCAGATGCCCTGTTGGGCCCGGTTTTTAACGAAGTAATACAGGATAACTGGCCTGTGCATCTCGAAAAGATGTACCGCTTTTGGCAAACGGTATTATTAGGCGAGCATACTTATTTCGGCAGCCCCTTCCCGCCACATGCGAAACTGCCTGTGACCCATCAGCATTTCGAAACCTGGATGGCCTTATTCACCAAAACGGTAGATGAGTTATTTGCAGGCGAAAAAGCCGATGAGGCCAAATGGCGCGCCGCCAAAATGGCCGAGATGTTCGAACTAAAGATTGCATATTTCAAGAACAGGTCGTTCGGGATTCAATAGCTTACACTAGCCAATCGAGCCAGTCCGCAATACTGTAACCGTAGGCAAGTTTCTGCCCAACCACCATGCTATCCACAATTTTCCACTCCTTCAATTCCGACAGGAAAACCGGCAGCTCTAATCCCGATTTAGCGGCGGCCATGGCATAAAATTCAGCCTTTTCGGGATGATGCGGCGCAACGGCGTTAATGGTTATGCCGAAGACATCCTGCGCGATAATGGCTCTGGTAATACCGATACAATCGTCCAGATGGATGAGGTTGATGGGGGCCAATCCGTTAGGGATATCCTTTTTCCCGGCGAAGAACCTGCCGGGGTCGCGGCCGGGGCCGATGAGGCCGCCGAAGCGAATGATGGTCGTTTGAAACCCTGTTTGCCGCCTGAATAATTCCTCGGCATCAAACAGCACCTGTCCGGCCGGGGTGTTTGGTTGAGGTCGTGTTTGCTCGTCAACCTGCGCGTTCAAATCGGCATACACACCTGTCGAGCTGATGAAGATTACTTTTTCGAGGGATGATTTGCCGATGGCCTCAATCACGCGTTGCAATTTCGGCACATATTCACTGCCTGCGCCGGAGCGTGCTTTGGGGGGTATGGCGATGATGAGGATATCAGCTTCAAAAAAAGCAGCATTTAAGGGCGATTCACTGGATAAATCGATAAGAAATGGGGTTATTCCTTCGGCTTCCAGTATGTTGAATTTGTCCAGAGAAGTAGTAGAACCTTTTACTGTCACGCCATCAGCTACCAGTGCCTTTGCCAGCGCCACCCCGTACCATCCGCAACCTAAAATACTTATCGTCATGGTGACGAAGATAATAAGGCTGAAATTTAGAATTGTCAACTTTCTAAAAAGTTGACAATTCTAGGTTTACCGCAAAGTGCAGGTGAGGACACCGGCCCCGGGGAAAGAAGGATTGGAACTTTTTATTACTCCCAATTGCCGGTGTCCTCACCTGAACGCCAACATTAGCTAACTGCTTACTGAAAACTGCCAACCGTTAACTATCTTCGCGTATGGATACTCCGCAATCTTTACCTGTTTTAACCGATACCGAGTTACGCGTTTTGGGTTCGCTGATGGAAAAAAGCAAAACCACGCCCGACTATTACCCGATGACGCTTAACGGCCTTACCGTTGCCTGCAACCAGAAATCATCACGCAAACCGGTAGTGGATTATAGCGATAATGAGGTAACGCTTGCTTTGGATACTCTGAAACGCAAGGGGTTGATATCTACTGCAACCGGCGGCAGCAGCAGGGCCATCAAGTATAAACATAACTTCGGCATCGTGTTCCCGGTGGTACCATCGGAAGTTACGGTGATATGCCTGCTCATTTTGCGCGGCCCGCTTACGCCGGGCGAGATAAATTCCAACTCGGGCAGGATGTATGAGTTCGACGATCTGGACGAGGTACAAACCATACTGGAGAAACTTGCCGATGGCGACATGCCTTACGTAGAGCAAATGCCTAAACGCCCCGGCCAAAAAGAAGTGCGCTACCGCCACCTGCTGGGCGGCACCATCCCCGAAGATGATGCTATCGACGAACCTGTGCGCCGCTCTTCATCTGAATTAGAAGCAAGGTTAAGCAAAGTTGAAACCGAACTGGCCGAGTTGAAGGAGGCTTTTGATAAATTGATGAAGGAGTTGACCTAAAAGCCTTTGGATTTTAGGTGAGGACACCGAAAGTGAGATTTGTAGCAAATAAAAGCGGGGGAATGTGCGATTCCCCTCTTGAGAGGGGTGGAGGGGTGTGTTATACACGATGCATTTCGCTATTGCATCGTGGCAAACACACCCCTGCCACCACACCATCCAACGCACCCCTCTCTAGAGGGGAATTGAAAAAATCTCCCACCGCCGAACTAAAACTCATCAAACATCGCCGTGGGCAGGCCATCCATGCTGATGCGGTTCTTTTCTGCTTGATACTTTTCTATCCCTTCGGCGCCTTTGTTTTCGGCCCATTTGATGGCCTGGTCGCGCTCGCCCAGGTATTCATAGTATGGGGTGCCGAAGCCGCAGGAGGTTTGCACCATATGTATATCGGCCACAATTACCTGCCTGGCAGCCAGCGGCAGGTGGAACAGCCCGGATAGTTCTTCCCACTCATGGTGCCCGGGCAAAACCGTATAGCCTTTACCATACAGGCGCAGGATATTCGGCGGACCATCGAAGGCGCAGAACATGATGGTAATGCGGCCGTTCTCCAGCATATGTGCCGAGGTTTCGTTGCCGCTGCCGTTGATATCCATGTAGGCTACGCGCGTAGGCGATAGTACCCGGAAGCTATCCATCCCCTTAGGTGACAGGTTTACATGCCCGGCGGCATCAAGCGGTGCCGATGCTGTGAAGAATATCTTCTGTGCGGTGATAAACTCACGATGCTTATCACCAATCTCATCAAAAAATTTAGCCACCTATCGGGCCCTCCTCATGCCCTATTTTATTTTCTATGCGCCTATCAGGGATAAACCAAATGCAGGCAACTACCACATACAGTGCAAAACCAAGCCATGCGTAAAAAAACGACACGCCTACCGCCGTTGCATATATCCCCAGCGAAACCTTTCCTTTATAGTCGCCACCTAATGCCCGGGCCAGCAGGGAATGCTCACCATGGTGGTGTATCAGCACCCTTGCCAATATGGTGTAGGCAACGGCGCACATAATCAATACCACACCGTAGCATACTACCGGCCATTTGGCAAAGTGATTCTCGCCCATCCAACTGGTAACAAATGGCACCAGCGACAGCCAAAACAGCAAAAACAAATTGGCCCATAACGCCGCACCATTTACAGATTTTACCGCATGGAACATATGGTGGTGGTTGTTCCAATAGATGCCCACGTATATAAAACTAAGTGCATAGCTCACGAATACAGGCAGCAGCGGCAGCAGGCCTTCTATATCGGCGTGGTGCGGCACTTTCAATTCCAACACCATAATGGTGATGATAATGGCTATAACACCATCACTAAACGCTTCTATACGGCCTTTGCCCATACTATCTTTTTACTTGTTTTATTAAATGAGGCTGTATCATAAATGCATTTTGGGCTTTTTTACTCAAAATCAAATTTGGCTTTGTGTTCTTTGTGTTTCTCCCTTCGCGGACTTTGCGGTAAAATTTTAACCACAAAGTCCGCAAAGATTGGCATATAGTTTAGCGCAAAGGGCACAAAGCCTATTTTGACCAAATTTAGTTTTGTTGTTTAACGCTGGGTTTTATTTATGATACAGACTCATTTTTTCATTTTAAACGCCGCTAAATACCGAGAACCCGCCATCTACGCAAATCATCGAGCCGGTTACAAAGGCCGAGGCATCGCTCAGCAGCCATACCAGGGCTCCAATCAACTCATCCGGATGACCAAACCGTTTGAAAGGGGTGTTGCGGATAACCGACTCGCCCCTCGGTGTATAACCGCCCTCGGGCTTGGTAAGCAAGTTACGGTTTTGTTCGGTAAGGAAAAAACCGGGGGCCAGCGCATTCATGCGGATGGCATCGCCATAGCGGTAGGCCAGCTCTACGGCAAACCACTGGGTGTAGCAATCAACGGCAGCCTTGCCCATATTGTAGCCCAGCACCTTAGTCACCGCGCTTTTGGAATTCATGGAGGAAATATTCACAATACTCCCCCTACCCGTCTTCGCTATCTCCCGGCCAAATATTTGTGTGGGGATAAGCGTTCCCCACAGGTTAAGGTCGGCCACTTTTTTCATACCATCCAGTTTCATGGCAAACAGATCCTCCTCGGGCTGCAGCACGCCATCGGGCATGTTGCCGCCGGCACCATTAACCAAGCCATCTATCCGGCCGAATTTGGCCAATATCTTATCCTTTGCAGCAATCAATTGTGCCTCGTCCATGGCATCGGCTATCAGCGCAATGGCCTGCCCGCCGCCCGCATTGATAGCGGCTGCGCGTTCTTCGGCAACTTGTTCGTTTCGGCCCAAAATGCCAACAGCACCGCCTGCTTCTACTATCCCTTTGATGAATGCATTACCTAAAATGCCCGTGCCGCCGGTTACTATAATCACCTTGCCGGCTAATGAAAATTTGTTTTCCAAGTCTGTATTTGTTTGTGTTATCTGATATCTGTTATCGCTATTGCATCCATGTCGGTATAATCGAGGTTTTCGCCGGCCATGCCCCAAATAAAGCTATAGCTGGATGTGCCACTGCCGGAGTGGATGCTCCAGGGCGGCGAAACCACCGCATCGTAATTACCCAGCAGGATGTGCCGGGTTTCTTGCCCCTCTCCCATGTAATGGAATATCTTTTGCCCTTCGGGCAGATCGAAATAAAAGTAGGCCTCCATGCGGCGGTCGTGCACGTGGGGTGGCATGGTGTTCCAAACACTGCCGTTTGCCAGTATAGTAAGGCCCATTACCAGTTGGCAGCTTTTGATGCCTTCGGCGTGGATGTATTTGTTGATTACGCGCACATTGGCCATGGCCGTACTACCCGCATTAACCTTAACTACCTCATTGTTGCTTACCAACGTGGTAGGATATATGGCGTGAGCAGGTGCAGATAACAGGTAAAATACAGCAGGCGATGCTGCATTCGCGCTGGTGAACGTAACCGATTCAACGCCTTTGCCGATATACAGGCAGTCGAGTTTCTTCAGGGTGTATGCCTGGCCATCTGCAATTACCTCACCATCACCGGCAACGTTGACGATACCTATCTCGCGGCGTTGCAAAAAATAATCAGCACGCAGGTTGGCGTAATTGGGCAAGTCCAGCTGACTGTCCGCAGGGCATGCCGCGCCTACGATCATCCTGTCGTAATGGGTGTAAACGCAGTTGAGGGCACCGGGCTGCACCAGTTTATCTATCAGGAACCGCTCGCGAATTTGTTGGGTATGGTAGCTTTTAAAGTCTTCGGGGTGTACGCTGTGTAATACTTTCAAGGCAGAATTGTTTATATTTATGCTGTATAAAAAGCTATTTTTATCCCGCCGCCAGCCGGGCGCCAATTATCAAACTAAACTATGAAACATTTATCAGCCTACAAAAGCTTGTGCGCGCTTATTGCCTTATTAATCCTCGCAAACGTTTGCATAGCGCAGAGTGGCCGTACCGTGTGGACCGAAAAAACGGCCAAAGCATGGCTTAAACAACGCGTTTGGGCCAATGGCTTAAAGTTAAACCCGGAGCAGCCACTGAACGTAATAGAGTTTGCCAAACAATACGAAGCCAACAAAGCCGGCTGGGATAAAGTAATCGCCTTTTTGCGCGATCGTAACCTGGAACTGATGGCGCCGGGTAAATACCCCATAGATGGCGACAACATATTCGCAATTATCACCGAGCCTGAACCAAAAAAGCTCGACAGCGCGGGATTTGAAACGCATAAGAATTTTATCGACCTGCATTACGTCATATCAGGCAGGGAGGACATATACACGCAGGGCAAAAAAGATTCGGTAGTGGTTACCAAGCCATACGATGAAACCAAGGATGTGCAGAATTATTACATCAAAGGCAAAGCACATACGGCAACGCCCGACTACTTTTTCCTGTTTTTCCCAGGCGAACTACACGAAGCGGGCATAAGAAACGGCGGAAAGGTGAAAAAGCTGGTTATTAAGATAAGGGCGGTGAATTGATAGCATACGTTGCCGCAGGTTCCCTTATCGGGGGAATATGCGGAGACATTAAAGACAAGAATGAATAGAAATGCAAATATTTAAATCAATTCTGCGGATCGTATTTGCAACGAATTCGGTATTGTGTATTTTGGTAGCCCTGCATAATGTAAATAATTTACAGGGCGAAGCAAGATTCTTTGGCATGCTTTTACTTTGGACCGATCTATTGATGTTCCCGTTATTTATTGCATTTATATTCGTGCTGTTGTATAGCTGCCTTTTTAAACGCAAACCAGTTTCTTTTTTTAAAACCGAATTAATCTATCTATTAATACAAATTGGCTCAATCATTTTGTTCGAACTTTCCTACTTAAAATGCCCAGACTGTCCGGGCTAAAATTGTTGATAAAGATAAAGGCGGTGAATTAACGCTATAAGCTAATTTTACCGCAAAGAAAGAAAGTTGGTTTACCATTAATAGAGCGCTAAAACAACCTTCGCGCTCTTTGTGAAATCTTTGTGTCCTTTGCGGTTAAATCACCAAGCTATTTCCTCCCCGCAAACGCCTTGTACCTTTCCATCGCTTCCACAAAATAATAATCGGCATAAGTTAGCGGCACGTCAATCTCCGTACCTGCCGGGAAATGGCCCACGCTATGTTGCAATATAAAGCCGCCATTGGTTTGGGGCAATGCCTTATAGATTTTAGATGATAAGGCAATCAGGATACTTTCCGCTGCTTTAAAGTATTTGCTTGCAGAAGGCTTGTCGCTGTAGCGACAAAGTTCCAATAATGCGGAAGCGGCTATGGCTGCGGCCGAGGCATCGCGCAGGGCGTTGGGGATGTTTGGCGCATTGTAATCCCAATAGGGTATCTTATCTGCCGGGAGGTTAGGGTTATTGAGTATGAAGCCTGCAATATGGTCTGCCTGTTCCAGGTACTTCTTGTCCTTTGTCTCTCGGTACATTACGGTAAAGCCATAGAGGCCCCAGGCTTGCCCCCTGGCCCATGCCGATTCATTTGCGAAGCCCTGGGCGGTTTTCTTTTCCTGTACGGCACCTGTTTCAGCATTATAATTAATCACGTGGTACGAGCTGTAATCTGCCCGGTAATGGTTTTTGATAGTGGTGTTGGCGTGGGTAACCGCGATTTTGTAGTAGCTGGAATCGCCCGTCTCGCGGGTAGCCCAGAACAGCAATTCGAGGTTCATCATATTATCGATGATGACCAGGAAATCAGACGGCTTAGAATCCCACGATTTAATACAACCCACCTTTGGGTTGAAACGAGTAGAGAGCGATTTAGCGCTATTTATCAGTATCTGCTTGTATTCCGGCTTTGGCTCCAATTGGTTGGCCGTGCCGAAGCTGCAATACATCATAAAACCCAAATCGTGCGTATGCGTATTGTATTGCTCTTTTGCTAAAACAGCCATGATGCGGTCGGCTTCTGCTTTCAGGGCTTCATCATGGGTTTGGGCGTAAAGCTTGAGCAGGGTGCCGGGATAAAAGCCGCTGCACCACCAGCCCGAATTGCTGGTTTCCGTCTTCCCCGTTTCGGGGTGGAAAGTTTTAGGGAATTGCTCTGGCCGCAATAGCGTGGCCATGTACTTGTACTGTGCATCTGCAAGCTTAAAATCGCTTTGTATGTTGTCTAATAAAGCTTTCTGAGGTTTAAAAGGGCTTTTTTGCTGCGCGGATGCGATGTGGAACAACATCGCGAAGCACGACACCAACCAGGTTCTATTAACTTTCATGAGGTAAATCTATAAACTATCAACCGAAATATCGAACACATCTTTAAGCGCTTTTTTGGCCGACCAGAAACCGCACATGCCATGCACGCCGCCTCCTGGAGGGGTTGATGCCGAACATAAATAAATACCCTTTGCCGAGGTTTTATAGGGAGAATAACGCAAAACGGGGCGTGTAAACAACTGCCCGATATCTATTACCCCTCCGTTGATGTCCCCGCCCACATAGTTGGCGTTGTAGGCCTCCATCTGCGTGGTATCCATGGTGTGTTTGGCCAATATCCGCTCGCGGAAGCCCGGGGCAAAGCGTTCAACTTGCTTTTCGATGACCTCCGTCATGTTTTGGGTAGAGCCATTGGGTACGTGGCAGTATGCCCAAGCCGTGTGCTTGCCCTCCGGTGCACGCGACGCATCGAACATGCTTTGCTGGGCCAGTAATACGAATGGTTTTTCCGGGTGTTGTCCGGCCCAGGTCTGCTGCTCGGCTGCTTTGATTTCTTCGAAGGTATTGCCAATGTGCACGGTGCCTGCCCGCCTGCAACCTTCTGCAGTAAAGGGTATAGGACCATCCAACGCCCAATCAACCTTATAAACGCCCATGCCGTAGCGGTATCGTTCCAACTGCCATTTGTATATGGCCGAGAATTGATGCCCGGCAATCTGCAGTAGTTGTTTTGGCGAAATATCGAATAACACCGCATGCGCGGATGGCAGCTGCGATAGTGATTTTACATAAGTACCGGTCTCTATCTTACCTCCTATCGAAGTAAAATACGCAGCTAAAGCGTTGGCAATGCTCTGCGAACCGCCCTTAGGGATGGGCCAGCCGCCCAGATGCCCCGCTGCCATCAGCACCAGTCCTATGGCCGATGTGGTAACATGGCTAAGCGGCTGCATAGAATGCGCCGCCATGCCCGCCAGCAATGCCCTCGCTTGTTCGGTTTTAAAACCATTTACCAAAAAGGTAGCCGGCGGCATAGCTTTCAGCCCAAAACCGGCCATTATTAACGGATGTTTGGGAATATGCAGCGGACCTAAAACATCGCTATCAATTTGCGGCCAGGCTTCCGTTACAGATGCCATTAATTTGGTGTATGTGGCTTCGTCGGCACCCAGCAAACGGGCGGTATCGGCTACGCTGCCTTTTAGCAGGGCTGCTGTGCCATCATCTAAGGGATGCGCAGCATCAACATCCGGATTGATATATTCCAGGCCAAAATCGGCCAGCGGCAAAGTCTTAAAAAATGGCGAGGCGGCAGCCAGAGGATGTATAGCCGAGCAGATATCATGCCTAAAGCCGGGCAAGGTTAGCTCGGCAGTACGCAGGCCTCCACCTATCGTATCCTTGGCTTCCAGCACCAGTACCGAAAGGCCTTTTTGCTGCATCAAAATAGCCGCAGCCAGTCCGTTGGGGCCAGAGCCTACTACAACGGCATCATAATCGCGCTTTTCCAGTTTCATTCAGTAAATTTAAAAGTCAGAATATTCGGTGGGATGCAAGAAAACAGTATCGTTGCGCGATACGTTATTCTTGTATTGCTCGTCGGCAATAAGCGCCTTCCAAATCGGGTCGGCAAAAAAAGCAGTCCAATGCTTGTCGCGTTCCGGCATGTTTTCGTAACACGTCAAATACATCAGGTTGGGCATATGGCTGCCTGCCACTACGCTGCCATAAAACACGGCGTTGGCACCAATTTTATCAAAAAGGTCGGTTTCGCCGCTATTGAACATCTTTACCTTGTTGATATGGTATTTTTCGGTTGGGCTCTCATAGCTGCGCAACTCATAAACGCGTGCAGCCCTGTCGCCTGTCAATTTAGGCGCAACAGGAAAAAGACGCGTAGCAAATGCCGTAAGCACAATGGTTTCCAGCCGGGTATATGGCGCGCTTTTGTAGCCTGCATCCAGGTAATCCTTGGCGGCCGCCGCACCATCGCCAGCATCAATCACCTTCCGCTCGAAGCCTTCCAGCTGTTTCCAGTTTTTAAATGGTAAAAATACGTAGGTGCGGCGGGCGGTATCGGTATCGGCAGGCTTGAATACGCCTATATTGGCCATGCCCATTTTATGTAGTTGGGGCAGGTAGTAATCTTTCAGGTATGCATCGGTAGCTTGCTCCTGCGCCTTATCCTTAAAGTGGTATATCTTTATCTGGTAGTAATATCCGCCGGAGGCCAAAGCCTTAGCAGTTATCGAAGTAACGGCAAAAACCAATAATAGCAGCCCCACAATGCGGAACATTTTAGTTTGAGAGATTATCATAAATGATGTTTAGTTGGGGTAAAGTTATCTAAATTATAGCATAACCTAAATAGCCGTTTTGCTGGGTTCCCATTTTTCCAGCGCGTTCATTATTTCCTGGAGCTTGAGGGGCTTGCTCAGGTAATCGTTCATACCGGCCTGCAGGCACAATTCGCGGTCCTCTGTCATGGCGTTGGCTGTCATGGCGATGATTACGGGTTGGTGGTCCATATTCTGGCGGATGAAGCGGGTAGCCTCCAATCCATCCATCTCGGGCATCTGCACATCCATCAAAACCATATCGTATTTCTTGCCAATGAGGGCGTTAAGGCATTCGTGCCCGTTCTCTACTATATCGGGCTTATAGCCCATTTTATTGAGGATGTATCTGGCCAGTTTCTGGTTGATGGCGTTATCCTCGGCAATGAGGATATTGATAGGGTGCTGCCTGGCAAAATCTTCGGAGAACGGTGTTTTTACCGGTTGCACTTCGTCCTTGATTTCGATATTCAGCTTAAGTTGCTCAATTACATGCTTATACAGCACATGGTGCTTGGTTGGCTTGGTCAACGCCACGTTGAACAAGTGCTTATTTTTCTTGCTCTGCTCATTACCCATAGAGGTTAGCAGGATGATTGGCAGCGAAGGGGTTTTCTCCCGAATCTTACGTGCCAGGTGTATGCCGTCCATCTCGGGCATGTTCATGTCTGATATTATCAGGTGCACAGGTTCGTCGCCTGCCAGGGCCTTAAGCGCCGCATCGCCCGATTCGGCCATTACAGGTACAAAATCCCATTGCTTCAGTTGCTCTTCCAGTATATCGCGGTTGGTTTGGTTGTCGTCTACCACCAAAATACGCTTGTTCTGCACTTCCGATAGGTTCAGGTGCACGTAATTGCGCTGCGTTTTTACGCCCGGCCTTGCTTTTATGCTAAACATAAAGGTGGTGCCCTTACCCACCTGGCTCTGTACGTCTATATCGCCGCCCATCAGGGTAACCAGCTTTTCGCTGATAGCCAGGCCAAGGCCGGTGCCACCATACTTGCGGGTGGTGCTCGAATCTACCTGCGAGAACGCCTTGAACAGCCTGTTAAGTTTGTTCGGCGGGATGCCGATGCCCGTATCGCGTATCTCGAACTGCAGCTCGAATTGCTTATCATCGGTACTTTTCAGCTTTACGCAGATAAACACCTCGCCTTTGGCGGTAAACTTTACGGCGTTGCCCACCAGATTGATCAGCACCTGCCGCAGGCGGAAAGCATCGGCAATAATCTGCACGGGTACGTTGTGCTCTACCTGGTACACCAGGTCGATATTGGTGCGGGCCGCTTTCTCGGCAAACACGTCGAGCACGGCTTCGATGCAATCGCGCAGGTCGAAGTCATGTTCCTCCAGTTCCATTTTTCCCGATTCGATCTTCGAGAAATCAAGTATATCGTTTATTACATTCAGCAGCGCATCGCCGCAGGTTTTGATGGTTTCAGTATATTCCTGCTGCTCTAAGTTGAGTGGCGTGTTGCCCAAAAGGGTAGCCATGCCCATTACGCCGTTCATGGGCGTGCGTATCTCGTGGCTCATGGTAGCCAAAAATATGCTTTTGGCCTGGTTGGCTTTTTCGGCTTCCTCGCGCGATTTCTCCGCTTCCTGGCGCAGCGCACGCTCGGCCTTGCTCATTTCTCCAAGCCGCTGGGTACGCTCCTCTACCTGCCGCTCCAGTATTACCTGCTGCGCTTTTATCGCGCTTATGCGCAGTCTGAATATAGCGATCACACCGCCCACTACCACCAATACAGCCAGCATTTTAAACCACCAGGTGAGCCAGAAAGGCGGCTGGACTATTATGGTTAAACCCTGCGTAACCGGCGACCACAGCCCCGCCATGTTTTGATACTTTACCTTAAAAGTATAAGTACCCGCAGGCAAATTGGTGTAGGTAGCCGTATTGCGCGAACCCACGAAGTTCCACTCCTTATCGAAATTTTCTAATATATAGGCGTATTGCTTTTTATCGGGCGAGGTAAAATCCAACGCGGCAAACTCCAGCGAAATAACCGACTGCTTATAATTTAGCGTGATGTGTTTCGCATCGGATATATCCTGTTTCAGCGGCGAAGCATCCGTGCTGTTTTTGGCTACAGGCACCTTTTTGTTGAACACCTGGAACGATGTGATCATCAGCGGTGAAAAACCCGCTGGCTTCAAAATCTGCCCGGGCGAAAACGCGTTGAAACCGTTTACCCCACCGAAGTACAGCCTACCCGATGCGCCTTTGTACGCCGAGTGCGATTTAAATTCATCTTCCTGCAGGCCATCCTCTACCGAGTAATTCTTGAAAGTATGCGTGGCCGGGTCGAAAGCGGAGAGGCCGTTGTTGGTGCTTATCCATAGTTTGCCGTCGTCATCCTCGCGGGCAGCGTAAATGATATCGCTGGGCAGGCCATCCTTTTTAGTATAAGTGGTAAAATGCCTGGTGATGGGATCGAACTGGTTAAGGCCCGAGAAAGTACTTATCCAGATGCTGCCGCTTCGGTCTTCAAAAAGATCGGGCACGTTATCGTCGCTGATGCTGTTTTTTGCCGCGTTGTGTTTAAAGCGGGTAAAGCTGCCCGTTTTTTTGTCGAAAAGATTCAAACCGCCATCAAAGGTGCCTACCCATAAATTACCGCGGCTATCTTCCAGCAGGGAATACACCCTATCGCTGCTGATGCTGCGGGGGTTGTTGGGGTCGTATTTATAATTGGTGAACTGCTTTGTTTTTTTATCGTAATGGCTAAGCCCGTCGTTGTAGGTGCCTATCCAGGCGGTTTTGTCTTCAGCGTTTATCAGCGCGTAGATGTTGTTGCCCGGCAGGCTGTTGGGGTTACCGGGCTGGCTTTTGATATTGGTAAAGACGCCGGTTTTAGGGTTGAAGATGCTGAGGCCATCTGCCCAGGTACCCAGCCAAAAATCGCCATCCGCGTCCTGGTTCACCGTGAGCACGAAGTTGCCGGTGATGCTGTTTTTGCCGGGGCTGTGCGTGTAGTGCGTAACATCCCCCGTTTTATAATCGAATTTATTGAGGCCGCCGCCATCGGTGCCTGCCCAAACGTTGCGTTGCGCATCTTCGTAAACTGCCAGCACAAAATCATTCGATAGGCTGTTGCCCGAAGAATTGTGCCGATAGTGCGTAAAGCTGCCCGAGCTGCGCTTGAACAGGTTGATGCCGCCGCTGAACGCGCCGAGCCACATATTGCCCTGCCTATCCCTGGTGATGGCGTAAAGCGTATTGCCGGTAAGGCTGTTCTTGTCTATATCGTCGTGCAGGTAGGTGTAGAATTTTTTGGTTTCGGGGTTGAAGATGCAGAGGCCGCCGTTTTCGCTGCCTATCCAAAGGTTGGCGTTCTCATCCATATTGAGGCTGTAGATGGTAGAGCCGGATAAACTGTTCTTATCCGTATCGCTATGCTTGTATCGGGTGAATTTGCCCGTTTTTACGTCGAGCATGTTCAGGCCGTCTTTCTGCATGCCAACCCACAGGCGGTGCTTATTATCCTCGAAAATGCAGCTTATGAAATCGCCGGATATGCTTTGCGGGTCGGTAGCGCTATACTTGTATTTGGTGAAGCCTTTTTTGTCGTTATCCAGCACGTTGAGGCCGCCGCCGGTAGTGCCGGCCCATATGCGGTTATCGGCAGTGCGGTACACCCAGCTCACCTTATTATCTCCTAAGCTGCGCTTATCCGCAGCGTTGTGCCGGTAATGGCTAATGACTTTGTTGGTTTTGGTATCCAGGTAATCCAGCCCGTTTTGGCCGGCTACCCAAAGATTCCCTTTTTCGTCTACCGAGAGTTTGTTGAGGATATTGCCCGAGAGCGAATTGGGGTCACTATCCTTGTGCTGGTATTTTACGAAGCGGCCGGTGCGGCGTTCCATCTTGTTAAGGCCGATAATGGTAGCGATCCATATATTGCCCTCCTTGTCCTCTACAATATCGGCCACCATGCTGCTGCTTAAGGACGATGTATCCTGCGGGTCGTGGCGGAAAGTGGTGAAACCGTAGCCATCGTACTTACTGAGGCCGTCGCGCGTACCGGCCCATATAAAGCCGCGGCTGTCCTGTAATATGCAGCCTACGTTTATCTGCGTCAACCCCTCCTTTTTCCCCAAATGCTCAAATTTGAGGCTCTGGTTTTGGCCATAGCTGCTCAAAGCGGAAAACGCAAGCACGAACAGGAATAAACGTTTATACATTTAACGCCAGGGGGATTAACAAAAAAAACAAGTTTATAATTGGTAATAAACGGCTTATACGGCCTATTTACAAATAAGTTCAAAAGGTACAAAAAAGAAATCGACAATTGAACTTTTTTCTTAAGAAGAAAGTAGGGATGGTGAGTAGTTTGAAAAATAAACGGAAACCCACCAATGAACTAATGACCAATGACTCAATGACTAAACAAATGAACCAAAACGCTGTTATCCCCGCATGACGCCACATATAGCCACCGCCACTTTCGACGACCGCGACCACGCAAAGGATGCTTACGAATACTTACTGGGTAACGAATTCCTCGAAGGAGATATCGAGTTTGTACCCGCCGCCTATGGCCCGCAGGTAATTATGAATATCAACACCGAGAACGAACGCCTTGCCCAGGAAGCAGTAGACGTGCTGCGGAACTATGGCGGGATGGATATCAGTTGGTATGAGGTAGGGGCTTACACGCCGTAACACCGGGCCGTTTGAGCGGTATTCTTGTCCAAGCTTATACTACGCAAGCGCGTTTGTTCAGTGTTCATGAACACACTGCGCCCGTTCGAAATTTTTACTAACTAATTGATTTATTGAATATTATAATATTATTATCAATCAATCCGTAGCTAAATAGCTGATTTATTGATAGTTAAACTATTTTTTTAACTACCTGATTTACAATACATTAAATTCAAGCCGGGTGTTCACGCGTGAACATGGCATTCTAAGCCGATGTATGATCACTTCCTGGCTAATATGGCCGGCAGAAAACAAAGTACGAACCCCAGCACAAGCACTAAAAGCATTCCAATGATTTCCGGTTCACCTCCGTTCATCAGTGATTAAATTTAGGATAACAATCTCCTCTTCTCCGTTTCGAACTCCTTTTGTGTAAGTACCCCATCGCTGTGCAGTTTGGCTAATTTGGCCAGTTCATCAGCTGTACTTTTTAATTGCGGCGCAGACGGCGTCCTTTTAAGGTAAACCGGCAACACCTCTTTAGATAGGGCCCTCCTTAACGCGATAACCCACCCAATCAGCGTCCAACCTAAAAGCAAGTTTAAGCGGAATATAGACCTGGAATTATTTTTTCGCCTGCCTATTATTGCCGGGAGAAAGTAAACTGGAAACGCAATGATTATGAGGTTTAGTTGAGTTGTTCCGAAGCCCATCTTGTGCAAAGATTAGGTTTGTAGTTTATTTTATCGAGTAGATAAATTAAGGCTTTTTGTTGAATTGGGTTCGGCTGAAATACTACCTGATAATCATTAAGTATCTAAACCTCGCGCCTTGCAAAGGAAGCGGTGGGTGTATTGCGGAAATACAATTGGTTGTGATTAGCTGGTATTAGGCGGTAGCGTGACATCCAGGGGCACGCGCCACAGGCGCATGCCGGCAAGAGACAGGTACCTTTTTGTTGAACACCTGATTCATGAATCAGGTGTACGTAAGGTGCTCGGGCACACATAGGCGCGCACCACGCACCATTGTGTTAAGATTTTAGATAGTAAAGTCAATGGGGCATTCAACTGCCTCGAGTAAGTAAGACTTGCTTCGAGTGATAATTACTTGAACACAGCCTGAAGATTCCCGACTGAAAGCCCTGCTACATTCAGATATATTTTATCATTAACAACTTTTTTGATTAACTGTACGTAAAAAATGCGAATATTCTAATTAAATAAAATTGATTTTATGAAGCAAACTTCTATTAAAAATAGATTAACAGAAAATCAAAATATACAAACGGTGATAGAGCGTGATCTGATAATCAGAGATGCTATAAAAATAAAAGAAGAACTATTAAACCTTCTCAGAGATCATCGCAATGCCACAATACATTTCAAAAATATTGAGAGAATTGATGTAGCAGGATTACAATTGCTGGTAGCTCTATCCAAAAGCGCTTCTAAAGAGGGAGTGTTTGTCAAATACATTTTCGAAGAAACTGAGTACATCACTAATGTTTTAAGTACGTCCGGATTTAATAAATTCTTTTCTATCCAATAGTTTGAAATGAGCAAGACTGTTTTATTAGTAGATGATTCAGATATGGTTATAAGGGTAATCAGCTTTATACTTAAAAATGCGGGCTACACTATTTTAACCGGCTGCGATGGCGATGATGCTTTATCTCATTTTGATGGTAAAAACATTGATCTGGTAATTACTGATTTAAATATGCCTAATAAAGACGGTCTGCAACTCATTAACGAAATCAGGAATATGCACTACTACAGGTTTTTACCTGTGGTGTTATTTGTTTCGGATAGCTCGATGAACATACAGGACTATATCAAAACCTCCGGAGCAACCATGTTATTAGACAAAGATTCTATTAAAGAAAAATTGGTTTCGACAGTTAAAAAAATGATAGGATGATGGACCAATACCAACAAAACTTTAGCGATGACGCCATGGAAGTGATAGCCGACATGGAAAAGAGCTTGCTTTTAATGGAAACCAGCCCCGGCGACCCTGCACTAATACAACAGGTTTTCAGGGCTATGCATACATTAAAAGGGAATAGTTCGATGTTTGGTTTTAAAGTAATTACAGAATTTACCCACCACCTTGAATCTATTTACGAGCACGTACGCAGCGGGCAAAAAAAAATTACTAAAGAAATTATTGATATCACGCTCGATTCGCTTGACCACTTAACTCACCTGGCCAAAAACGAAGGTGAGTTAGATGTTCAGCATCAAAAAACACACGATAACCTCACGGCAAGAGTAGTAAAAATTTTAAAGGATATTTTGGCCGAAGTAAACACCGAAAGCAATACACTTGCCCCGGCTTCCGAGACAGTAGCAAGTGAAAATAACGCGTTAAAAAATTACCATATCATTTTTGCACCCGATAAAGAGATATTTTATAACGGAACTAATCCTGTTTACCTGTTAGAGGAATTGCAAACACTTGGTAACTGCACTGTTATTCCAAATATTGAAGGTATCCCTCCGCTGGAGGATATTGAGCCCACATATTGTTATACTTCATGGGATATTTTCCTGGCCACCAACGTTAGTATTGACACCATCAGGGAGGTGTTCGTTTTTGTTGAGGGCAGGTGTAAACTGGAAATAAATTTAATACCCCACATCGAAGAAGGCCTGCCGCGGCAAAATGAAAGCGCAAGTTATCATGAAGAAATTATCAAAGATATTTTGCCACAAGTTTCAAAAACGGCAATTGCAGAACCCGCCAAAAAAAATGTAATATCCAGTATCAGGGTACCCTCAGAAAGATTGGACAGCCTGATGAGCCTTGTAAGCGAGTTAATGACTTTACAGGCCAAACTTGGCACACTCACCGATCAAAACCCACAATCGGAGTTATTGGCAGTTAACGAAAATCTTGAAAAAATATCAACCAGGCTAAGGGATAATGCATTCAGCATGTGCCTTGTACCCATTAAAAATATGCTTACGCCGTTTAACCGACTGGTGCGTGATTTGGCAAACGAGTTAAATAAAGAAATAGATTTTGTTACCGAAGGAACTGATACAGAACTGGATAAAAATATTATGGAAGGTCTGTCAGATCCGATAATGCACCTGCTTCGAAACAGTATCGATCACGGAATTGAGTACCCTGATGAAAGAGCCAAAGCAGGGAAAAAAAGGCATGGCAAAATTTTGTTTAAGGCATTTTGCGCCGGGGTTAATGTGTATATCGAAATCCAGGATGATGGAAAAGGCATTGATGCGCAAAGAATAAGGGAAAAGGCGATACAAAAAGGCATTATTGGTAAAGATGAAGTATTGAGCGAAAAAGAAATTTTCAACCTTATTTTCCTTCCGGGATTTTCAACAGCAGAGCAGGTTAGCGAAATTTCGGGCCGTGGTGTTGGGATGGACGTTGTAAAACGCAGAATCGAAGATATAAGAGGGCAGATCAAAATCACTTCGCAACTCAACATCGGTACAACCATTACCATAAAATTACCCATTACGGTATCTATCATCGACGGCCTGTTGGTAAAAATCAACGATGTTTCGTTTGTAATTCCGTTGGCCGCTGTCGATCGTTGCTTTGAAGCGCCCGCTGTACAGCAATTAAACCGCTTCAATAACCTGATTGTGCTTGATGGCGAACAAATTCCTTTCATCAGCTTAAGCGAAGAATTTGATGGTAAAGAAAACCTATCGGGTTCGCAGGAAATTGTGCTGGTTTACTACGATGAAAAAAGGGTTGCACTAATTGTGGACAGCATCGTAGGTAAATTTCAGGCGGTGCTTAAACCCCTCGGAAGATATTTTCAAAACATGGACAATATTTCGGGGGCAACCATACTTGGAGATGGTAAAATTGCCCTTGTATTAGATACCAATAAAGTTGCCGAACAATACTTACACCAGAAACGCCTTGCTATATGTCAATAAAACTGCAAACACAATCGTACTTAACGTTTAAGCTTCAAAACGAGCTTTTTGCCATCAACGTAGGCGACGTATTAGAAATTTTAGAAATGAGCCCTATAACTAAAGTGCCCAAATCACCGGCATTTATGAAAGGGGTAATTAACTTAAGAGGCAATATTTTGCCCGTAATAGACGCCCGCAACAAATTTGCCATGCCCGATGCCGAATTTACGATTGATACCTGCATCGTGGTATTGAATATTGATAGCGGAAAAGAGCCCTTATTGGTAGGTGCTATTGTTGACTCGGTACAAAAGGTAATTGATATTCCGGATGAGGATATCCAGGTTTCGGCAAGCATGGGGGCCATGTACCGCGAAGATTTCATCACAGGGATTGGAAAAGTAGAGGACAATTTTGTGATGATATTAAATATCGACAAAGTTTTTTCGGCCGACGATGTGTATGCCATTACTGAAAGTTAATATTTAAACATAAAATGATTTTACAGAACATAAAAGTTTCAACCAAACTTTACATGCTGGTTGGCGTCCTGTTCCTCACTATAGGGGCAATTGGCATTAATGGAGAGCTTAATTTAAAAGAGGTAAACGGATCGCTTCAAACTGTGTTTGAAGACCGTGTAATGTCCCTTAAATCATTAAAAGTTGTTTCGGATATGTACCTGATCAACATCAAGGGGGTTTGTCAGCAAATAAAAGATGGCAGCATTGATTTAAAAACAGGTAAAAAGAAAATCATCAGGGCGCAGAAAGAAATTAAGACAAATTGGGCTGCTTTTGTAGCTAACGATTCTATCCCCGAAGAAAAAAAATTATCAGATCAAACCGAAGAGTTAATGGCCAATGCCGACGAATCGATTGAGTCTCTTAAAGTAATACTGGACAAAGAAGATAAACAAGCACTCGCAGCTTTTGCTGTTAGCGACGTGAACCCAAAAGTTGATTCCATCCTGAATAATGTAAACACGCTGGTTGATATCCAGGTTTCGGTATCCAACCAGGAATATAACAATGGCCAGCAGGTGTATGCAACTGCCAAAACCCATTCCTATATCGTTATATTCTCAGGAATAGCCATTTCATTGTTGCTGGCCTTCTTTATCATTAGAAACATCAATAGCATTGTTGCAAAGCTTAAAGACCTTGTTTCTTACGCCCAGGTAGCGTCAGAAAATATATCATCGGCCAGTTCGCAAATGAGTTCATCGGCACAGCAAATGTCTGAAGGCGCCACAGAACAGGCGGCATCGGCCGAGGAGGTTTCGTCGTCAATGGAAGAAATCGTATCCAGCATACAGCAAAACACCGAAAATGCCTTACAAACCGAAAAAATTGCTTTAAAAGTTGTTGAAGACATTGTTGAAGGCAACAAGGCGGTTAACATTACCGTACAATCCATGAAAGAGATTGCCGAGCGGATTTCAATTATTGGTGATATTGCCCGTCAAACCAATCTTTTGGCTTTAAATGCCGCTGTTGAAGCCGCCAGGGCCGGAGACAACGGCAGGGGCTTTGCCGTTGTAGCTGCAGAGGTGAGGAAACTTGCCGAGCGTTGCCAGACGGCCGCTGTTGAAATTAATAACCTGTCTAAATCCGGCGTAACAATAGCCGAACGGTCAGGGAAGCTATTGGATATGATTGTGCCCGAAGTACAAAAAACCTGCAAGCTGGTACAGGAAATCAGTATTTCGAGTATGGAACAAAATACCGGCGCCAATGAAATTAATAACGCCTTACAGCAACTAAACCAGGTTATACAGCAAAATGCCGCTATATCCGAAGAGATGGCCGCAAGTTCCGAAGAACTTTCCGGCCAGGCAGATCAGTTGAAAGATATCGTAAATTTTGATATCGGAAACGATGTTAAATCGCATATAGAAATACGGCGTGCGCCGGTTAATAAACCATATCACAAAACCTTTGCCGCCACCAATTATCCAGCTAAAAAAAGACCAGTTAACGAACGTTTTCCAAAGGGCATCAACATAGATATGAACGGGAAAGACCCAATAGATGAAAGATACGAAAAATATTAAACCGAACTTAAACGATCAAATGTTATGAACAATATTAAAATATCGACAAAGTTATTTGTCATGGTTTTCCTTACCTCGTTTACCCTGGTGGCAATAGGTTTATATGGATTGAGCAATTTAAGCAATGTAAACGAATCGCTCGAGACGGTGTTTAAAGACCGGGTAGTATGCCTTAAACAGCTATCAACAATTAGTGATAGGTACACCCTCGATATTGAAGACGTTGCTCAAAAAATTAAAGATGGTGTAGTTAATTTCAAAACCGGTAAACGAAAAATTATCCGTGCCCAGGAAGAAATTAAGAACAATTGGAAAGCCTATATCGCTACCAACTTAACACCCGAAGAAAGAAAAATGGCTGTCCAAACCGAAGAATTAATGCGCAATTCGGATGAAACCATAGAGTCGCTGCATTCAATAATTGATAGTGAAGATAAAACAGCATTAGCCCCATTTACCATTAATGAGCTATATCCAAAAATAGACCCTATTATTAATAATATTAACGCGTTGATAGATATCCAGGTAGCAGTTTCTGAAGACGAATATAACAAAGGACAGGAATTATATTCAAATGCAAAAACCCACTCCTATCTCATTATATTATTTGGCATAGCTATTTCACTATCCATATCGTTACTCATCGTACATAGCATCCGAAAAGCAATCTTAAATGCAACCAATGTAGTATCAAAACTTGCCGAAGGTGATTTGACCGTTGATATTAACGTGGTTAGCAATAATGAGATAGGCCTTCTGCTCGAGGATTTGAAAGGGATGATCAATAAGTTTAAAAATGTGATCTCGTACGTAAACTCAGCTTCTGATAATATTGTGGCGGCAAGCCAGGAGTTGAGTTCGTCATCCCAGCAAATGTCTGAAGGCGCTACCGAACAGGCCGCTGCCACCGAGCAGGTTTCGTCGTCGATGGAAGAGATGGTGGCAAGCGTACAACAAAACACCAACAACGCCCATCAAACAGAAAAAATAGCGATCAAAGCCTCGGCCGATGCCCTGGACGGCAGTGTTGCAGTGAATGAAGCCGTTAGCTCGATGAAATTGATTGCCGAGAAAATTACCATTATAAGCGATATAGCCAGGCAAACAAACATACTTGCGCTTAACGCTGCCGTTGAGGCCGCACGGGCCGGCGACCAGGGCCGGGGCTTTGCCGTTGTTGCCGCCGAAGTACGGAAACTGGCAGAAAAATCGCAGGTTGCTGCAACGGAGATAAACGAGCTTTCAAAATCGAGCGTTACCATTGCCGAGAAATCGGGCAGGCTTTTGGGCGAAATTGTACCTAACATTCAGCATACCGCCAAACTGGTAGAAGAAATAAACGCTTCAAGCTCCGAACAAAATCTGGGCGCGGGGCAAATCAATAGCGCCTTACAGCAGCTTAACCAGGTTACCCAGCAAAATGCAGCAACCTCCGAAGAGATGGCTGCCAGCGCCGAAGAACTTTCATCCCAGGCCGACCAGCTAAAGGAAATTATTTCATTTTTCAGATTTGAAAACGGCTCAAAATACAAAGCGTCAATTGCTCAGCCTAACTCGTTAACAAGGCCCAGGAGGAATACAGCCAAAGTAAGCCATCTTCCAAAATACAAATCATCCTCAAACGGGGTTAGCTTGAACATGGATAGCCTTGATGCAGATTATGAAAAGTTTTAACATAATGTTTTGAGCTATCCGGCATGGTGTATTTTAACATTGATAGTTTTGATAATTCCAAAATGACCGACCTGGATTTTAACAGGTTAAGTACATTTATATATACCAATTATGGGATTAAGCTGCCGCCGTCAAAAAAAATAATGCTGGAGGGGCGTTTGCTTAAGCGGTTGCGCACCTTAAATATACCATCATATAAAAAATACTGCGAGTTTATATTCAGTAACGAAGGCCAGCGTTCTGAACTTATTCACATGATTGATGTGGTGACTACCAATAAAACCGATTTTTTCAGGGAATCTGTTCATTTTGATTATTTATCAAACAACATATTGCCCGAGATTTTTCGCGATTATTCCTCCGCAAAACCTTTTAAAGTATGGAGCGCGGGCTGCTCTACCGGCGAAGAGCCCTATACATTGGCCATGGTTTTAAGCCTGTTTGCCGAAACACATATGGGGTTTAGCTTTAATATCTGGGGTACCGATATTTCGAGCAGGGTTTTGCAGGCTGCGGCATTGGCGGTATATACCGAAGATAAAGTGACCCCTGTACCAATTGCTTTGAAACGCCAGTTCCTGCTTAAAAGTAAGGATGTGCATAACAAAACTGTGCGCATTGTACCCCAGCTGCGGGAAAAAGTAAAGTTTGGCCGTTTAAATTTTATCGACGAAGATTTTGGCGCGATCGCAAATTTCAATGTCATTTTTTGCCGCAATGTTTTGATTTATTTTGACAGGCCAACACAGGAAAAAGTGATCCTGAAGTTATGTTCGAAATTGGAGCCGGGAGGATATCTGTTCCTGGGCCATTCAGAATCGGTATCGAATATGAATTTACCATTAACGCAAATACGGCCCAACATTTTTAAAAGGAAATAAACAGCCACTATTATTTTATAATGGAGAGATATTATTTATACCCGGGATCGATTTTTGCGAGCAGAAAGCCTCACATTGTCGATACTATTTTGGGCTCGTGCGTAGCAGTGGCCCTTTGGGACCCCGTGTTGGAGTTTGGGAGTATTAACCACTATATGCTACCGCATTGGAATGGTGAAGGTACCCCATCAAATAAATATGGCGACGTAGCCATACCGGCTATTATTAATAAAATGCTTGCCTTAGGCAGCAACAAAAATAATTTAAAGGCCAAGGTATTCGGGGGCTGCGAAACAGGCACACCAAATGGCGTATTTCATATTGGCGAACGGAATATTGAGCTGGCTATTGAGGTATTAAAAAAGGAGCAAATACCGGTTTTAAGCCATAATGTTGGAGGATATCGCGGGCGGAAGGTTTTATTTTACTCGGAAAGTGGTAAGGTAATGATCAAATACATTAAGCAAAACTTTCCTGATCAACAGATAGATACCAAGGGCTAACACCTTACCAGTATGAAGAATAAAGTAAAAGTTCTTATTGTTGACGACTCTGCCATATTCAGGCAATTGCTGAGCAAAACTTTAAGCGCCGACCCGGCAATTGAAGTTATTGCCACAGCTGCTGATCCATATATTGCAGCAAGTAAAATGACCATGCAGGTACCGGATGTTATTACCCTTGATTTGGAAATGCCCCGCATGAATGGGATTACCTTTCTGAAAAAAATTATGTCACAGCACCCTATCCCGGTCATTATTATAACAGGGCGCACCGGCAGGGATATGGAAGTAACGCTTAAAGCATTGGAACACGGCGCTGTTGAGGTACTTTCAAAAGATATGTTTGATGAGCAGGCATTTACCGCCGAAGCCAGGGACAGGATTTGCGAAATTGTTAAATCGGCAGCACTTACCAAACTTGCCAGGAAATCCATTACCGAAAAACCATCGGTAGTACCCAAACTATCGGCCGATGCCGTACTGCAGTTTGTTAAACCTAAAAATCAAAGCATAATTAGCGATAAGGTAATTGCAGTAGGCGCATCTACAGGCGGCACCGAAGCAATAAGGATATTTTTGGAAGCGCTGCCTGTTGATATTCCGGGTATTGTAATAGTGCAGCACATGCCCGAAAATTTTACCCGCCTGTTTGCCGAACGCCTGAACAGTTTATGCAAAATTACCGTTAAGGAAGCAGAAGATGGGGATTTGGTTAAACCCGGCACAGCGTTAATAGCACCCGGTAACCGCCATCTTTTACTTAAACGGAGAGGATCTCAATATTATGTTGAGTTGAGTGATAGTCCGCTGGTAAACCGCCATCGTCCGGCTGTGGATGTATTGTTCCGCTCTACCGCTATTTATGCCGGGCAAAATGGCATCGGAATAATTTTAACGGGCATGGGCGACGATGGCGCACGGGGCCTCCTTGAAATAAAACAAGCCGGCGGAAGGACCATAGCACAGGATGAAAGTTCTTGTGTTGTTTTCGGCATGCCAAAAGAAGCTATTATGCTGAATGCCGCCGATAAGGTTTTACCATTAAAAGAAATTTCAAGGTATGTTGTTCAATTGGCTTCTACCGTAAGATATATTTAACATCTTATTAGCTTTTGCGGCATTAACGCACGCCATTTTGTGTATTACGTTGCCTATATTGATGGCTACTATGTGGCAAAACCCACCCCTGCCTTTGCGCTCAACTCCCACCGCACCCCCTCCCGAGAGGGGAATAAAAAAGCCGGCTTTCTTTGGAGAAAGCCGGCTCAACATTTTATAGTCAGCGAGTATTACAACTCCCTCACCCAGATATTCCTGAAGCTTAGCGGTTCGCTTTTGTCGCCGTGGGCTTGCAGTTTGATTGGGCTTGGGCCGTGGGCTGCGCGGTAGCCGGGTGCGCCGATGTATTGGGTTGGGCCCAGCAGCTCGATGTTGTTCTCTACCAGTACGCCGTTGAATAATACGGTTACGCGGGCAGGGGTTTTTACTTTGTCGCCATCGAAGGTTGGGGCGGTCCAGATCACGTCGTAGGTGTTCCAAACGCCGGGGGGCTTGGTTGGGTTGGCCAGCGGGATAATCTGTTTGTATATACTGCCCGCCATGCCGTTTACGTAGGTTTCGTTCTTGTACGAATCAAGCACCTGCAGTTCGTAACCCAAATCGCCTTTGCCTATCGAAGCTAAGAATACGCCGCTATTGCCGCGGGCCTGTCCGCTGCCGGTGATGCTGGCGGGTACCTTCCACTCGATGTGCAGCTGGTAATTGCCAAATTTGCGCTTGGTTTCGATGTTGCCGGTTGCTTTATTTACGGTAAGCACATCGCCATCAACGGTCCATTTGGCGGGGGTGCCGCTGGCTACGTCTACCCATTCGTCCAGGTTTTTACCGTCGAACAGGACGATGGCATCAGATGGGGCATCGCTGGTGGTTTTGCCGGCGGTAACTACTTTGGGAACCGGGGTCCATTTCTCGGTATCCTCGGGCTTTGCGCCTGTTTGGGCGTTGGCCGCAACTACACTGCCCATAAGCAATGCGGTTAATATTAGTTGCTGTTTCATATAAATGTGAGATAATTTATGCGCCTTAATTAAGCTTTCAGCAGCGTTTTTACGTAAGCGCTGCTTTGGGCTATGCTCTTGTATGGGTCGATATTGGTAAAGTTCTCCTGCTCTACAATAAAGTGCTTTATGCCGCCCAGTTTAGCCTGACCAAGTATGGCTTTAAAATCGATGGTGCCGGTGCCAATCTCGGTGTTTAGCTCGTGATTGGTTTTATCCATATCCTTAATATGCACAAAGGTAAAACGGCCCGGGTGTTTCTTGAAAATCTCCAACGGATTGTAACCGGCGCGTACTACCCAGTACAGGTCCATCTCCATGTTTACCAGCTTAGGGTCGGTATCGTTCAAAATGGTATCGTAAAAAGTGGTGCCTTCGGTTTCTTTCCACTCAAAGTTGTGGTTGTGGTAACCCAGTTTCAGGCCCTGTGGTTTCAATATCTCGGCTATCTTATTCATTTTTTCAGATACGCCTTTGAAATCGGCAGCTGTTTTGATGAATTCGTGGTTGATGCCGGGGATGATGATATAGGTTTGGCCGGTTGCATGCGCGCTCTCGATATAGCTGTTCAGCTGATCCATTTTGCCGGTACCGAAGTATTCGTCCAGGCCGTAGTGACCGCTTGGAGTAGTGAGGCCATTAGCCTTCAGCAGGGAGCTGAAATCCTTTGCGCTCAGGCCCCAAAAACCGCCTTGTTTAGAGTAGCCGAAAGTCTCAACTTCCGAGTAGCCAGCCTTGGCGATGTTGGCTATGGTGCCTTTTACGTCTTTAGGTAGTTGATCGCGCAAGCTATATAATTGCAGGCCTACGCCTTTTTTGCCTTTTGCCGATAGTAGTTGCGGCGCCAGCATCAAAGCTGCCGAAGCCATGCCCGCCTGGGCCAAAAAATTCCGTCTGGTTGTCATTTATTTAGTTTATAAGTAGTGCTAAGACCTGTGCTGCCGCCAATGGTTTAAACGTCGCAAATGTGCACGGCTGTTTTAAGCGAGGCCAGCTTGTCTTTGTATTTAGGAATAAATTCCTGCGCCACGAAGCCCTTGTGGCCCGTTTCTACTATGGCTTTCATAATAGCCGGGTAGTAAAGTTCCTGCGTATCGTCTATCTCGTTACGGCCGGGTACGCCACCTGTATGGTAGTGGGCGATGTACTTATTGTAGGCGCGGATGTTGCGTATCACGTCGCCCTCGTCTATTTGCATGTGGTAAATATCGTACAGCAGCTTAAAGTTTTCGCTTCCGATGCGTTTGCAAAGCTCGGCGCCCCACTCTACCCTATCGCACTGATAATCTTTGTGGTCGATCTTGCTGTTCAGCAGCTCCATTACCAGTATTATACCGTGTTTTTCGGCAAGGGCAACCATCGGTTTCAGACCCTCTACGCAGTTGCTCCATCCCTCCTCGTCGGTTTTACCGCGTCGGCTGCCGCTAAAGCAAATGAGGTTTTTGTAACCTGCTTCGGCTACTTTGGGTATCATGTCGGTATAGCGCTTTTGCAATTCGGCATGGTACACTTTATCGGCGAAACCATCGGTTAAGTTTATTTCGGCACCGTTGCACATGCTGGAGACCAAGCCATATTTCTTCAATGTAGGCCAGTCGCCGGGGCCAACCAGGTCTATACCTTTTATGCCGATATCTACAGCGGCGGCGCAAAGGTTTTCTACCGAAATATCGCCGTAACACCAGCGGCACACCGCGTGGTTGATGTTTCCTTTCAATTTATCAGTCATTGGTTCTTTTGCATCAGTTGTAAAAGATGATAATACGCCCGATGCGCCTATGGCGGCGGTACCGGTAATGAGGCCTTTGATGGCCGTACGTCTGTTTGGGTTTGTCATGGTTATTATACTTCTAAACGCCCTTTTGGTTCGCCATCAATTTCTAACGAAGGGCTGGTTTGTATTTGGTTTTTATCTTTAAAGAAGAGCAGGAACACTATTAAAACTACCGCAGCAATACCACCCGGAATAAGCCAGATAGTTTGCCAGTTGTGTGACGTTGCGGATGTTTTCCAATGACCTACAATAGGCCCTGAAATATACGAACCTATAAGCATACCCACGCCGTAGGTAGCAAGGGTGATGAAACCCTGTGCAGCACTCTTAAAGCGTTCGCCTGCCAAATTATCGGTGTATATCTGCCCGGTTACAAAAAAGAAATCGTAACATATGCCATGCAGCACAATACCGGCAATAAGCATCCAGTAGTTAGAGTCGACGTTGCCATACGCAAAAAATATGTATCGCAACACCCAGGCCAGCATACCTACTGCCAACATTTTCTTAACGCCAAGGCGGATAAAGAACAACGGCATTAATGCCATAAATGCCAACTCCGACATTTGCCCAAAAGATTGCTTTGAAGCAGCTTCGTTCATACCCACTTCATTGAGGAAAGGGTTGGTAAAATTGTAGTAAAACGCCAGCGGTATGCAAATTGCCACCGAAGAAAGGAAAAACACCAGGTATGATTTATTTTTTAACAGCCCGATGGATTCTAAACCCATTATATCGCTTAAACTGGTCTTCTGCCCTTTTTTTGCCGGAGGTGTTGAGGGAAGCGTAAAGCTAAGCAAGCCCAGTATCAGCGAAGCTACGGCCGCTGTTTTAAAAGTTAACATCAATGTACCGCCAGCCAATGAATTTGAAAGGCCGCCGCCTATGATAGAACTAAACGTTGCATTTAAGGTACCGCCTTTCTCCCAGCCTAACCAGCCAATGAATAAACCAATAACTATCCAGCCTGCCGTACCAAACACCCTTATAGGCGGAAACTCCTTGCTTGGGTTTGTCATTTGCTTAAATGATACCGAGTTTACCAATGCCAGTGTAGGCATATAAACGATCATGTAAGCAAAAATTGCGGGTAAAAATGCGCTGAAATTTGTGATAGTGGTTATGTAATATAAAATGGCGGCACCGGTTAGATGAAGCACACCTAATACCTTTTGGGCAGAAAAAAAACGATCGGCAATGAGGCCGATAATAAATGGCGCTATAATAGCCCCCCACGACTGGCTCGAATAAGCATTGGCGTTTTGCACGTCGGTTGCCTTTAACGTATTCGCCAGATAAGTACCCATTGTTACGAACCATGCGCCCCAAATAAAAAACTGGAGAAACATCATGGCAGATAACTTAACACGGATGGTTAAGTTCATAATTAAATCGGTTTATGTAGGACAAGAAGCACGGGCAAATTACCCGGTATAGTAATACAGAAAAATTACGCCGGATGCCCGATATAACGCGGGCATCCGGCATAAATGTAGTAGGTTAACGCAGGCCGGTTTATTTAACCGATAGGATATACGTTACCATTTCTTTAGCATCTTCTAAAGAAATCGCCGGGTGCGGGCTCATCGCAATATCGCCCCAGCTGCCGCTGCCGCCGGCAATAACTTTCTTAGCCAGTTTCTCGGTATCGGCCGGGGTATATTTCTTCGCGATATCGGCAAACGACGGGCCTACTATCTTCTGGTGCTCTTTATGGCAAGTAGTGCAATCTGCGCCGGCAATTAAGCTTGCGCCTTTGCCTGCAGGTGCCGCAGTAGTGCCGGTTTTGTTGGTTGCAGTATCTGCATTAGGCTGTGCCGCTGTAGCAGTTTGGTTGGCTGCCGTAGTGCTGCCGGTATCGCTGCCATCGCCTTCGCCGGGTTTGCTGCCGCCGCAAGCTGCGATTACTAAACTGATACCTAAAACAATAAATACTTTTTTCATGGGGTGTTATATTACAGAATTAAAACTTCCGGGAAAAATACGTTTTTTCAACGGAAAACGAACTTCTTTTTTAAACTACCGGGTCTTTTATCGTCTGCGTTTTATGCATGCTGCGCATGTATATCACCAGGCCCGCAAAAGCTACTATCAATACGATGGGTATTACCAGCGTTGCCTGCAATACCATTACGCCTGCTTTGGTATTATCGCCTGCTGCCGCTTTAACAATATCATCATAATATTTACCCATAAATATGGTGTATATAGATACCGCGAACATACCCGCGCCACCCATCAGGTTGAGTCCTAAAGCGCCTGTTTTGGGCAGATTGGTGTTTACGAAACCCAGCATCATCGGCCAGAAGAAGCAAACGCCCATACCGAATATGATAGCCGCTAAAAATAGGGTGTTGCCCGATTGTGTACTTAATAAGTATAGGCCAAGCGCTGCAAGTATGGTTGAAAACAATAGCACGGTTTGAGGTGTGAACTGCTTCAAAATCGGCTTAGCAAACGCGCGGCCAACCACCATGATACCAGTTTCCAGCGTAAGCAGAAGGATGGCGTTGCTGCTCACGTTCTTCAGCAATACATCTATCCATTGCCCGGTAAACAGCTCGGTAATACCGGTACCCAGCATGCATATCATCATGAAAATGAACAGCGGATTAAGCAGTGCCCTGTACATACCGGCCATACTTACGCCTGATGCCACGCGTTCGGTAACCGGGAAATCGAGTTTAGAAAACAGGTAACCATAGATAAGGGTGGGGACAAGCATAGTGCCCACCTGTATCTGCCAGCCAAAGCCGAATTTGCTAAACAAGGTAACCAGAAGCGTACCTATTACGATACCGCCCGGGAACCACAAGTGGAAATGGCTCAGTTTGGTGGTTTTTTCTTCGGTATAAAGCGAAGTTACCAGGGGGTTACAAGCTGCTTCTACAGTGCCGTTAGCTAAACCTACAAGCAAGGTAGATAGGAATAAGGCCCAGTAAGGACTTGGGAAATACGGCGCACAAATGGTCAATACGATACCTAGCAAATGGAACACGAAAGCCAAAACAAGCAACTTTTTCATACCGATGATATCAACGATAACGCCGCCGAATATCATGGCCAAAGGGAAGCCCCAAAATGCTGTTGCGGTGATGGTGCCAAGTTGCGCTTTATCAAGGTTAAAATCTACCCCAAGTTTATTTAAGATACCCGCGCGGATACCGAATGATAATGAGGTTACCAGCAAGGCCAGGCAACTCGCCCGGAATAACTGTGTACGGTTAATTGTAGTAGTGGCCATTTTTTTAATTAGGTTTTTGGGGTTGATTGGTTTAAATTCTTCTCAATTTTATAAGCCGATAAGCTTACGGTTAAAAGCTTCGTCGGAGCCGGAGGCTGCGAAATCATCGAAAGTACGGTCGGTAACGCGGATAATGTGATCCTTGATAAACTGCGCGCCTTCTCTCGCGCCGTCTTCGGGGTGTTTTAATGCACATTCCCATTCCAGCACTGCCCAGCCTTTATAATCGTATTGGGTTAATTTGCTGAATATGGCTTTAAAATCTACCTGCCCATCGCCCAATGAGCGGAAACGGCCTGCGCGGTTTATCCAGTCCTGGTAGCCGCCGTAAACGCCCTGCCTGCCGGTAGGGTTAAATTCGGCATCCTTTACGTGGAACATTTTGATGCGCTCGTGGTAAATATCAATATACTCCAAATAATCTAATGCCTGCAGCACAAAATGCGATGGATCGTAAAGCAAATTAGCACGTTTGTGGTTGTTTACTTTCTCCAGGAACATTTCGTAAGTGATACCGTCGTGCAGGTCCTCGCCCGGGTGTATCTCGTAGCAAAGGTCTACCCCGTTCTCGTCGAAAACGTTCAGGATAGGTTCCCAGCGTTTGGCCAGTTCGGTAAAGGCGGTATTAACCAAACCTGCAGGGCGTTGCGGCCATGGGTAAACGGTTTGCCATATCAGCGCGCCGCTAAAGGTAACGTGCGCGTTGAGGCCCAGGTTCTGCGATGCCTTGGCAGCGTATTTCAGTTGCTGCACCGCCCATTTCTGCCTTTCGGCGGGGTTGTTCTTCACGGCATCCGGCGCAAAAGCGTCGAACAATGAATCGTAAGCCGGGTTTACGGCAACCAGCTGACCCTGTAAGTGGGTAGATAGCTCGGTAATTTCTAAACCGGCAGCGTTTACGATGCCCTTTATTTCGTCAGCATAGGTTTTGCTCACAGCTGCTTTTTGCAGGTCGATAAAGCGCGCGTCGTTAGTAGGTAATTGTACGCCTTTGTAGCCAAGCCCTGCTGCCCATTTACAGATGGAGCTTAGATCGTTGAAAGGCGCGTCGTTGCCTATAAACTGCGCTAAAAATATTGCCGGCCCTTTTATAGTGTTCATGTGGTAGTATTAGATAACGTAATCGGTCCATTTTTGGTCGCTGTTGTTAGAAGCCACCACGTTATTGATAAATGCCATGCCGCGGATACCATCGTCTATCGACGGGAAATCGAGCCACTCGGCCTTAGGCTCTACGCCTTCTATCTTGGCGCTCAATGCCAAAGCGAAGTTGCGGTACAGGTTACCGAATGCCTCCAGGTAGCCTTCTGGGTGGCCACCAGGTGTGCGGCAGTTTGATGTCGCAAAGCTCGAAAGCCTATCGGTATAGCCGCTGCCTGCGCGTAAAATTTGAGCCGGTTTATCGCTCCATTTTACAATTAGGGTGTTAGGCTCCTGCTGTTGCCATTCCAAGCCACCATTTTCGCAGTAAACGCGTATTTTCAATGCATTCTCTTCACCCGCAGCAATTTGCGATGCGGTTAAAGTGCCGGTAACGCTATCCTCGAAACGCAGCAGTACCGCGCCATCATCATCCAACATACGGCCATCTACTACGATATTAAGCGAAGCATTCAACTGGGTGATTTTTTTGCCCGAGATATATTCTGCCAGGTGCGCAGCGTGGGTACCTATATCGCCCATACAACCGCTCTTACCCGATTTGGATGGGTCGGTACGCCATGAGGCTTGTGCATTGCCTTCGCGCTCGGATAAGCGATTTAGCCAGCCCTGTATATACTCTACATATATCTTGCGCACTTTACCAAGCGAGCCCTCTTTAATAATTTGCCTGGCTTCTTTTACCATAGGGTAACCGGCGTAGGTATGAGTAAGCAGCAGCATCAGGCCGGTTTCTTCCACTTTTTCTTTCAGCTTAAGGGCTTCCTCGAGCGTAAAGGTTACCGGTTTTTCTACCACCACGTTGTAACCGTTGTCCAAAGCTGCCATTGCCGGGGCAAAGTGGGCAAAGTTTGGTGTAACAATGGTTACAAAATCCATGCGTTTATCGGCAGGCACATTGGCCTCACCTTTAAACATCTCATCGAAGGTGTTGTAGATACGGCTTTCGTCAAGGAAAAGCATTTGGCCGCTTTCCTGCGCTACAGCAGGGTTTATGCTAAGCGCGCCGGCAACCAGTTCAATTTGGCCATCCATATTGGCGGCAATGCGGTGTATGGCACCGATGAAGGCATCTTTGCCGCCACCTATCATGCCCATGCGCAATTTTCTTTTACTCATATGTATTGTTGTAGATAAGCAATTTAAGCCCACCCGCTGCTATTGCAGAGGTGGGCTTAAAAGTATTAATTTTAGATTGAAAACAAAAGCTTGCGGCCTTATAACTTACCTATATTTCTTATTTTACAATCGATTGCAACGCAAGAGGGTAAAACCAGGCCGGGCCGCATTGGGGCTTCCTATGAAAGTGCCCAGGCGCGGTCGCCTTTTTTGTAAGGGTAATCGCCTATGTATTTGCCCGGTACCGGTACGTAGCGCAGGGCTTTGGTGGCACCAACTTCTGATGTAAAGTAGCCCAGCAGGGTTAATTGCTTCATCATGGTGAAGTAATGATTAGGCACATCCGGCGCTTTGTAATCCTTTTCGCCGGCATGCTTAATTTTATCTGCGTCGGCATCTGCGCTCTTTTTCTTAGCGTATTCTTTTGCTTCGGCGTCAAGCCCGGTCAAAAGCTCGGTGCGTTGCGCCGCAGTAATCTCCATGAATTTCTTGCTGAATTTTGTATTGCTGGCTTCTTCCAGCTTGCCAATGCCTTCCTGGAATACTTTTTGGTCGGCTTCCGTATAGCAATCTTTCACCATCAGGGCCATAAAGGCACCTACTTTGGCCGCTTTTGCACCAGGGGTGCTCGTTTCGGGCAAAATGGTTTCGCCAACCTCGTCTAAAAACGCGGTGGTTTCGGGTTTAGAAAGGTCTTCGGTATTTGCCGTACTGCCCGATTTACAACCCGACATAAAGAACTCAGCGCCGATGATGGTACCCCCAAGGATCAACCCTACCCGGCCTATTGCATCTCTTCTATTCATTTTGGTAATTATTGAATTAATGAATTATTGAATTAGTATTGCTGATTACCAGCCTTTGCGATATTCGCGTTTTACAAACTGGTTAACCTCATCAAAGTTGGTAACCTTCATAGCGTTGTTATCCCAAAGCAATTTTATGCTTTCCGGGCGGCCTTTAGGCACAATATCGTGCCCTCGAACAGCAAGGTTTGCCATCAGTAATGCCTCGGTAAGCGGGCCGGCGGTTTCAAACGGAGAACTTACTTCCATTTTACCATAACCTGCCAAACAAGCTTCTACCCATTGCTTGTAGTGACCATCTGCCTGGCCTTCTACACGGGCGTAAGTTTGTTTTACCTTAACCTCTTTTGTGCGCGATGTTGGCAACAACAGCGGATTAGAGCTGTAGGTGCTGGCTATCATTTTACCTTTTGTACCGATGAATAAAGTACCGTTGCCATCATCGCCGAATTTTTCATCCGGGCCAAGCTCTTCAGGGCGTTCTGGTTGGATACCACCGTCCATCCAGTGCACGGTTACATCGCCTTTTGTTTTCTTGGTTTTAGGGAAGGTTAAGGTAATGTGGCTCGATGGCGGGCAGCTCTCAGGGAAACGGCCACGTTTAAACTCATCTACATAAACAGTACCTACGCTGGCCTGTACATCTTTTACATACTCTAAGCCAAGCACACGGAACGGCGCTTCTACCAGGTGGCAGCCCATATCGCCCAGGGCGCCGGTACCGTAATCCCACCATCCGCGCCAGTTAAATGGCACTAATTTATCTACATATTCTTTATAAGGGGCAGTACCCAGCCAAAGGTTCCAGTCGAGCTCTTTAGGCACTTCGCTTTTTGTTGCCGGCCACTGTATGCCCTGCGGCCATACGGGGCGATTTGTCCAGCAATAAACCGTATGCACATTGCCTATCAGCCCAGCGTTATACCACTCGGCCAATTGGCGGGTACCATCATTTGATGCCCCCTGGTTGCCCATTTGGGTAACTACCTTATATTTTTTTGCAGCGGCGGTAAGCTCGCGTGCTTCCCAAATATCATGCGTTAAAGGTTTTTGCACGTAAACGTGTTTACCCAGTTGCATGGCACCAAGGGCTACAATGGCATGGTTATGATCTGGCGTGGAAACAGATACCGCATCGATATTTTTTGCTTCCTTATCCAGCATCTCACGCCAGTCTTTATAATATTTTGCTTTGGGGAATTTCTTTACAGAGTTTGCCGCGCGGCGGTCGTCCACGTCGCAGAGGTACGCAATGTTAGCTTTACCGCTTTTGGCAAAATTGGCAATATCGCTTTCGCCCTTGCCGCCTGCGCCAACGCCCGCAACATTCAGCATATCGCTTGGCGCGGTGTAGCCTTTACCGCCCAGCACAAAGCGGGGGACAATCATGAAACCTGCTGCTGCCAGCGAGGTATTCTTGATAAAATCCCGCCTGGAAGCACCGGAGGCTGGGGTCTCTTCTTTCTTCTCAGTCATTTTAGTGATGCTAATTGGATTAAATATTACCTTTTTTCAGTTGCTCAACCGCGTAGTTTGCCGCGCGTGCAGTAAGCGCCATATAAGTAAGTGATGGATTCTGGCAAGCAGAAGAAGTCATGGCGGCACCATCGGTAACGAATACGTTCTTGGCATCCCAAACCTGGTTCCACTCGTTCAATACCGATGTTTTTGGATCGCGACCCATGCGTGCGGTACCCATTTCGTGGATGCCACGGCCAAGTATCCCTTCGGTAGTGTAGCCTCCTACATCTTTTAGGCCTGCGTTGGTCAGCATCTCCACAGCATCGTTCATCATATCTACACGCATCTTCTTCTCGTTGTCTTTCACCTCAACGTCAATCGCCAGCGTTGGCAAGCCCCATTTATCTTTGTTGGTTTTATCAAGCGTTATCTTGTTATCGTGGTATGGCAGGGTTTCGCCGAAGCCGCCCATGCCGAAAGTCCAGCCTCCCGGTTCTGATAGTGCATCTTTAAATGCGCCGCCTATGTTCATTTCAGCAATATCGCGACTCCAGCCACTGCGGCTGCCGCTACCCTGATAACCAAAACCGCGAATATAATCACGTTTTTCGCCGTTGAGGTTACGGTAACGCGGTATATAGATACCGTTTGCCCTGCGGCCAAAGTAGTATTTATCCTCAAAGCCTTCCATCCTGCCGCCTGCGCCTACGCCCAGGTGATGATCCATTACGTTGTGGCCAAGTTCGCCGCTGCTGCTGCCTAAGCCGCCTTCCCAAACGTCGGTAGCGGAGTTCATCAGTACCCAGGCGCTGTTTAGTGCCGATGCATTAACAAATACAATTTTTGCGAAGTAATCGTAAGTTTTGTTGGTTTCGGCATCAACAATGCGTACGCCTTTTGCTTTTTTAGTGTCCTTATCGTACAATATCTCTGTTACTATTGACCAAGGGCGCACGGTTAAATTACCGGTTGCCATTGCAGCAGGCAAAGTTGACGACTGCGTGCTGAAGTATGCGCCAAACGGGCATCCCAACCAGCATTTATTACGGTATTGGCAGTTGGTGCGGTTGTTATGCGGCACGGTAATATTGGCTACGCGGCCTATAACAAAGTGGCGGGTTTCTTTGTAAAAATCCTTAAAACGTTTCTGAACGTCTTTTTCTACAACGTTCATATCCATTGGCGGCATAAAATCGCCATCGGGTAAAATTGGTACGCCATCGCGGTTGCCCGATATACCTGCAAACTGTTCTGCGTAGCTGTACCATTTTTCAAGGTCTTTATAACGGATAGGCCAGTCAACGCCAACGCCGTCTTTTAAGTTTGCTTCAAAATCAGTCTCGTGCCAGCGGTAGCTTTGGCGGCCCCACATTAGCGAGCGGCCACCTACGTGGTAACCCCTAAACCAATCGAAACGCTTAATTTCTGTGTATGGGCTTTCTTTCTCGTCAACCCAGTAATCGAGGTTGGCCTCGTTCAGCGGATAGTCACGCTTCAAAACCGGGTAGTCCTCAATCATTTTTTGGGTGCGGCCGCCACGGTGAGGGAACTCCCAGGGCCCCTTGGTAGCGTTCACATAATCCTTAATGTGCTCGATATTCCTACCGCGCTCCAGCATAATGGTTTTTAAACCCTTCTCGCTCAGTTCTTTTGCAGCCCAGCCGCCAGATATCCCTGAACCAATGACAATAGCGTCATAAGTGTTTGTAGACATAATATTAATGCGTTAAAGTAAATTTGTTTAGTATTGGTTACCTCGCCTAATGTAGGCATAAAAATTATTTTTCAAATATCTTTTTCATTGTGTTTTTTTAACACATTAGCCCCCTAGCCCCCTGAAGGGGGAACCGAAGTTTGAATTGCAATTAGGCAAATCAAAAGCTCCCCCTTTAGGGGGTTGGGGGGCTACGCTTGGCTCACCCAATGATCAACCGCCCTTGCGGCGAAGGCCATATAGGTTAATGATGGGTTTTGGCATGAGGTTGAGGTCATGCTGGCGCCATCGGTTACGTAAACATTTTTGCAGGCGTGCAGGCGGTGCCATTTATCCAGCATGGATGTTTTTGGATCGTTGCCCATACGCACACCGCCCATCTCGTGGATGTCCAAGCCCGGCGCACGGTTATCTACCGATGCCTGTATATTGGTGAAGCCTGCCGAGGTGAACATCTCGGTCATCTGCTCCACGTAATCCTTTTTCATTTTGGCATCATTATCATCGTATTCCACAGAAATTTTCAGCTGAGGGATGCCCCATGGGTCCTTCTGAGTTTTATCCAGCGCCACGTAATTCGTTTCCTTCGGGATAGTTTCGCCCATCATGTGCGAGCCTACGTGCCATTTGCTCAGGTCATCTTTAACGAGGTTCTTCTTCAAATCCTCGCCAATGCCGTCGCTGCTGGTTTCGCGGTAGCGGTAGGCACTAAAGCCGGCTGCGTAGCCACGCAAAAAGTCGGTTTCCTGCTTATACACGTTGCGGAAGCGTGGTATATAGCCGCCGCCTGCCGGGTTGCGACCGTCGGTTGTCCATTCTTTATCGCCATCCCACTCGGCATTGATATGCGCCGAATAATTGTGGAAAGCCACGTACTTGCCCAACGTGCCGCTATCGTTACCCAAACCATTGGGGAAACGGTGCGAGGTAGAGTTGAGTAATACAAGGTTGCTGTTGAGGGCCGCCGCGTTCAGGAAAATTACGTCGGCATAATATTCTATGGCTTCTTTGGTGTTGGTATCGATGATGCGAACGCCGGTTGCCTTGCCCAGTTTTTCGTCGTAAATAATGGATTCAACTACCGAGAATGGCCTTAAGGTTACATGGCCCGAGCGCAATGCCCATGGTATGGTAGATGCATTTGCGCTGAAGTAGCCGCCGAATGGGCAACCACGCTGGCACAGCGTACGTTTTTGGCATTGCCCCCTACCCTGATCCAAATGTATCTGGTTGGGCTTGGATAAATGGGCGCAACGTGCGCTGATAACGTGCCTGTTTTTATAATGATCTTTTACGTGCTTGCTGAAACGCTGCTCTACTGCGTTGAGGGGGAAACCCGGCAAAAACTCGCCGTCGGGCAATTCGGCCAGGCCATCCATATTGCCGGATATGCCTGCGAACTTCTCAACATGGCTATACCAGGGCGCAATATCTTTATAGCGGATGGGCCAGTCTACCGCGAAACCGTCGCGTGCCGGGCCTTCGAAATCGAAATCACTCCAGCGTTGTGTTTGGCGTGCCCACAGCAGCGACTTGCCGCCTACCTGGTACCCGCGTATCCAGTCGAAAGGTTTTTCCTGTACATAAGGGTGCTCCTTATCTTTCACAAAGAAGTGCATCGCATCTTCGCCGAAGGCATAGCACTTGCTTACGATGGGGTTTGCTTCGCGGATTTCGGCAGCTACCTGCCCGTGGTGCGCAAACTCCCAGGGGTACATATTGGTGGTAGGGTAATCTTTTAAGTGCTTTACATCGCGGCCGCGCTCCAGCACCAAAGTTTTGAGGCCTTTATCGCCCAACTCTTTTGCTGCCCATCCCCCGCTCATGCCCGAGCCTATAACTATGGCATCGAACGTGCGTTCCTTTATACTATCTATATTTAAATTAGCCATGCTATACTGCCGCTTTCTTTTTAACCGGGAACATGGCATTATACCTGCCCGGTATCAGTTCATAAACTATTTGCTTGGTCATGAAGTATTGCGAGGTGGTGTACCCAAATACGGTTTGCCCTTTTACGGTAAAATAAAAGCCATTGGCTTTGTTATCCTTATAATTGGGGTCTTTACTTTGCTTCTCGATATCGCCTGCAAAAGCGCTGCGCTCTGCTACGGTCAAATCATTGAACGATTTGCCGTATTTTTTATCCACCGCATCTTCAAATTCTTTTAGCCCCGCCATAAAATCGTCCTGCCCCTTTTTGTCGAAACAGTCGTCAATCATCTTGAAAACAAAAAGGTTTATGCCGAGGTCTTTAGCGCCGGGGGTGCTTGTTTTTGGGAGGATGGTTTCGCAGAGATTGCTCACCAGGTTTTCCTGTGCGGCATCCAGCTTAAGGTGCTTCAATTCTACGATGGGCTTGCCCTTATCACCGCTGAGGCAGGCCGGCAACAAGGCCGCGCTGCCCATAATCAAAGCCATGTTGCGGATCGCTATCCGCCTGTTCATTTGATGGTTCAAATCCTGAGATTAATTTAGTGTATGCATAGATAACGGGATATTGCGATTATGCAATATCCCGTTACCGGTAAATGAAGTCGGAAAGTAGTGTTTAAACTACTAATAACCCCATTTTTTCATGGTTTGTAAATCAATTTTTACAGAGTCTATCGGATCCATGCCCTGGTACGACTCCTGCTCGATGATCAGATACTGCGTTCCGCCAATTTTTTTGGCTGCCTTCAGTACATCTTTCACCGGCAATACGCCTTTGCCCAATACGCAGCTTTCGTAGCCTGTGCCTTCATTTGGGTGCTCGGCACTCTTTATTTCATCTTTTACGTGCATGGATTCGAACCTGCCCGGATATTTTTTGATGAGCGATACCGCATCGTTCTCACGACCGTACATGTTGCCGATATCCAGCTGTTGGGAAACAAGTTTTGGGTCGGTATGCTGCATAATATAATCGAACAGGCGCATATCGCCTACCATGGTGGTAAATTCAAAATCGTGGTTGTGGTAACCGAATTTCATCCCCGATTTTTGGCACAGCTCGCCGCTTTTGTTGAATTGCTCCATGGTGCGGTCGAGCGCAGCCTTATCCGTACGCACGGCAACATCCATCCATGGGCTAAACACATATTTCTGGCCAAGCACGGCGGCGTCTTCAATCGTCCATTTCCAGGCATCGGTAAAATCATTTTTTGCTGCATCCCAGTGTGCGGATGTCATCACGGTATGGCCGCTGGGCATTACCAGGCCAAGGTCGTTTAATAATTTTTTGAATTCCTGCGCTGTATAGCCATAGAATTTGCGGTTAATATAGTTGGCGTGCTCTACGTGTACGTAGCCCATATCGGCCAGTTTTTTGAGGGTGCCGGCAGGGTCGTCGCGCATATGATCGCGTACCGAATAAAGCTGCAAGCCTACGCGTTGTATTTTTCCCGCTGCGAATACGCTATCGGGTAATAAGGCTGCGGCGGTAAGAGCCACTGCGCTGTTCTTAAGGAAACTTCTGCGGGATGTAGTCATGTTGTTTTAGGTTATTAGTTTTTTGCTATCGGGAAAACGGGGAATAATAAATTAGAATTGCTTACAAAGGCGATGTGCTTGCTATCCGGCGACCATGACGGCGTATTGATAGTGCCCTGCCCACCGTATAAATAAGCCACCACTTTTGAGGGGCCACCTGCTGCAGGCATTACGCGAATATAAACATGTTTATAAAAAGGATGGTCGCCTGGGGCAACTTCGTTCTTCAAAAAAGTGATATATACTATCCATTTACCATCCGGAGAGATGTGCGGGAACCAGTTATTATAATCATCGTTGGTTATTTGGGTTTGGTTTTTGCCGTCGGCATCCATACGCCAAACCTGCATCAGGCCGCTGCGCACCGAGTTGAAGTAGATGTATTTGCCATCGGGCGTGTACTCGGGGCCATCATCAAGGCCTTTGGTATCGGTAAGCCTTTCTTCGGGGCCGCCGCCGGATGGGATGCGGTAAACATCATACTCGCCGCCGCGCTCGCCGCAAAACACCAGGAATTTGCCATCGGGCGACCATCCGTGCATATAGCTTGCGCCCACACCTTTGGTGGTAACCATTTTGGCATCGCCCCCGCCTACAGGCACGGTATAGCCGATGGAAGGGCCCCCATCGCCGCTGCTGATGGTAAGCATCTTGCCATCGAAAGAGATAACGTGATCGTTATTGTTGTTTTTGGCAGGGTTGGTATTGATAGCCGTTGGCGTGCTATTGGCCAGGTTGAAATTATACAGGGCGCCATCGCTGTTATAGATAAGCGATTTGCCGTTCTGCATCCAGTTGGGGGCCTGTAAGGATTTAGGCGATTGGTAAACGATACGGCTGTTCTGGGTGGCCATATCCAGCAGTTCAATGGCGCTACCCAGGTACTTTTTGTATGGAACCAGGTCGGCAGGTGCCGGGGTGATGATACGCACGTTGCTGTATTGCACCTTCTCTACTTTATCAGCATTGTGTGCACAGGCGTAAACACCAACGTACACTTCATCGCCAAAGTCCAGGTCGATCTTTTTTTCCGGGCCGAATACATCACCTTTGCGTGCTACGGATATATAATAGGTATTGCCTTTTCTTTCCAACTGCAAAACTTCTGCAGAAATAACGTCTGTCCTGTCCTCAGCAGTTTGGCCGCCGGTTACTTTTCGGTATTGCATAGATGTTACCCCCATGCCATGCACCATTACGTTTACCTGTGCCGAATTGGCATCTAATGTTTTGCGCACCATCAGGCCATATTTGCGGTTTGGTTCATCACCGGACAAGAAAGCGCCGTTTGTACGCAGGATAAAATCGCCTGTAATCTTTTTCCAAACGAAATGGAAATCATCGTGATCGTTCCACATATCGCCCCCCGAGCCGGTGACCTGGTATTGCTGATTTTTTGCATCGTAAGTAACGGTGCCTTTGTGCTTGATTGCACCAATATCGGTGTGCCCGTCAAATATGCCCAATGATGAGGATTGTGCATAAGCGGCGCAACAAAACAGCGTAGCAATAAACGCAGCTGCTAAAGAACAGGTTAATTTTTTCGACATTTAATTTTAGGTTAGCAATAATTGGGTTTACTAAATTATATATTGGTTTGCGAAAACAATGCATCTAAAAAAAGGCCTATTTACCGGCTTTAACCTTTTTGATGCTTACATTGCTGAAAACGGCCTGTTCTGTAACGTCGGCGTTGTGCGAGCACACGAAAATGCCCACGTAAACCTCATCGCCCAGGTCAATATCCACTTTTTCTTCGGGACCAAAAACATCGCCCTTGCGCGCTACCGACATAGTATAAGTATTGCCTTTACGTTGCAACTGTACAATGCCGGCGAAAGTGAGGGATGATTTTTGCTCTTCGGTAACCGCGCCTGTGGTTTTGCGGTATTGCAGCGAGGTGAGGCCATCGCCATGCACTACGGCGTTTACATGTGCCGAGTTGCCGTCTAAGGATTTACGCACCATAAAGCCCCATTTGCGGTGCAGTTCGGTACCCGTGCCAATAAACTCGGCACTGGTGCGTAGGATGAAATCGCCGGTCATCTTCTTCCACACGTAATGGAACTCATCAGCATTGGCCCATATATTGGTGCCAGAACCACTAACCGTGTATTGCTGCGATTTGGCATCATATGCAACGTTACCCTTGTTTTTAACGGGGCCAACATCGGCCTGTGCGTCAAATATGCCTATGGGCTGGCTTTGCGCCATCGCGCCGCTGGTGCACAGCATAGCTGCCAGCAACACGGTAAACATGCAGTAAATTTTTTTCGACATCAGGAAATTTGGTTTGGTAATAATTGGTTTACTAAGTTATATATTCATTCGTAAACACGCACCCAAAAAATGCTATTAAATAAAAAAAGGGGCGTTTTTTGTGCCCCCCTGTGTATCATTTATGTGATGGAGTTAAAATAGTACCATGTTTGGTTAAATGGGTTTAGGACAACTCTCTGCCGGGTTTTGCGACGGCAAGGCTCTCCTTGCCAAACTTTACCTTTTTACTCGTCGCCGTAGTGTCTCGCCGAGTCATTATTTAAGGATTAGCAACCTCGTAGAGGTTCAAGCTTTTCGTCACCGCAGGTCTCTCTATAGATTTAAGTTACCCCATAAACATACGGTGCCTAAAAAGACATCGCTACTGCATACGTAATATCATAAAACGTTCCGATGGAACGTATAATGGACGGATTACATGTTTCTACCCATAAGCCGTCCCGAAGGGACGAAGAGGGTAAATGCGTATCCCTTCGGGATACCTTATGGGTAGAAAAAAGAAAGAATTAAAAGCGCGTTCCATGGGAACGCTTTATGGGTTCTCCCGTTTTTTTAGTGGTGCGAAGATTTTATGGGTTAACTTAAATCTATAGAGAGACCCTCCTACGTTAATCATTCGCGTAAAACGCTTTAAATTTCCTTGAAAATAAAAAAGGGGCGCTTTCGCACCCCTTCCATGTATTTACCTCGCGATAATTTTATCGCGCTATTTCTGTAGCTAAAATCTGCTTACCGGTTTCAGGGCAGTACACTGGCTCAGACTTTAAAGCTGGCCTTACATATTCTTTTAAAAATTGCTCTTTCGAATCTTTATACTGGCTTACCGCGCCTATCATGCTCATGAATTTGATGTAGTAAAAGGCGGTATCTATCTGGTGCGGCTTAAAGCCCGAACGCGCGCTTTTTGGGAAAAGGTGGTGGTTGTTGTGCCACTCGCCGGCCACAAAGCCCGGCCAAAGCTGGTTAACCGACATATCCTTGCGGTTATGATCTACCCCGTCGCGGCGTTTGTCTTCGCCTTTGCCGTGGCCTTCGTAATTAAAGGTACGTACACCAACGGCCCAAAAGCCTGCGGCACCAAAAATTGCGCAACCTAAAGCTACGCCGCCAATTAAATAAAACACGGTGAACCAAAATGCCCAGTTGGCAATAACGCCAACAACAGCATGGAAGGGATTTGCTACCGAACCCCATTTTTGGTATTGCGCGTAAGTGTTTACCGATACGCCTGTATGTTTCATTAAAGTAACGCAGCGTGCGTACTCTTTCTCGTTCATGTTACGGTTGATGGGCTGGTGGTTTGCATCGGCCAAAAAGCAGTACAGGAAACCGCCCTGCGCATTGTATGGATCGCCAGGTTGGTCTGATAACGCATGGTGCACGTGGTGCGATATAGCGTATATCTCCTCAGGGATAATTTTTAAGGTAAGGTTTTGGGTGAAAAAGCGCCAAAAGTTATTGCTGAACTTATAGGCACCATGGGTGCAATAGCGGTGGTACCAAATAGTACCGTGGGTACCCATCACTACCATGCTGTAAAGAAAGGCAATAATCAGTCCCTGGATAGAGAAGTATTTGAAAATGAATAAAAGCAGGAATACCGATAGCGTTACCACCATCATCCAGCTCATAAAAGAAAGCCAGTTCTTTTTGGTTTTGAAGATGTTAAGCCTCGAAAAAAATTCTTTGAAAATTTGACCGTTGGTTGGTTTGGAAAGGTTGCCATTTGCATCCTTCCATCCATAGGAAGGTTGTTCTAATACATCATGTATGAATGCCATTAGGGATCGGGAGGTTAGTTTATCAATTAGTTTTTTATCAATGGGGACGGATTAAAGATAGGCATTCATTTCTGCAATTCCTAAAAAAAGGGTTAATAAAATTAATAAATAATTAAATTCATAGTTAAAAGCCATTCTTATTGCAACATTTGTATGACATTGGCATTACAATTAAACTTCTCGATACTTTAACCGTCATTAGAGCTTTATTCCACTGCCATGACAAAACATTTATCTTTATTGCTCCTCATCCTTATGCTTTCTGCGAAAGCACTATTTGCACAGCAGCCTCCCCGCGCTGTTAGCGGCACCCTGATAGATAGCCTTGGCGCGGTGCCGGGAATGACTGTAAAACTCACCTCCGACAAAGATAGCATGGTAGTAGCCAGCGATACCAAAGGCGGGTTTAGTTTCGGGGCTGTTTTTTCGAGAAATTTCAAGATAACCATTTCGGGATTGGGTTATGAGGCGATGAGCAGGAAATATGCTATGGACAACCTGAACACCGCCATCCGGCTGGACCCCATCAAACTGAAAGTACAAACCAATATGCTGGGGCAGGTAAACGTAACTGCCATAAACCCCATCACCATTAAAGAAGACACGGTTGAATATAAAGCCGCTGCCTACAAAGTGCGCGAGGGTTCACCGGTAGAGGATTTGCTGAAGAAACTGCCCGGCGTATCGGTAGATAAAGACGGCAACGTTACCGCGCATGGCAAGCAGGTGACCAAGGTGCGTGTAAATGGCAAGGATTATTTCAATGGCGATGTACAGACCGCCACGCAAAACCTGCCGGCCGATATCGTAGAGAACATACAGGTAATAGACGACTATGGCGATCAGGCCAACCTCACCGGCATCAAAACCGGCGACCCGGATAAAATCCTGAACATCACCATACAAAAAGGCAAACGGACGGGCAAATTTGGGCAGGGTACCGTAGGCGCGGGTAACGACGACCGTTACCTGGCACGCATCTCTGCCAATGCTTTTAGAGAAGACGAGCAGGTGTCGCTCATCGGCACCGTGAATAACAACAATACCAACGCTTTTAACCTGGGCGCAGGCGGGGGCGGCGGCGGCAGGGCCGGGCGCGGGGGCGGCGGAGCGGCAGGTGGCGGTGTAAGCACGGCCAACGGTATCACTACCAACCGCTCGCTGGGCTTTAATTACCGCAACGAATGGGGCAAAAAGATAACCGTTTATGGCAGCTATAGCTACGCTAATCGCGATAGGCTAAGCACCACCACCTCGCAAACGCAGAGCCTGTTCCAGTCGGGCGCTATTTTGGGTACAGATAACAGCGACGGGCGCACGCACAACCTTAACCACCGGATAGATTTTAATATGGAGTATCGGATAGATACCATGAATTACCTCAAGATAAACCCCAACTTTAACTACAACTCATCAAACGATAACAGTACGGATGCTTTCACCAATACGCGTAACGACACCACCGTTACCGGCAACGAGCTGGCGCTAACCAATTCTACAGCGCCAAGCGGCAGCATCAGCGCTTTATATAACCATAAATTCGCCAAAAAGGGGCGAAACTTCAGCATCAATACCAGCCTGGGTTACTCAAAAAACACGCAGGACCTTAACGACCAGTACACTACCGAACAAGCGGGCATAACCACGCCGCTTTACCAGCAAATAAACACCAATAACAGCAGCAACCGTTACGGCATATCGTTATCCTACACCGAGCCCATAGGCAATGGCAATTACCTGGAAGCCAATTACAACCACAATTACACCAATACCGATAACAACCGCTACAATTACCGCATAGACCCCGTTACGTTGGGCCAAACGTATGTAGATTCGCTGAGCACGCTGTATAACTACCAATTTATTACCAATAAATTCGGGCTTAACCTGCGTGGCGTAAAAACCAAATACAACTACACCGTCGGCATGGCCGTGCAACCCGGCTCGCTTGATGGGCAATCGCATAACTTCAGTACCAGCACGCATACACTTAACTATATCCCAACGGCCAGGTTTATCTACAACTTTGCCAAAAACCATTCATTGTCGGTTAATTATAGCGGCAGCAACAGTCAGCCAAGCTTTACCCAACTACAGCTTCAGCCCGATTTTAGCAACCTGCAGAACCGCATCTACGGTAACCCCGACCTAAAGCCGGCGTTCAACAACAACGTCAGCCTGCGTTACAACCAGTTCGATATCGCCAGCGGCAACTCGCTGTTTACCAACCTATCGTTCACCAGCACCCAGGATAAAATAGTGAGCAATACGCGGCCTATCACCGTTGGCACCACTTCGGGCACTACCAGCCGCAACAACACCATACAGGAAACCCGTTATTTAAATACGGACGGCTTTTACTCGGCCAACGGTAATTACGCCTACTCCAAACCCTTTGCCAACCGCAAGTTTACCGTTACGCTAAACGGTGGCGCCAATTTCAATAACAATATCAGCTACCTTAACGATGTGCGCAACGTGGGTAAAAACTGGGTATTTAACCAGGGCGCACGCATCCGCATAGATATCGATAGTCTGATGGATACCGAGGTGAGTGGCAACTACAGCGTAAATACCACCCATTACAGCATACCATCGTTCATCAGTACCGATGCCCGCACCTGGACGCTGGGGCTTGATGGCCGCAATTACTTTTTCAAGGGTTGGATATTGGGCTACAACCTTACCCAAACGATTAACCACGGTTTCAGTAGCACGGTTAAGGCCAACCCTACCCTGCTGAGCACGTATGTAGAGTACCAGTTTTTGAAGGGCAATATCGGCGCGCTGCGTTTCCAGGCCTTCGATTTGTTCAACCAAAATACCGGTGTAACCCGCAGCGTAAGCGGCAATCAGATCATAGATACCCGCACCAACCGCCTTGGCCGTTATTTTATGCTGTCGTTTGCCATAAGGCTGCAGAAATTCGCCGGCAGCAAGGGTGGCCGTAATGGTGGTGGCAGGCGCGGTGGTGGCGGTGAGGGTGGTGGTTTTGGAGGAGGAGGCGGTAGGCCGGAGTAAGCTGAAACAACACAAACGTCATGCTGTTTTTTTCAGTACACTATCGTAAAAGCAGCCAAAATGCTTATCCGCTTTGCATGCTTTTTACCTGCCGTCCCTAAAGGCGGTGTCCCCACCGCCGCCCAGCGGCAAGGATGCCGCCGCGGAGATAATTATGTTTTTTGCTTATTTTCACCCCATGTTAAACCATGTGCAAAAATTCCCATCAAAAAGGGGGTTCGTTATCTTTATCCCGCTGATTATTTTGCTATTGATAGAAGTTGGCTACATTGCCGGCGGCAGGTACATTGGAGCCATGTTGCTGCTCGCAGTAATGTCCGCAATGTTTTTGCCGGTGTTCTTCAATACCAACTACACCATCCAAACCGATGGTATGTTGAAGGTAAAATGCGGCATGTTCTTCAACAGCATCGTTGATATCGGAAGCATCACCAGGATAGAAGACACCAGTAGCATACTGAGCGCCCCCGCCCTGTCGATGGATAGGTTGGAGCTATTTTATAACAAATTCGATTCGGTTGTAATCTCCCCGCAGGATAAAGCCGCTTTCGTAGCCGAATTACAGAAAATAAACCCGGGCATCCGGTATAATTCATAACCCGAACCGAAGATTGAACGCATGTTGAAGACGTTTACCCTATTTTTTGCCTGCTTATTATTAGCCTGCAGTGCTAACGCACAGGAAACCACGAAGAAAAAAAACTGGCTTACCGATTCGGTGCAGGAAGTTGCTACCGTGCTGAAAACCAATAAGAATGTTAAGCAAGGTTTGTACCAGGCACTTTTCCAAAGAAAAACCGTGGTGGCCATGGGCATGTACGACAATAACAAGAAAGTGGGCCTTTGGCGTTTTTTCAGTTCGCAAGGCCAGCAGCTTGAAGTTTATGATTATACAGCCGCCAAGTTGGTTTTCGAAGCGCCAGAAGATACCACCTCTTCGCTGCGTTACTTTGTAGACCGGGAGTTGCAACCTACCGATAAAGTGACCAAACCCGTTAAAATAGGCGGCAGGTATTACGGGTATATTCCCTACCTGCAACTATTCACGCTACCGGATTATATCGACCCGTCAACCAAAAACTTCTTCGATGTAACGGTAGAACTGCTGATAAGTCCACTCGGCAGGCTGGCCAGCTATAAGGTGAACCTGAACATCAAAGGCGAAACCGTAAGGGTTATCAATATGAGTACCAACCTGCCCGATGAGGCCGACAAGATATTCACTCCCGCCACCTTAAACGGCGAGGGCATTGGCTGCCGCATTATGATGAAAGCTTATATCACCGAAACTAACCACCTCGATTTTGACTAAGGGACATCGACAAATAGCACATTGTGCAAAGGGGCTATCGCTGTTCCTGAGCCTGCTGTTTGCTGCAAGCTGTTGTAATGCACAGGACACGCGCGAGATAACAACAAGGCTTACTAATTCGGTAAAAGAGATCTATCATGTCATGAAAACCGACAAGAACGTTATGCATGGCTTATATCAGGCTGTTTACAAAGAGCGCCAGCCTGTGGCTACCGGCCTGTACAACCACGATAAACGCAGCGGCATCTGGCGGTTTTACGATGCAGCCGGCCAGCCCATGCAAACTTATGATTACGACACTAATACCGTAACCTTCGAGGCGAAGGAAGATACTACCTCCAATTTCAGGTACCTGCTCGATAAAACCCTCGGCCCGGCAGATAAGGCGCATAAGCCTGTAATAACAGGCGGGCGATATTTTGGTTATTTAAACTACCTGAAATTGTTTAAACTACCTGCCGAATATGAATCGCATCCCGAGGTTACGCTTAATGAAGTAAAAACCACGCTCGAACTGCTGGTGAGTCCCGGCGGCAGACTAGCGGACATCAAGGTGAACATCAATAACGGGGCGGAAGATCACTATATCCGGCTGAAAGCCGACCTGCTGCCACCCGAAGACAAGGTATTTACGCCGGCCACCCTCAACGGCGAGCCTGTGGCCTGCCGCATCATCATCAGGGTGTATATAACAGAAGATGGCGGGATAGATTTTTACTAAAGATATTTTATGCTGAAAAATTGCTTATTGATAGCCGTGGCGATACTTGTGGCAAATATTGCCCTTGCGCAGGACACCAAACAAAAAACCGTTCGGTTAACCGATTCGGTTTACGAGGTTTACCACGTGCTCAAAACCAACAAAGCCATAAAGCATGGGCTTTACCACGCGCGTTACGGGGAAACAATACCTGTGGCATCGGGTAATTTCGATAATGACGTAAAATTAGGTACCTGGCGTTTTTTCGACACACGGGGGCATTTGCTGCAGGTATATAATTATGACGCCAAAAAGCTGGAATACGAAGCACCCGAAGTAGCGGGCAGCGACCTGCATTATTTTGTGGACCAGACTATCGACAGTACAGACGTGGTTACCAAGCCAATAAAAATCGGCGGCAGATATTATGGGTATATACCCTACCTTAACTTGTTCAGGCTACCGGAAGACATTTGGGATATAAATCGTATAAAATACACGGCGGTAGTAGAATTATTGATAAGCCCCCTGGGGAGGCTGGCTTACTATAAAGTTACTATTTTGGGTAAGGATGGTTATGAGCGGGTAATCAATATGAACTTAAACCTGCCCAACCAGGAGGATAAAATATTTTTTCCTGCAAAAAAGAATGGTGAGCCGGTGGCCTGCCGCATCATGATAAATGCCCGCATTACTGATATCGGCCGGCTTGATTTTGCCACAAACAACACAGGCGCACCGTAAACATACGATGCGCCTGTTGTGTTTTCTTTCAGACTTCCGTCTTCCGGCTTAGTGATGGTGATGGCCATCGGGGCCGTGTGCGTGGCCGTGAGAAAGTTCCTCTGGCGTAGCAGGGCGAACGTTCAATATCTCGCCTTTAAAGTGCAGTTCCTGGCCGGCCATAGGGTGGTTAAGGTCTACAATTACCGAATCTTCGGTAACCGATACTACCTGGCCCTGGAAACGGTTGCCGTTGTTATCCTGCAAAGGCAATACTTCGCCAATTTGCGGTATCTCGGTACCCTGGAACATTTCTTTCGGCAAATTAGCTACTGCTTCTTCGTCGAATTCGCCGTAGCCTTCTGCTGCGGATATACGGAAATCATAGGTATCACCTGTTGAAAGGGTGCTTAAGTTCTCTTCGAATCTTGGTATCATTTGGCCCGCGCCGAACAAAAAGGTTAAGGGCTGCTCCTGCGTTGCGCTTTCTGCCAGGCCTTCGCTGCCGTCTTCTTGTTTAACATACAAATCGTATGTTAATGATACTACGTGTTGTGGTTCAATTTTCATTATGATGATTATTCGTTAACGATTGGATTAACGGAAATTCATTGCCGGTTGTTGTTTAAGGCAATGGTTTCGCTTGCTGTTTATTTATATAATGGAATCTTTATTTATTTGTTTTAAAGCATCCGCCGTATTATCAACCGGCAGGCTGCAGGTTTTGTCCCTGCAAACATAAATCCGGCTCATATCCCCCGGCTTATCTGCCAGCAAAGGTAACGTTCCTTTTTTACCGCCCAACATTATTTTATTGGGGATGTAGTTTTGTTCCATCTGTTTACGCAGCGCAGCGGCGTTATCGCCGGTAATGGCTACTTCGTAGGTGCCGTGCAATTCATCCAGCAGAAAGGCCGTCCAATTACTGTAGCCGGTACTGTATTTAGCCAGATGCGGCACAATGTTGCGCAGCATTTGCGCCGCGATTTCATGATAGGCTTCGTGGTCGAAGAACAGCCCAAGCTTTTTAAGGTTGCGCGCCATTACCGAGTTGGACGCAGGTATCACGCCATCCATCATCTCGTATTTGCGGGCTATGAGGTGCTCGTCATCGTCGGCGGTGTAAAAGAACATGCCGCTGGGCTCATCGTAATAATGCAGAATGGCGTAATCGGCAATGCCTTTGGCGGTAGTAAGCCAGGCTTCATCAAAGGTTACTTCATACAGGGCGATAAAGGCATCAACAATGTTGGCGTAATCATCTAAAAAGGTAGCTATGGGCTCGTGATCGCCATTGGGGAGCAGTACGGGTTCTTTGAATATCCGTAGCAATTTATCGCCCGATAGCATGTTGTTGCTCAGGAATTCTGCATTCCGCAGGGCGAGGTCAAGGTAAGCCGGCTCATCGAAAGCACGGTAGGCATCGCACAGCCCTTTTAGCATCAAGCCGTTCCACGAGGCTAATATTTTATTATCCAGTCCCGGCCTGATGCGCTTATCCCTGGCATCGAAAACCTTTTGACGCGCAAGGTCTATACGACTCCGCAACTCGCCGACCGGCAAACCTAAAGTGGCCGCCAACGCCTCATCATCTTCCCTGCGGAAGAACACGTTAGAATGTTCTTCTTCCCAATTACCGGCATCGGTAGCATGGTAATAAATGCAGAAGAGTTCTGTCTCATCGGCTAATATCTCCTCCAACTCGACTTTGGTAAAAATATAGTATTTGCCCTCCTTGCCCTCGCTATCGGCATCAAGCGCCGAATAAAAACCATATTCGGGCGAGGTTAGCTCGCGTTCTACGAAACTGATAATTTCATCGGCGATGGTTTTATAAAGCGGGTCGGAGTTCCAGGTGTAGGCTTCAGCGTAAAGGCTGAGGAGCTGGCCGTTATCGTACAGCATCTTCTCGAAATGGGGCACATGCCAAACGCCATCCACCGCGTAACGGGCAAAGCCCCCGCCGATATGGTCATAAATACCACCGTAAGCCATTTTCTTTAACGTGAGTTTTGCCACTTGGGCAATCTGCTCATCCTGCATTAAATGGGCGTAACGTATCAAAAACAGCCAGTTGTTGGGCATGGGGAATTTCGGCGCGCCGCCGAGGCCGCCCTCCTCTTCGTCGATATAACGCTTCCAGTTTTTGAGGATAGGCGCAAGGTCGGCTTTGGTATATTCGGGCTGTTCGTGCACAAAGGCTACCGATTCGTATTGTTTGATGCCATCGGTAAGGCGTACGGCGTATTCTTCGGCCTCCAGGGGCTTGGTTTTATAGAAATCGGCGAGGTTGAAGAGCAGGCTCGTCCAGTCGTTTTTGCGGAAGTAGGTGCCGCCGTAGATAGGGCGTTGATCGGGCAGGCAGATGCAGTTGAGCGGCCAGCCTCCCCTGCCGCTCATTAGCTGAACGGCGCTCATGTATATCTGGTCAACATCGGGGCGTTCTTCACGGTCTACTTTGATGCATACGAAATACTCGTTCATTACGGCTGCCACGGCGTCGTCCTCAAAACTCTCATGCTCCATTACGTGGCACCAGTGGCATGCGGAGTAGCCGATGCTCACCAGTATCAGCTTGTTCTCTTCCTTGGCCTTATGCAAAGCCTCAGGTCCCCAGGGGTACCAGTTAACCGGGTTATTGGCATGCTGCAGTAAATATGGGGAGGTGGAGGTGGCGAGGCGATTCATGAGGAGGATGTTTTCAGAATAAACGGCTAAAGTGTTAATTGTTTTTACAATGTGCAAATCAAAAACGAAAGGTAATTTGCACGTGGCTGACAAAGCATTATATTTGAATATGCCCGAAACTAAGCCGCCAGCAGCCGGAAGATATATCGACCCATTAGTTGACTTCGCTTTCAAGAAGATATTTGGCAGTGAGCCTAACAAAGACCTGCTGATTGCCTTTTTAAACGTGGTGTTCCGCGGGCGTAAACATATTGCGGATCTTGTTTACAATAAAACCGAACACCACGGAGATATAAAACAAGAGGGCACTGCAATATTTGACCTGCTTTGTACCGGCGATAAAGGCGAGCGTTTTTTGATAGAAGTACAACGAGCCAGGCAAGGATACTTCAAGGAAAGGGCACTGTTTTATACATCCAGATTGATCAGCGAACAAGCGCCCAAAGGCAAGCGAAATGCTTGGGGATACAACATTGACGAAGTATATCTGGTAGCACTATTAGAGGATTTTAGTTTAGAGGGTAGCCCCGCCAACGCTTACCTGCACGATATTTGCTTATGTAACCGCGAAACAGGCGAAATATTTTACGATAAATTGGGTTATACATACATAGAATTAGGTAAATTTGTGAAAGAGGAAGCTGAGTTAATGAGTGACCTTGACAAATGGCTTTATGTTTTAAAAAACATGAGCCGTATGGACAAGATACCGCTTTACTTGCGCAAACCCATTTTCGAAAAACTATTCAGTATTGCTGAATATACAAATCTTACAAAGGAGGAAAAAGACATGTACGATAGTAGTTTAAAACATAAATGGGATAACCAAAATGTGTTGGAGTATGCTGTTTCGACAGCGGAAGCAAGAGGTGAACACAATAAAGCCATTGCAATTGCCCGTGAGCTTAAAAAAGAAGGCTTGGCGGTTGACTTTATTGCCAAGACAACTAAACTATCTATCGAAGAAATCGAAAAACTCTAATCGATTCCCCCACCGAGCATGTACGATAGCAGCTTAAAATATAAATGGGATAACCAAAATGTATTAGAATATGCGGTGAAAGAAGCTAAACACAATAAAGCATTAGACATTGCCCGTGAGCTAAAAAGAGAAGGGTTAGCGATTGATTTCATAGCTAAAACGACGAAATTGGCTATTGGAGAAATAGAAAAACTGTAGTAACCTCTGTAACTCTTATTTTCTCTTATAAATCATCTCTTCAACAGTTGCTCTGCCACTATCCTACTCCCGAGGATGCAGGCCACAGTCCCCAATCCCGGCCAGGTGGTATCGCCCACCATCCTGAAATTTTTAATACCGATATCATGCGGCATAGCCTTGAAGTTTGAATTGCTAAGATTTTGCCTTGCCCCACCCACTGCGCCGCCTACCCTGTTGGTGAATTTCTCATAGCTGCGGGGCGTACCGATTTCGTAAACCAAGGCGTTCTTGCCAAGCTCCGGGTAAACACGCCTGGCTAAATTCAGGAGGTGGCACCCAATTTCGTTTTTCTTGAGTTGATACGCATCTTCGGTAAGATTTTGCCAACCGGCCAGTTTGCAATGCGTTGATATCATTACCGACCGGTACCCTGTGGGGGCGCTTGCCTCATCGCCGGGTGCAGATACAGAAATGAACATATTATTGCCATCGCCCAAAGGCGAATCGTAATCGTGGAATAGTTGATGGTGCCTAAGCTCCGGGCAGGCCACCTCCGCTTCGGGCACGCCCAAAAACATGACCAGGGCGCTTTCGTAGCGGGGCCTGTCGCGCTTTACATAGCGGCCCAATGCTGTCTGTATATCGGCGGGAGCAATCTTCATCGTATTTTCGGCGGGTATCGCACTCACTACCTGCCGGGCAATAAAAGTACCTTTACGGGTAATAACCCTGAATGCATCACCGGCCCGTTCAAGCTTTTCAACCCGTTGTCCAACCATCAATACGCCGCCGAGCGTTTTGTAACGGGCGGTTAAATGCTGCCAGAAACCCCTCATGCCGCCCACAGCCCTCCGCAAACCGGCACCGCGGATAGTTATGCCCAAGGCAGCATTTATTGCCGGGGCCTCATCTAAAGTGCTGTTAACGGTATCTTCTACCAGCATGCTCAATACGGCTTTCAATTCGATATCAGCATCCAGTTTGTACTTCCTTAAAACATCCATCATGGTGTAATTTGCAAAGCGGGCCAGGGGCAAATTGCTTATACCGATAGCCTTCACTGCGTTATAACCATCCCTTAAATTTTGCAGCGGAAGTTTAATACCGGCGCGACTCGCTTTCCAGAACACATAGGCCAACTTATCCATCAACGCCCAGAAAGCGCGGTGTGCCGGCGTATTGCCCAGTTTTTCGGCCCGTTCGCGGTGCCATTTATCTTTGTCGCAAGGCAGGTATATTGATTTGTCGGGCAGCCAGAGCCGATAATCCAGCACCTCCGATGGCGGCATGGTCAAGCCAACGCTTTTAAAAAATTCGCCCCCTACTCCATCAGGTCCAAAATCCACCAGGGTAGTTGCACCCACATCGAAACTGAAACCCTTTTTTGAGAAATACCCGGCACATCCGCCCGGCTGCCCGTGCGATTCTAATATCAGGGTAGACCGCCCCGCAGCCTGTAGCCGCATTGCCGTTGCCATGCCTGCAATACCGCCTCCAATTATTGCTACATCGTATTTGTGCATTTGCTTAAGATTAGGTTAACTAAAGTTCTACTCCGCAAATGTAATTTAATTTTCAATATTATTTGAAAGTTTAGTATTTTCATTAAATTTGTATCGGAAAATATTCACCAAACCTCTTGTCAGATGCAAGCTATTACCAAACTTCGTTACGCCAAGGCCATCATGTTTTTGGCGGCCCTGTACAATATCTTCTGGGGATTAGTCATCTCGGCTTATCCGCAGATACTGCTGTTCGGCAACCCGCCTACAGATTTCCTGCTGATTATCCTCCGCTGCGTGGGCATGCTGGTTGGGGTTTACGGCATAGCCTACTACTTCGCCTCCCGCGACCCGAACGCCTACTGGCCGCTTATTTTGGTAGGCTGGATAGGCAAACTACTTGGGCCTATTGGGTCGGTTTATTACATCTTACTGGGCAAACTAACCCCATCATTCTTTTGGGTGAATGTTTTCAACGACGTGATTTGGTTGGTGCCGTTTGGTTGGGTGATTTATGTGGCAGTGAGGAAAAGGTTGTAGTGCATATTTTTAACCACAAAGAGCGCAAAGAAAAAAACACAAAGCTTTTTAAACCGGCTAAGAATAAAGTTGCCAAATAAGCCTACAATTTTTATTCTTTGTGCTTCTTTGTGTATCATCTTATTGCAAATCTTTGTGATCTTTGTGGTTAATCGTACCATCGTTCTCCTATATTTGCCCCGTGAAATTCCTTTGCATCCTTTTTTCGGTATATGTGCTGCTGCTTTCGGTAAGGCCATGCTGCGCCGACGACTGCATCGCGAAGCCTATCACCAAAAAAGAAACAGCGAGCCAAAAACAGCAAAAAGAAAAGAACTGTGAAGGCTGCTCTCCGTTTTTCTCCTGCGGTACCTGTGCCGGTTTCACCCTTGCAAAACCGGTTCTGACTGTAGAACGCATCGCAACCGAAATTAGCGTTGAACACAATTCCACCTACAAACAACCGGCCCTAACGCCCGTTACCCTATCCATTTGGCAACCGCCACGGTTAGGTTAATACTATTCAATAAGCCCTTTGGGCAATTCTATCGTATTAATTTAACACCCATTCATTTCAATGAAAAAACTTATCGTGCTGATAACGGCACTGCTTTATACTGCTATAGCTTATTCGCAAAATACTTTCAGGGCCACCATTAAAGATGCCAAAACCAACCTGCCACTCATTGGTGCTACGGCGCTGCTGCAAGGCAGCGGCAAAGGCGCATCGTCAGATACCGCCGGACTGGTTACTATAACCAATATCCCCAACGGGCAACAGGTGATTGTGTTTAGATATGTAGGTTACCAAACGCTTACTGATACTTTAGATTTCCCGCTTGCGCAAACAGAACCCATGCTAATCCAGCTCCTGCCCGAAGGCAAAGGCGATGGTGAAGAACTGGAAGAAGTGGTTGTAGGCGCTACCCGCAGCAGCCGCACTATTGCCGGCATCCCCACCCGCGTAGAGGTAATTGCCGGGGAGGAGATAGACGAGAAAGGCAATATGAAACCCGGCGACATCCGCATGATACTGGCCGAAAGTACCGGCATACAAACCCAGCAAACATCGGCCACCAGCGGCAATGCCAGCATACGCATACAAGGGCTGGATGGCAAATACACCCAAATCATCCGCGATGGCTTCCCGTTATACTCCGGATTTTCGGGTGGATTAGGCCTGCTGCAAATTGCCCCGCTGGACCTAAAGCAGGTGGAAGTAATTAAAGGCTCCTCCTCTACCCTGTATGGCGGCGGCGCTATTGCGGGCCTGGTAAACCTGGTTTCAAAAGTGCCAACTACAGAAAGGCAACTCAGCATCCTGCTAAACGGCACGTCTGCTTTAGGCTTAGATGTAAGCGGTTTTTACGCCCAAAAGTTCAGGAAAACAGGGCTTACCATTTACGCCGCATACAATCATGGCTCGCCTTACGACCCGGCAAATATCGACCTCACCGCTATCCCCAAATACAACCGCTTTACGCTCAACCCAAAATTGTTCCTCTACCTCAACGATAAAACCGACCTCAGCATCGGCATCAACAGCACCATAGAAAACCGCATCGGCGGCGATTTGCATTACATTGAAGGCAATGGAGATGCACAGCATACCTATTTCGAGCAAAATAAAACCAGCCGCCACAGCACGCAAGCCATGCTCAACACCCGACTGAACGATAAGGAAACGCTGCAATTCAAAAACAGCGTAAGCTATTTTAACCGTACCATCAACCTGCCCGATTATACCTTCCGGGGCGTTCAGCTTTCCACCTACAGCGAAGCCAATTACACCTACAAAAGCGCCAAAACCGATTGGGTGGCCGGCATCAATTACCTGGGCGACGACTTCAGCGAGGATAAAACCAGCAGCTTCGCCCTACGCAGCTATAACTATAAAACCATCGGCGCATTCGTGCAAAACACCTGGGATATCAGCGATAAATTCATCCTGGAATCGGGCCTTCGGGGCGACCATCATAACAAATACGGCTTCTTCTTCCTGCCGCGCATTTCGGGTTTGTGGAAGATAAGTCCGCAGATTTCGACCCGCCTTGGCGGAGGCCTGGGCTATAAGGCGCCCAACGTTTTCACTGAAGATGCCGAGCGCATCCAGTTCCGTAACGTATTGCCCATAGATGTTGCCAACACCCGGGCCGAACGCTCTTATGGTGCCAGTTATGATATCAATTACCGTACAGGTTTATTTGATAACAAGGTAAGCTTCAGCCTCAACCAGTTATTTTTCTACACGCGCGTAGAGCACCCCATCCTGCTCACCGCATTGCCAAACGGAAACCTGCAATACCAGCAGCCGCCAGGCGACCTGAACACCAAAGGCACCGAAACCAACGTTAAGCTCACCTATAACAACTTTAAGCTTTTTGTGGGTTATACTTTTGCCCACGTTACGCAACATACGGGCAATAGCATCAACACATACCCATTGGTATCAAAACACAGGCTTAACAATGTGTTGCTGTACGAAATACCTGATAAACTGAAGATAGGTTTGGAGGCTTATTATTTTAGTCCACAGTTATTGAACGACGGCAAAACCGGCAAAAGCTACTGGACCACCGGATTGATGGCGGAGCGGATATGGGCTCGGTTTTCCCTGTTCATCAATTTCGAAAACCTGACGGATACACGGCAAACCAAATTCGATACTATTTACACAGGCAGCATAACTAACCCCGTTTTCCGGGATATATACGCGCCGCTGGATGGTTTTGTAGTGAATGGGGGGATTAAGGTGCGGTTGTGATTCTGGTGCTCATCGTTATTTAACCGCAAAGAACGCAAAAGAAAAACCGCAAAGAACGCAAAGCCTTTGAAGCTGATTTGTGAGGTATAATTTTATAAGGCGTTACCTGTTTAATCTTTGCGTTCTTTGCGAATAAACGCATTGAAAATCCTTTGCGTTCTTTGCGGTTACTAACCAACGTTGCAAGCTGTATCAATACTGTTAGCATTTTTTACCCGCCTTTATCTTCCCCTTTCGCCCTAAAACCTTAATTTCGCTTTTTAAGAAAAGAGGAAAAGGATTTGGATTATTTAGCTGGGTTAAACCCCGAACAAAAGGCCGCCGTACTGCAAATTAAAGGCCCGGTGATGATTATCGCTGGCGCAGGATCGGGCAAAACACGCGTTATTACTTACCGGGTTGCCCACCTCATCCGCAGCGGGGTAGATTCGTTTAACATACTGGTACTTACCTTTACGAACAAGGCCGCCCGCGAAATGCGCGAGCGTATAAACCACATCTGCGGCCCCGAAGCCAAGAACATCTGGATGGGTACCTTCCACTCGGTGTTTGCCAAATTGCTGCGCGTGGAGGCCGATAAAATTGGCTACCCCAGCAACTTCACCATTTACGATACCGACGACAGCAAGAGCGTTCTGCGTGCCATCCTGAAGGAAATGAACCTGGATGATAAGCTGTACGCCGTTAATTTTGTACTCAACCGCATATCCGCTGCCAAAAACAACCTGGTTGGCTGGCAGGAATACCAGCAGAACGATCAGATACAGGCCGATGACCAGGGCGGCGGCCGTGGCAAACTGGGCGTTATCTATCAAACCTACGTACAACGTTGCTACCGCGCCGGTGCCATGGATTTTGACGACCTGTTGTTTAAAACAAACGAGCTTTTAAAACTGCATCCCGATGTACTGAACAAATACCAGCACAAGTTTAAATACCTGATGGTAGATGAGTACCAGGATACCAACTTTTCGCAGTACCTCATTGTAAAGCGCCTGGCGGCGGTTAATGAGAACATATGCGTGGTGGGCGATGATGCGCAGAGCATTTACGCTTTCCGCGGAGCCAACATCCAGAACATCCTCAACTTTGAAAAGGATTACCCGGACCTGAAGATATTTAAGCTGGAACAGAACTACCGCTCTACCCAAAATATCGTAAACGTTGCTAACAGCATCATTGCCAACAACAAAGAGCAGTTGAAGAAAAATGTTTTCTCCGAAAAAGAAACCGGCGACAAGATAAAAGTGATGCGTGCCTTTAGCGACAACGAGGAGGGCAAAACGGTTGCCGAAGCCATTATGCAAGACCGCAGCAGCATGGGAATGAAATGGCACGATTTCGCCATCCTGTACCGCACCAATGCGCAATCCCGATCGATGGAGGAGGCTTTGCGAAAGCTGAATATCCCATACAAGATATACGGAGGCCTGTCTTTCTATCAGCGTAAAGAAATAAAAGACCTTATCGCCTACTTTCGCCTTACGTTTAACCCAAATGATGAGGAAGCGCTGAAACGCGTTATCAATTACCCAAAACGCGGTATCGGCGACACAACCGTAGATAGGATTATCGTCGCGGCAGATAAGAACAGTATTACCCCTTTCGAGGTAATATTGCAACCCAACCGTTATATTGAAAAGGCCCCTGCTTCCTTATCGGCCTTTGCGGCTATGATACAGAGCTTCCAGGTGCTGGCCAAAAACCAAAGCGCCTACGAAGCCGCCCTTTACATCGCCCAGCATTCGGGCCTGTTGAAGGACCTTTACGAGGATAAATCCGTAGAAGGCCTCAACCGCTACGAAAACATACAGGAGTTGTTGAACGGTATCAAGGAATTCTCTGAAAGGGAAGATATCGAAGAAAAAGGCCTCGACGTTTTTATGCAGGATATTGCCCTGCTCACCAACGACGATAAGGACAAGAATAAGGATGCCGATACGGTATCGCTCATGACTATCCACTCCTCCAAAGGATTGGAGTTCCCGCAGGTATTTGTGGTTGGGCTTGAAGAGAACCTGTTCCCCTCGCAAATGTCGCTCAACTCGCGCAGCGATCTTGAAGAAGAGCGCCGCTTGTTTTACGTGGCGGTTACTCGTGCCGAGCGCAAGCTGACCATCAGCTATGCTACTTCGCGCTTTAAATTCGGTACGCTGATCAATTGTGAGCCCAGCCGCTTTCTGGATGAGATAGACGCGCGCTACCTCGAGTTAGATTATTCGGCCAAGCCGGCGCAAAGCTCGTTTTTTGATGATGAACGCAACGCCTGGAGCCGCAAGCCCGATACCAAGGGCGATACCTTTTCTAAGCCAAAAGCCGCCACAACACCTCCGCCGGTTAAAACCACATCTATACTGGCCAAGGCGCATGTGGTATCAAAAGATTTTAAAATATCTGATACCAGCAACCTACAGGTAGGTATGCAGGTAGAGCACGAACGCTTTGGTTTTGGCAAGGTACTTACCCTGGAAGGCAATAAACCGGATATTAAGGCAACTATTTTCTTTAAGGAAATCGGGCAGAAGCAATTGTTGCTCAAGTTTGCCAAGCTGAGCATTATAGGCGGGGCAGAGTAACAATTTAACCCCATTTGTTGAGGAACTAATTCCCCAGTTTTTTCATGTATGTTTAACGTTGTGTTAATATAACGCAATAGGGGCACATTTTGATTAATGGCATTCCATTTGGATAGGTATTAATACCCTATTTCCCATTAATTAATTTTTATGTACATGATGAGCGAAACTATCAAAAAGAAGACCAACAAATCGGCCGGTAAAAACATCCGTACGCTCCGCCACGATCGCGGCTGGAGCCAGGAAGACGTTGCCAGCCGCTTAGGTATTTCTATCCCTGCATTTTCTAAAATCGAAACTGGCGTTACCGATATTAATTTATCGAGGCTTGAGCAGATAGCCAACATTTTTGAAGTAAGCGTGGTTAACCTGCTTTCGCTTGAATACGTAGAAGAACCCAGCACGCAAGATGTGAGCCTTAACATCATCCAAAAGAAATTACTGGATAGGGAAACCGAAATAACCAACCTGCAGCGCAAAGTAATTTTGCTGTACGAAGAGTTGCTGAACAAAAATCATCTTTCGTAATAAACCAGCGCCAACTGTTTAGTAAACAAAACAGTTGGCTTTTTACGATTAAATCCAAAATTTCATACTGTGTAAATAACTTGAGTAAAACTTAACAGAATTACACTGGATGAAATCATTGGTTTTTTTTATGCGTTTTGGCGCTGTTTGGCATATCTATGGCTTACAGGTACATAACCAGGGGGAATCGCTTTTGGACAATACGGGCCACGGCCTGTGCAATTCCTATCCACGGAGGGAAACAAAAACAATACCCTTGGAGTGTAAACCCATTGTTTAAACATAAACAAAGCCTACATGAGCAACTACATGATATCTATAGCCAATGATGATGCAGTAAAAAACGGCACCATACACGATCCGGCAACTAAGTTGAAAGTGAAGGCGTTCGACTTGCTGAAATCGAGGTTTAAGCCGCGTAAAGGCGAGGTACGCTTTTTTGTAACCGCGGGCAAAGAAACGCTGGCTTTTGAAACACAGGGCTACCGCAGGCACAAGCAACTGCTTATTCTGCATATGATATCCATATACTGCCTGTATTTGGGTTTGTTGGAGGCGCAGATACACGCTACCTGGCCTGCGCTAAGCTAAGGTTAGGGATTTAATAAACGGTTTTGCCGCTGTCGTTCAGCATATCGCTCATTTCGATGATTTTCTGATCGATGTCTGATACGCATTTATCCATCATTTTGATGCATTCTTTCTCATCAACCAACCCTTCCTTCTCCAGATTCATGAGGCCGCGCAGGGTGGCGATTGGCCCGCGTATCTGGTGCGAAAGGTAAGAGGAGTATTCTGATAATTTCCTATTCTTCACCTGCAAATCCTTCGTTCGTTCATCGATGATTTCTTCCAGGTGATGGTTCACCCTATTCAGGTTATCTTTTTGCTTAGATACCTCGCCGTTCAGCTCGGTTAGTTTGGCGTTGGTATTTGCCTTGCGTTTTACGTTGGTTACCAGTAAAGCGATCACTACAAGCAAAAGGCCGGCAACTATTGTTACGGCCCAAAATTTAATCCTATCATTTTGCTGTTGCAGTATAATGGCATCCTTCTCTCGCTGCATGGCTGCCTGCTTGTACTGCTCCTGCAACATCGTTATCTGCGTAGATTCGTTAGAGCTGTGTATCACGCTATCCTGCCTGAAGATCAGCTGCAGGTAATACAGCGCCTTCTCGTAATTCTTACGCTTCGATTCCAGCTGGTAAATGATGTAATTATAATCATTGGTCAGCTTCTCATCTTTCAGCACCTTGGCATAGGCCTGCCCTTCGGTTACCATGCGGCTGGCATCATCAAATTTCCCCTGCGCTATGTAAAGCGTAGCAAGGGTAAGGTTGGTACTGGCAACAGGCTTGTTCAGATCGAGCTCTTTGCCGGCTTTATTGGCTGCGAGCAGCAGTGTTTCGGCTTTATCAAATTCGTGCAGGTTGTAGTAGATAACGCCTCTGTTTTGCTGCACCTGCACCAGGTTTATCGAGTCGCCCAGGGCAGAGAACATCACATTGCTTTTATCGTAATAAGTAAGGGCCTGGTTATAGCTTTTGTTGCGGTAATACACGTTGCCAATGTTCATCATAATGGATGCTTTTACCGATTGGTCGTTGATGTTTTGGGCTATACCCAAAGCCTGGTTAAGGTATTCCAGCGCCTTGTCTTTATTATTGTCCAGGTACAGGTTACCAATGTTGTTGAGCACTTTAGCCTGGTTGCGGAGGTCGTTAGTGGCCTTGAAAACATCAAGTGCCTTAAGGTAATTATCAATGGCTTTGCCGGCCTGGTTAAGGTAATAATTACCTATGCCTATTACCCTGTAAGCCTCCCCTATCCCCCGGTTATAATTCAACTCCCGCGCAAGCGCCAGGGCTTTGTTGGCTACCTCTATGGTTTGCTCGGGGCTGGTATAACGGTTATCTAATGCCTGTTTATTCAGTTTGATTACCTCTGATGTATCCCTTGAGTTAATATCTGCATAAACATTATTAACTTTAACAGAACAACAAATAAACAACAGAATTATCAGGGGATAAATTTTAGTCATCGGGGCTCTATACATTGAAATGCCGTGAAAGTTATAAAATAAATACTAAGTATGGATGTTTGTATTAAATTTAGAAAAAAAATGAAGAAAAAAAAATGAAATAGTTACTCGAAAATTAAAAAACATATTTATATTTGTGTTGCTTAAATAACTGAATAACAATAAGTTATAAGCTATTTATTACGTTATTTTTGCGCCAAAAAAAATACATTTTCTGCTGATTGAAATTATAAACTATTGATTACAAAAGCCCAAAAAGCCCCGTAATATCGCTAATAACAGATGCAGCAAGCGAATTAATTTTTAATAAAATTTAAACTATTAAACAACATGAAAAAAATTTGCATGGCAGCGTTGATTTTACTTTCGGGCATAATGGCATCCTGCATTACAAAAAGCAGCGGCACCGCGCTCGGCGTAATACTGAAACCGTCTATCGGCTTCCGTAAAGACATTGGCATTGCAGATTAATCACCGTTAAAAACCCCTGATATGAAAAAGATATTTATCGCAGCATTATTCGCAGGTACCGGCATACTGCTCTCTTGTACAAAAGAGGTAAACCCGCAGCCAACCGCATCGGCCATTGAACATAGCACAACCCCATTCCGCAAGGATATTGGCACCGCCGATTAATTAAAACTTCGATCAGGAAACACCAAAGACATACCACAAATAATAATATAAACAAAAAACTACCCCTAACAACACGTAACATGAAAAAGACCATCATCGCAGCAGCATTAATCTTAACAACCGGCATCGTTTCGGCATTCACCATCGTACCTGCAAAACGCGATACAACTACCACCAAGCCTTCAACCAAAAAAGATATCGGACAGGCAGATACCAAGAAAGATATCGGACAAGCAGATACTAAAAAAGACATTGGCCAGGCCGACTAATTAAATCATACAACAAAAAATCTCACAATAACATCCCCCCAATCAAAAGCAATCATGAAAAAAGTAATCATAGCAGCAGCACTTATATTAACCACAGGCATCGTTTCGGCATTCACCACTATAGCACCTGCAAAACGCGATACCACTACTACCAAACCATCAACCAAAAAAGACATTGGCCAGGCAGACACCAAGAAAGATATCGGACAAGCAGATACCAAAAAAGACATTGGTCAGGCCGACTAATTAAATTACCACGACAAAAAAATCTCACAATAACATACAAAACGCTCTAACAATAACAATCATGAAAAAAGTAATCATAGCAGCAGCACTTATATTAACCACAGGCATCGTTTCGGCATTCACCACTATAGCACCCACAAAACGCGATACCACTACTACCAAGCCATCAACTAAGAAAGATATCGGCCAGGCAGACACCAAGAAAGACATTGGACAAGCAGATACTAAAAAAGACATCGGTCAGGCAGACTAATTAAATCATACAACAAAAAATCTCACAATAACATACAAAACCCCAAAACAAAAGCAATCATGAAAAAAGCAATAATAGCAGCAGCACTTATATTAACCACAGGCATCGTTTCAGCATTCACCACTATGGCACCTGCAAAACGCGATACCACTACTACCAAGCCATCAACCAAAAAAGACATCGGCCAGGCAGATACCAAGAAAGATATCGGACAAGCAGATACTAAAAAAGACATCGGTCAGGCAGACTAATTATACTTCTACCCACAAATAAAAGCAGCGCATAATAACCCCTAACAAAAAGCAATCGTGAAAAAAACAATCATAGCAGCAGCACTTATATTAACCACAGGCGTAGTTTCGGCATTCACCACTACAGCACCTATAAAACGCGATACAACTACCACCAAGCCTTCAACTAAGAAAGATATCGGCCAGGCAGATACCAAGAAAGATATCGGGCAAGCAGATACTAAAAAAGACATCGGTCAGGCCGACTAATCATAACACTACCGCCCTGTTTTGTATCCACCGCAAGCAATACCTGTTGCGGTAGTTACCGGCAAGAGCTACAACCCACAAAACGGGCTAAAATAAAAATGCACCACAAGCATAGCGCATTCAATCAGTATCAGTAAACCGGGCAAGCTGCCTTGCCCTAAATAGCTTTACTTTTTAAACTTTCCGCAGGTATCCATATTATATATGGTGATATAATCGGCTTTCGGGTCTACAACTTCGCGGCCGGTTTTTGCATCGAGCATCGAAGATTTCTGCGCCAGCTGTTGCGACGACAGCTTAAACTCCACCGCAACCGAATCTCTTTGCCCCTCCTGCATAAAATGCCATTGCGCTTTTATAATATTCCCATCTGTAGTGCCTGTAAGGGTACCTTTTCGCTTATCCTTTTCTTTTGGCAGCCAATACATGTCGCCGGTTACCTTTCCGCCGTTTATGATTAAATGTACAGCCGTGGTATCCTCCGCATTCATGCCATCGGTATGCAAAAAGCAATATTCCATATTTTGAGCCGGTGCTTTCAGTTTAGCGTTCGCGCTATCGGCTTTACCACTGTCGGTTTTTAGCGTATCCGCAGTTTTGTTGTTATTGCCTGTGCATGATGCCAGCGCCAGGCCAACTATCAAAATATAGGGTTTCATATTGTTCATCAGTGTTTGCATAATTATACAACAATTATAGCGGCAAATGGTTAGATTTTTATTCGGATTATGCTTCCGATAGCTATTATCAGTTATATTTATCCATCTCAAACAAGCCTATGCTCCAGGTAAACCTGCACCCCTTCCCGGTACTGCAAACCCCACGCTTAACGCTGCGCGCCATTAATTTTGGAGATGCGGAAGCCTTTTTTACGCTGCGAAGCAGTCCCGAAGTGATGAAATATATCGACCGGCCGCCTGCAAAAACCATTGAAGAGGTAACAGAATGGATAAAAGTGGTACAAACGCAGCACGAAAAAAATGACGGCATTATGTGGGGTATATGCCTTAATGGCAACCCCCTCGCCATAGGCAACATATGCTTTTGGCGGCTGGATAAGGAAAACCACCGGGCCGAAATTGGCTATATGCTTAGCCCCGCCTACCAGGGCAGGGGCATAATGCAGGAAGCTATGAATGAGGCAATTAAATATGCTTTCGAAGTAATGCACATGCATTCCATTGAAGCAAACGTAAACCCCTCAAACCGGGCATCAATCAGTACGCTGGAACGCTACGGTTTCGTGCGCGAGGCCTATTTCAGGGAGAACTATTTTTACGACGGCCGCTTCCTCGATTCGGCCATTTATAGCTTAATTACCAACAAAAAATAACAAAGCTGCATAAAATTTGTTAGTTAATTATTATTACATAACTTGCCTGCTTTAACCAATAACGCCCGTAGCAAACCTAAATTATTACGGCGGGCAACAAAACAAATTTCAATTAATACAGTTTACACTAAAAAAACTTAAAAAACATGGCAGCACAATCAGGAGGCATTACCGCCTATTCAGTAAAAACCAAAACCAAGAATGTTCCAATGATAGATCCTGTTATCGATATCAAATCGGGTCGTTACATTGCAACAGGTAAAGATGCAGACGGAAACAAAATGGCAGCTATAATGGGTAAAGCTACCGCAGAAGGACACATCGCATCAGGCGCAGCTACAAAAGGCAGCGGCTGGTAAATAGCACTATACCAAAAACAACAAAACCTGCCATTTGAGCAGGTTTTGTTGTTTTAACAGCAAGGCCGTTTACAGGCTTTTGCCGCCCCAGTCTTTATAAGGGCTTACCGATAGGCTGGCGTTGCTGTAGCGGTGGTCGTCGCTCACCTCGGTAGTAACCCATTCGGGCTTTTCGAAGGCTTCGTCCTCGCTACTCAATTCTATCTCGGCCACTATCAGGCCCTCATTATCGCCGCTGAACACGTCCACTTCCCACAGGTGATTACCAAAAGGTATAAAATACCGCATCTTTTCTATGGCCGATATCGTTAGGCCGGCCAGTATCTCGTTGCCATCGGCAATGGGGATTACGTATTCATATTCGTTGCGGCTGATGCCCGTGGTGCTGCCCTTAAGGGTAAGGTAGGCAGCCTCATCAGTTACGCGCACGCGTACGGTGCGCTTATCATCGCTAAGGATATAACCCTGCTTAAACAGTTTACCCGCCGGTTTGCCCAAGGACGCCCACAAGTCCCCATCAACCAAAAACTTCCGTTCTATTTCTATTGCCATACTATTTATCTAACAATACTGTTATAAAATGTTAAATCGCCCATGCTTTCAACACGCCGTAAAGCTAAATGTTTATCTTAGCCCGGCCACATTTCAACACAAATGAACTTTAAAAGATTTGCTTTTTTTATACTATTCCTCGTAGCCTGCACCCCTGTATTTGCCCAACGCGATACAATTGGCCTCAACACCATAGTTGCCAAAACAACAAAGCTTGTTACCTCCTACCCTTTCGAGAAGGTTTACCTGCATTTAGATAAGCCCTACTATGCCGCCGGCGATACCATTTGGTTTAAAGCCTACGTAACTATTGACCAGCACTCGCCAACCATATTAAGCAATATTGTTTATGTGGATATTGCTAACAGCCAGGATTCTATGATGCGGTATCTTAAGCTGCCCGTGGTAAATGGCGTGGCCAATGGCAATATTGGGCTTACCACTGCAGAATTTAAGCAGGGCAACTACCACCTGCGCGCCTATACCGCCTATATGCGCAATTACGACGCGGACTACTTCTTCAATAAAAACCTGGTAATTGGCAACGCCGTAGATAAAACCGTAGCCACCAACATCGCCTTTACCTCAACTGCCGCAGCGGCGGGCCTTACCAAAGTAAACGCAGGCATTACCTATTTCGACCCTAAGGAGGGCCTTGCCCTGGCCGGGAAAAAGGTAAGCTGGACGGTGGTGGCCAATAACGAGGAACTAAGCAAAGGCAAAGGCACTACCGACCAGAACGGCTTGCTGAACGCCGAATTCAGCGGCGCGGCTACAGCGTTAAAAGGGGCCAATTTGGTTGCGATAATTGATATGGGCAACCGCACAACCGTAACGCGCACCTTCCCGCTTAAAGCAGCGGCTTCTGATAAAGATATCCAGTTTTTCCCCGAAGGCGGCGAGTTGATCACCGGCGTGCGCTCTAAAGTAGCTTTTAAAGCCATCAACAGCAATGGGCTGGGCATTAATATAAAAGGCACCGTAACCGATAATGATGGCAATGTAGTGGCCAACCTGGCCTCGCAGCACCTGGGCATGGGTATATTTGCGCTGATGCCTGAAACCGGCAAGACTTATAAAGCCAATATAGAATATGCCGATGGCAGCAAAGGCACTTATGATTTGCCGCGCATCAGGGCATCGGGCATAAACCTTTCGGTTTTCAATAACGATGGCGATAACCTCAACATCAAAATATCCGCCAACCCTACCTATTTCCCGCTTAACCAGGGCAAGCTGTATTATATTATTGCCCAAAACGGCGGCGCGGTTTATTTTGCCGCGCAAACTAAGTTAGATGCGCCTATTTACAGCGCCAGCATCCCCAAAAATAAGTTCCCTACCGGTATTGTACAGCTTACCTTGCTCACAGACCATGGCGTTGCCCTTTGCGAGCGTGTGGTTTTCATCCAGCATAACGATGCTCTTACCCTCAACATCAACTCGGCCAGCAAATCGTACGCCATCAGGCAAAAGGTGAGGTTGGCCATAACCGCCAAAAACAAGGCGCTGCCGGTTGCGGGCACCTTCTCGGTGTCGGTTATAGACGAAACGAAAGTACCGTTCGACGATGACGCCGAAACCACTATACTAACCAGTACCCTGCTCACGTCTGACCTGAAGGGCTACATCGAAAAGCCAAACTATTACTTCATTAGCAAGGATGCCAACGCCGCCGAAAACCTGGATATTTTGATGCTTACGCAGGGCTACCGCCGCCTGAGTTACCGCAACGTAATAACGGATAAAGTGCCGCAGATTACCGTTTTCCCCGAGCAGAACGGGCTGGAGATAAGTGGCGTGCTGCGCAACAACACCGGCATGACGATAGCCAAAGGCTACCTGCGCCTGCAAATACCATCGCGTAATTTTTATGCCGAAACCGTTACCGATATGGTGGGCAACTACCATTTCTCTAAACTCAACTTCAACGATTCATCTAAGGTTATTATCACCGCCCGGGCCAATGCAAACGGCAAAAATCTGGTGGTAACCGCCAACCCCGAAACCTACCAATTGCCAACCAGGAATAATATGGCTTTTGATGAAGTGGCCAATATAGATACCACGATGAAGAACTTCCTGCTGAATAGCTTAAAGCAATTCAACAACCTGCACCAGTTGAAAGAGGTAGTGATAAAGGCCGCCCCTGCAAAAAAAGTGGGTCATAACGACTTCCCCGCTTTTACAGGCCTGCCCATGCTGGCCGATCAGCAGATCGCCGGTTCGTCGCTACGCAACTGCACCAACCTGGCACTGTGCCTGCAAAGCTATATATTGGGCACTACGATAGATCAGAATAAGATTTATTTCATGAAGAACTACAACAGCCAGGATAAAAAGCCGTTACAAATCTTCGTGAACGGCATGCCGGTTGACTTGTTGTACCTGAATGGCGTAGCCACCAGCAATGTAGAATCGGTAGAGGTATTTAAAACGCCTGGCCTCAGCGGTATCGACGATTTGTATGGCACCTCGGGCATCGTGGAGATAAATCTTAAAAAGCAGGAAAAAGGCACCAAGATTTCTTTTGCCGATTTGCAGGAATTGATACCGCCACCAAATATCCTAACCATAATGCCAACAGGCTATGCCGTTGCACGAGAGTTTTATTCGCCCAAGTATGATGTGCCCAAACCAGGCACCTTTGGCGGCGATTTACGCAGCACCGTTTTCTGGAGCCCAAAAGTGCTTACCGATAAGGTAACCGGTGCCACCTTTGTAGAGTTTTACAATGCCGATGGCCGCGGCACCTACAAAGCCATTATAGAAGGTATGGATACCGAAGGTAACCTGGGCAGGTATGTGTACCGCTATACAGTAAAGTAATACCGGTTTTAAGCCCCACAAAATATAAAGTGCAGATACCCGTGCTGTATATTTGTGGAGCTATTTTAACCAAATCATAATATTTCAAATTATATTCCCTTAACTTAAATCCTTATCATGTTTAAACTACTACCTATTATTGCCTTGTTTACCACACTTGCTTCCACGGCATTTGCGCAAAAAATTTCCCCGGCAGATTCTACTCAAAACAGTTACGCCGTCAAAAAGGCGCAAAGTATTTATTTTGAATTATTGGGCCCGGGCGCGGTTTATTCCGCCAACTACGATACTCGTTTTAAAAACCGGCAGGATGGCCTTGGTGGCCGCATAGGCATAAGCTATTTTGCCGATGGCGGCGATCACCTTTTTACCGTGCCCCTTGTTATAAATTACTTATTAGGGAAAAAAGGCAAGTATTTTGAAGTAGGTGCCGGTATAACGTATTATAACGTAAACTCTAATACCGTGTTTTTTAATGCCTCGTATAATTACGAGGACGGCACAAACGATATCTACTATGGCCGCAATAACGAAAGCGGGATTTTTGGCAGCTTAAACTTTGGCTACCGCTACCAGCCTGCCGATGGCGGATTTATGTTCAGGGGGGGCGTTAGCCCGATTATCAATTCGGAGCAGTTTGTACCATGGCCCTATGTGAGCTTCGGGTATTGTTTTTAATAAACACGTTGCGGCTTTGGCACCTTTTTAAACCCTGAAGTTTGCGCCAAAATCCTTTTATCTTCAAAAATAAACCACCTATTTAAAATGAGGAAATTATTACTTGCTGCTACGCTGGTATTTACATCGTTTTCCTATGGCTTACATGCCCAGCAAGCAAGCCCGGCAAAATTAACACAACAAGACTCCCTCAAAAAAGACTCGCTTAACAAACTGCTGAACCAACGGGCCAAAAGCGTTTATTTTGAGGCCGCCGGACCGGGTTCTTTTTACTCGTTTAATTACGACACCCGCTTTAAGAAACAGCGGAACGGCTGGGGTGCACGCATTGGTTTAACTTACGTATTTATAGATAACGAAAAAGCCCTGGCCGTGCCTTTTTTGCTTAATTACCTCTTCGGCAAAAAGGATAAATTTTTTGAAATTGGTGCCGGGGCAACCTATTATTATGATTTTAAAACCGACTATACCCCTCTATTTGGCAACCCCTCGCTTCCGGAGTCAACAAAATTTAAGCAGTATGGGTCCGGGGTAATAGGTTCCGTAACCGTTGGTTACCGCTACCAGCCTTTAAAGGGCGGTATTAACTTCCGTGTGGGTAACAGTTTTATTATTAAAAATGAACCCCTCCCCTTTTGGCCATACGTAGGTGTTGGCTATACCTTCAAAAATAAAACAAAGCCTACCAAAGTTAAATGATATTGATTTTCTATTTTAGCGAAGCTTTTATAACCCTTTGATGAAAATTAAACTATTAGCTTTTGCCGCCTGCCTGTTTGCAGCAAGCAGCACGTTTGCGCAAACCCGTGGCCACGAATTCGGCCTGCAATCTGATAATGATTCGTTTTTGGCACAGGGCAGCGATAGGTACTATACCAACGGTATATTTGCCTATTACCGCGCCGCGTTAGATGCAAGCAAGAATGATAAACTAGCCAATAAGGTGTTCGGCCTGGAAGTCGGGCAAAAGCTATTCAACCCGCAATCTGCCGCCATACCATCGGTCGACTATCTGGATAGGCCTTTTGCGGGCTACCTATACGCAGGCGCATCCTTAAACCTACTATACAAAAACGAAAGTAATTTAAAACTGAGTGCCAAAGTTGGCGTTATCGGCCCCGCAGCAGGCGGCCAGGGCATACAGGAGTCCATTCACCGCACCTTCGGCTTTTACCCGCCCGAGGGCTGGGAATACCAGGTACGCAACAGCTTTGTTTTAAACATAGGTGGCGAGTACAATAAGCTCATCGGCCGCGATGGCTGGATAGATGTCACCAGCGCTTCGTACGCCAACCTGGGCACCGGCTTTGTTGGTGCAGGCACGGGCTTACTGTTCCGTTTCGGCAACTTAAACCAGTTGTTCCAGTCGGCCAGCACGCAAAGCACAGTTTCTAAAGGTAAGAACAGCCTGCTGCATGAGCACGAATTTTTCTTGTATTACAAGCCCCAGGCCAATGTGGTAGGTTATGATGCCACTATACAAGGCAGCATGTTTAAAGACCACCCTGTGCCCGGCACCATGGAAGTGACCAAAGACATCCGCCATTTTGTTTTCAGCAATGAGGTGGGCGTAAATTACGTAAGCGGCAGGTTTGTGTACGGCTTAGCAGCCATATTTAACACGCGCGACGTAAAATATATGGCGCATGCCCATCAATGGGGTTCGGCCACGCTATTGTACAGGTTTAATTAAAAGTCGAAATTCACGGAAATTCACGGCTAAACAGACCCCTTTTTTACAAAAAAGGGGCATAAAAAACCTGGAATTTCAGCTATTTTCTTCGGGAGAAAGGGTTGGGATTAGCCTTCTTAAAGCTAATGCGTACAGGTTTAATTAAAAATCGAAATCCCTTTTGCGGGTAGCTTTTTTGTCGGCCTGGGCTTTTTTGTTGTCCAGCCGGGCCAGTTTGGCGGCTTTGCTTACTTTAAGTTTCTTGCGCACTTTGGGTTTAACCAACGCATTGGCAAGCAACACCATTAGGCGTTCGAGGGCTATCTCTTTATTGAGGTACTGGCTGCGTTCCTCGTCGCAAACCACCTGCACCAGCCCGTCTTTATTGAAACGGCTTTGCAGCTTTTGGCTAAGCAATAGTTTCTCCTCGTCGGTAAACAGCACCGAGTTTTCTATATCGAACAACAGCTCTACCTTGCTGGATACCTTATTTACGTTTTGCCCGCCTTTTCCGCCGCTGCGCGATGTTTTATAGCTGATTGTTTTCTGCAGCCCGGCCTTATCAAAATTCATAGCGCGAATTTAATAAATTAGTTGATGAGCGTGGCGGAGGTATTCCAAAGGGTGTTCCACCTCAAAAAATCGGACGAAGCAGCATTTGCTTAACCTATTAATAATAAACAAATTACAAGGTTTATATCAACAGCAGGGATGTTCCAAAGTGTTCCACAAAAAACTATAACTGTTTGACTATCAATACTAAGTTAAAAATAAGTGCTCCACATTAAAAGTGGAACAGCTGCGCCCGGTCGAATACTATGCAATTGCAAAAGGCGGGCAAAAAAACGTAACTTCGCACCCGATGAGCAATAACATTATAGTAGCGATAGATGGCTACTCATCATGCGGCAAAAGCACGCTGGCCAAGGCACTGGCCAAAAAACTCCATTTTATTTATGTTGATAGCGGTGCCATGTACCGTGCCGTTGCGCTGTATTTCCTGCGGAACAACGTAGATATGGCCGATCATGCGCAGATAGAGCAGGCGTTGAAAAACATCCACCTCAACTTCCACTCGCGCGATTACGAATCGCACATCCTGCTAAACGATGAAGAGGTATCTGAAGAGATACGCCAGATGCCGGTATCTGAAAAGGTGAGTGCGGTATCGGCCCTTAAAGAGGTGCGCCGCGAAATGGTAAAGCAGCAGCAGCGCATGGGCAAATCAAAAAACATCGTGATGGATGGCCGCGATATAGGCACCGCCGTTTTTCCACATGCGCCCGTAAAGTTATTCATGACCGCCGACCCAAAAGTACGCGCCGAACGCCGTTATAAAGAGATACACCCGAAAAACCCGGAGGTTACGCTGGAAGAGGTATTCGAGAATCTGGCCCACCGCGATTACGCTGATACCACCCGCGCCGAAAGCCCCCTGGTACGCGCCGAAGATGCCATTATATTAGATAACACCAACCTCACTCCCGAGCAGCAACTGCAGTTTGCACTGGATAAGGTGGAGCCGTTGATTGTCTGAACCGTTGATTTTATTGATTAAATGATTCCGTTGATTAGAGATTGTGTTACTACACTGGTTCTCCTAACCTTTCAACATTGCAACTTTCCAACGTTTCAACTTCAAACAACCTTCACCGCGCTCACCCCAAACTTATTCAGAAAATCAACGCCCTCATCACTGGCAAGGCCTTTGTATTGCGCGTAAGATTTATCGAAGTAAACCTGCTTTATGCCGGCAGAAAAGATAAGCCTTGCGCACGGCAGGCATGGCGATAGCGTGGTGTATAAGGTAGCGCCTTCCAGGTTGGCACCATTCTTTACGGCGTATAGTATGGCGTTCTCCTCGGCATGCAGGGCAAGCGAGCAGCTGCCTTTACTATCGCGCGCGCAACCGTGCTCGGGGAACTCCTCATCGCAGTTGTGGGTGCCTGCAGGTGGGCCGTTATAGCCAATGGAGATGATGCGCGTATCCTTAGCCAACACTGCACCTACCTGGGCCTTAACGCAATGCGAGCGTTTGGCGAGGTCGGTAGCCAGGTTCATAAAAATATGGTCGAAAGTGGGTTTCATGTTAGTTGATTAGAGATCGGAAGTTAGCGATTGGTTAAACTTAGATGTTTATGAATACAAAGAAAAGAGGTTAGCCGGAAAAACCAACTAACCTCTGATCAGGAAATTCTAATCTCTAATTAGTGTGCCCCTTGTAATTCTACTTTATCAAAATCAACACCCTGTGATTTCAGCGTGGCTTTTGCTTTCACTGCATAAAACGCTAAGTAAGCAAAACAGCCTACACCTACAAGGTACGACCACTGAATACCCAAAACGTTGTCTGCAAGATAACCTTGCAATAAGCTTATAAAGCCGCCACCCATAATCATCATGATCAAAAAGCTGGAACCTTGATTAGTATGCCTGCCTAAACCTGTTACGCCAAGCGTATAAACGCACGGCCATAAAGTTGAGCAGAACAAACCAACACTGGTAAATGCAAACACACTAACCATGCCCGAAGAAAACATACCGATAAATAATGCAGTAATACCGCATAACGAAAATATAAGCAATTGGCGCGCAGGGTTGCCGCGACTCAAAAGGTCTGCAATGATTAAAACAATGATAACAAAAGCATAAATATAAAATGGTGTCAGATCGTGCTGAGCCAGTTTATTAACTGCTAAAAATACCGCGAACGCAATGTAAGGCATAACGAAACGTAATATTTTCTTAGTGCTGTCCGCAAAATTAAAGGCACCTATTGATGCGGTCCAGCGGCCTATCATTAAACTTGCCCAGTACAAAGAGATGAAGGGGGCTATATTACCGGTAGGGGTGTGCAGCTTCTGTTTCATAAACTCCGGCAGGTTGCTTGCCGTTGATACTTCAACACCCACATAAACAAATATTGCTATCATACCCAAAGTTAGTTGCGAGTAGCTAAAAGGGCCTTTTCTATCCGGTACAACGGTAACAGCGGTGTCTGTTGGTGAGGCAATCGGGTCTGTAACAGCCTCTATTTTATTTGGAACCTTTGAGAATTTGAAAATGATGGCAACCAAAATAAATAACGCGCCTAAAATAAGGTATGGGAACTTTACAGCGCTAATGCTGGCTACTTGCGTATTGGCAGATACCGAACCAAATATAGCAAGACTTACCAAAAGTGGGCCAATGGTGGTACCAAAGTTATTTACGCCACCGGTTAAGCTTAAACGCTGGGCACCAGTTTTAGGGTCGCCCAATGCGACCACCAATGCGTTAGCCGCAATTTGCTGCAACGAGAAGCCAAGCCCCACAATGAACAAACCGGTTATCATTAAATTAAATGAAGCGCTTTCGGCAGCTGGATAAAACAATAATGTACCCAATGCTGAAAGTATCAAACCAAGCGCTATACCGTTTTTATATCCTATCCTGTTCAGGATATCGCCGCCAATTGCCTTCGATGCAAAGAAGTAAATAATAGCGCCAACTGTATACGCAACATAAAACGCAAACGATATCATTTGCGATTGCCACTGCTCTAAATTAAGTTTCTCTTTGAATACTGGTATCAGAATATCGTTACTTGCCGCCACGAATCCCCAGAAAAAGAATACCGTAATAAGCGTAAGCAGTGCCGACCCATAATTTTTTGAGTTGTTTTGTTCCATTTTTTAAATTAGGTTATAGTAATAACTTGGTAAGTTTGAAGCACTAAACTTAATTCATTTTTTATAATTAGGCATTAATTTTTTCAAAATATAAATCACAACGTTATGTTTTGTGTTTAACAGATAAAAGTTTGCATATTAGTGTCCTGATTTTTTTAACTGGATAGAAAGCAATATATACGCCTAACTTAATGATAGAAGCCATTATTTCGGGGATTGGGTTTGGATTGGTATTAACATTTTTAACCGGCCCGGTTTTTTTCGCTTTAATTAAAACCAGTATCGAAAAAGGCTTCCATGCAGGCGTAGCTTTGGCTCTTGGGGTGGTATGCAGCGATGTGGTGTTTGTGGGGGCTATACTCTTTGGTTCGCAGTTGTTTACCGTAGCGCCGCATACCAAGACCCTTATAGGCGTTTTAGGCAGCCTGATACTTTTTGCCGTAGGCGTTTATTATCTTTTCAAGAAAAGCGACGTTAACTACTCCAACACTGTACCCTCGGCCGTAGACCGTGCCGGGTATTTCTTCAAAGGCTTTTTGATGTGCATTTTCAACCCTACCATCCTATTTCATTGGACGGTAGTAATAGGCGCGGCCAGTACGGTTTACCATGGCGGCGTGCATAATCGCACGCTCAAAATAGCCATTATGTTCATCACCATACTCGTGGTGCAGTTCGGGCTGGATACCACCAAGGCCTTTTATGCCGATAAGCTGCGCGACAAGATATCGGTAAGACTGGTGCACCGCCTAAACCAGGTGGCCGGCATTGCCTTAATCATCGCATCGCTGGTATTGGTGGATAGGCTGGTTACCCACTATGTTTTCTCGCCACCAGGAACAGAGACCCATAGCTAAATCTGATAGAATTTTTAGAAGGCCCCCGTAACATTTCATCTTTTCTGCGCATCTTCCGGGTATATTTGTATAAAACCACCTAATCGCGCACAATGAAAAGTTTATACAACATAACTGATAACCAGGAGCTCCTTGCCCGGCTCGATAAGTTAACACCTACCTCCCCTGCTCTTTGGGGTAAAATGAATGCCTCGCAAATGGTGGCGCACTGCCAGGTACCCATCAAATTAGGTTTCGAAGAGCTGGTAGTTAAACGCGGCATCATCGGTTTCCTGTTCGGCAAAATGGCCAAGAAGAAGTTATTGAGCGATGCGCCTTTCGACAAGAATTTGCCCACCTTTAAAGAGGCCCGCATAAAGCACCAGCCGGATTTCGGTACAGAGAAAGAGAAACTTGCCGCTTACATCAGTCGCATGGCAGCCGGCGGCCCCGAAGCCATCACCAAAAGGCCGCACCCATTTTTTGGCCCTTTAACTACTCATGAATGGGACCAGCTACAATACAAGCATTTGGACCACCATTTTAAGCAATTTGGGCTATAAGCCCGAGATTGGAGGCGGAGACCAGAGGTTAGGAAACCGAATAGGCGAAGGAATGTCATTCGCCTATTACATAATTTCGCAGGAAGCTCTTATTTGAACATATCCTTTAATTCGTTCAAATAACTAAAACTTTCAAACCCCAGGTTTTTAAACCGCCTGTTAACTAGAATTCGCTTTAACTCTTTATAATTTTCGTGATAAAACTCCGAAAGCTTAATCACTCTCTTGCCGTTGGCTATCAAGTATAGGTACTCATAGCTCCCTGATTTGGACGACAAAATAGAGGTTTTATATCCATCGAACGCATCAATAGGAAACGTCTTTTTAAATGACAAACCAAGATACCTTCTAACGGTTATTTCATGCGAATTGATTTCGACAGCAATAACCTTTGTTCGTAACTCGCCAAAAAAAAACCAGGTCCATGTAAATAAAAAGAATAAACAGGCAACCAAAAAAGCTGCCAACGACATATTTGGGTTAAGGGCATGGCCTGTTACAACCATTAACGTTATCGCTGTAAGTGCTAATACTAACGCCAAAATTATCAAAATGTACGGCCAAAATTTGAATTTCGTTTTCACAAACGCAATGTAGTCAATTGCATCACAACCTAATAAGCACAAAAAAAGGCGAAAATCAAAATCTTCGCCTTTCTTTTATTATATCGATGAGCAACTAATCTCTACGCACCATTCTCTGCTCACTAAATCCTTAATACGCCCTCTCGTTCTTTCCTTCCATCCAGTTAACGAAGGCGCGGTTCACTACTTTATTGCCGCCCGGGGTTGGGTAATCGCCGCTGAAGTACCAATCGCCGGCGTGGCCGGGGCAGGCAATATGCAGGTTATCCAGGGTTTGGTAAAGCACCTTTACTTCACATTTTACACCTTTTGGAGTGATGATTTGCGCAATACGGTCTGATATCTCCTGATCGGTAAATGGCTCGTATATGGCTTGTACGTAATTGGTAACCTGCTCTTTACGCAGTTTCAAGCTATCTTTACATTTTTGGTAAACGCCCAGTATCACATCGTCGCGGCCTGCATCTTTCAACAGGCTGATCGCTGCCTCGAAGGCAACGAATTCGCCCATGCGCGACATATCTATACCGTAACAATCCGGGTAGCGAATCTGCGGGGCAGAAGAAACCACCACCACCTTTTTAGGGCCAAGGCGGTCCAATATCTTCAGGATGCTTTGTTTAAGCGTAGTGCCGCGTACGATGGAATCGTCTAAAACAACCAAAGTATCCAAATCATTTTTGATGAGGCCGTAAGTGGTATCGTAAACGTGGGCCACCATCTCGCTACGGTCGGCATCTTGTGTAATGAAGGTACGCAGCTTAACATCCTTAATCGCTATCTTCTCAACACGCGGCGCCATGCTCAGCACTTCGGTTAATTCTTCCTCGCTTATCTTATCCTCTCGGTTAAGCAACTTGTCGCGCTGGTATTGTTTAATGTATTTATGCACCCCTTCTACCATGCCATAAAAAGCCACTTCGGCTGTATTTGGGATGTAGGAGAACACAGTGTTTTTCATGTCGTTATCAACAGCGTTCAATATCTGCGGGCAAAGCAACCTGCCTAATTGCTTACGCTCGCGGTAAATAGAAGCATCGCTGCCGCGAGAGAAGTAAATCCGCTCGAACGAGCATGATTTCTGTTCCTTCGGCTCGCTAAACATCTCCTCGGTAATCTTACCGTTCTTTTTAACAATAAGCGCGTGGCCCGGGCGTATCTCCCTAACCTCGTCAATGGGGATATTAAAGGCGGTTTGTATAGCAGGTCGCTCGGAAGCGGCCACTACAATTTCGTCGTTATAATAATAGTAAGCGGGGCGTATGCCAACCGGGTCGCGCATTACAAAGGCGTCGCCGTGGCCCAAGATACCGGCTATGGTGTAACCACCATCCCAATTCTTGGCCGATTTCCGCAAAATCTTAGCCACATCCATATCATTGGCTATCAACTTGCTTATCTCGCGGTTGTCGTCCAACCCTTCGCGTTTGTATTGGTCAAAAAGGCCCTGGTTCTCGGTATCGATGAAGTGACCCATTTTTTCCAGCACAGTAATCGTGTCGGCTTGTTCTTTAGGGTGCTGACCAAGATCGTACAGTTGCTGCAGCAACTCATCAACATTAGTCATGTTGAAGTTACCGGCAATAACCAAGTTACGCGTCATCCAGTTGTTTTGGCGCAGGAAGGGGTGGCAGCTTTCGATGCTGTTTTTGCCGTGCGTACCATAACGCAAATGGCCCAAGAGAACTTCGCCGGTAAAGCTTACATGTTCTTTGAGCCATTCAGCATCCTTCATTTTTTCAGGCTGCTCTTTCTCTATCTCGGCAAATTTCTTCTGTATATACTCGAAGATATCGGCCACCGCGTTCGACGCCATCGACCGATGCCGACTGATGTATCGCTTGCCTGGTTCAATATCCAGTTTAATGGTTGCAACGCCCGCGCCATCTTGCCCGCGGTTATGCTGTTTTTCCATTAAAAGGTATAATTTGTTTATGCCGTACAACGCCGTGCCGTACTTTTTTTGGTAAAAGGATAACGGCTTTAACAGGCGGATAAATGCTACTCCGCACTCATGCTTTATCGAATCGCTCATGCACTTGTATTGAGCCGCAAAGGTAAGGTTTTATCTTAATTGTGTTTAAACATATTGTCATTATAATGCATTAATATTTGCTTAATGGTTGTGTTGGGACAGGCGGCATTTAAACCGCTGATTTAATGCGTTCGAACAGGGAACGGGATAAGCCGTTAAAACAAAAAACCTTAATTTTGATTATCAAATACATCATGAAGAAAACATCTTTCCTCTATATTACAGCGACGCTTGCTCTTGCGGGCTGCTCGGTACCCCAATCGGCAAAGGTTGCTCAAACGAGCCAAAGTTTATTCACTGCCCCCATAGGCATACAGGCTTATACCTATCGCGCGAGTTTTTCTGCCCGGCCCGAGGCTGTTTTAGATAGCGTAAAAGCACTGGGCATTACCCAAATGGAAGGCCCAAACCCAAAGGGCGTAGATATTTACAAGTTCAGGCAGATGCTGGATAAGCGCGGCATCAGCATGCCATCCATCGGTGTAGATTATGATCTGCTGGTAAAAGAACCCTTGGAAGCCGTGCGTATGGCAGGTATATTGGGTTCGCAATTTGTGATGGTGGCCTGGCTGCCTCATGGCAAAACTTTCACTATCGACGATGCCAAAAAAGCCGTGGCCGGCCTCAACAAAGCGGGGCGTACGCTTAAAGCTAACAGCCTAACGCTATGCTACCATATACATGGCTACGAATTCGGGCAATACGAAGATGGCACTCTGTTCGATTATATCGTGAAGAACACTAACCCTGAATACGTAAAATTTGAGATGGACGTGCTATGGGCTTTCCACGGCGGTGCCGACCCGGCTAAACTGATGCTGAAATACCCTACCCGTTGGAGGCTTATGCACCTGAAAGACATCCGCAAAGGCATAGCCAATGACCTTACCGGCGGCACCGACATCAAAAACGACGTGGCCTTGGGAACCGGACAAATCAATATCCCCGAAGTGCTGAAAGCCGCCAAAGCGGTAGGCATCCGGCACTACTTCATCGAAGACGAAAGCCCCGACCATGCTAAGCAAATACCGGAGACGATAAAATATTTGAAGAGCTTGTAGGGTTGATTTAACTGCAAAGGTCGCAAAGAAAAAAACGCAAAGAGGACAAAGCTTATTGAGCTTCATAAAAGATCTGAAGACTTTTTTGCAAACTCGCAAGGCTTTGCGCTCTTTGCGCTCATCCGTTCGCAAGACTTTAAGCTCTTTGCGGTAAAATCACCACCAAACTATTCGATATTTAAACCCGTTGGACTATCTTAGTATCACCATGAAGATAGCAGTCGCCTCCCCACCCTACCCAAAATCAATAGCCGATGGCATCAGTTGGATAGCAAAACTAGCCAAAGAAGCCTCGGACAAACAGGCCGTGGTAGTTTGCTTTCCCGAGACTCACCTGCCCGGTTACCCCGGTTTCGGCGCGGAAAAGGCCACGCCCGAAAACATGCAGGCTGCATTAGATAAGATTTGCGAGATAGCTGCTGAAAACAGCATCTGCATCATCATCCCGATGGATTGGTACAAGGATGGCAAATTGCTGAATGTTGCCTGGGTTGTATCAAAAACCGGCGAACCGTTAGGCTATCAAACCAAAAACCAACTAGACCCAAGCGAAGACAACATTTGGACGGCCGGCATAGAACGCAGCCTATTTGAAGCTGACGGCCTAAAATTCGGCATTACCATTTGCCACGAAGGTTTCCGCTACCCCGAATCTGTGCGATGGGCTGCGCGTAATGGTGCGCAAGTAGTGTTCCACCCGCATTTTACGGGCAGTGATACCGAGGGCGTGCAGCTAACTGAATGGGGCGACAAGCACAGCCCCTACTACGAAAAAGCCATTATGATGCGCGCCATGGAAAACACCATCTACTTCGCCAGCGTAGGCTACGCCACTAAATACCAGGAAGCAGCATCTTGCATTATTGCGCCGGATGGCGTTTGCCTTGCTTATCAGCCTTACGGCGAAGCGGGTGTAGCCGTTGCGGAGGTTGATTTGGATAAAGCCACGGGGTTATTGGCGAAGCGATTTAAGCCGGAGTTGGTGTAATTAAGCTACTAACATCGTTATTCAAAGTCAACACTGTGTAGATTAGCATAATGGAATTAAGAATATTATATGATGATTTGCAACACAACGGCTTTGACGTGGGTGGAGGCGAGTATTTGTTTTATGCGGGAATTCCGTTTAACGGTACTATAGTAGAGTATTACGATAACGGCGCCATAGTGGCAGAAGAAGAATTCAAAGATGGCCATCAAGATGGGGCTCGACGTGATTACTACCAGAATGGCCAAAAGAAAAAAGAACTTTTCCAGAGATATAACCGCTGGTACGGTTTTTCCAGTGAATGGGATGAAATAGGGGATTTAACTTTTCAGTATTATCATGGCCCAAAGCCTAATTTTAACTACGATTACCTTTTAAAGAAGGTCTTAGCCATAGATGTTTATTACCTCGAAGATACCGCTAAAGCCGTTGGGGCATTGTTTTATTGGGACGACCTTGTTGCAGCGCAAACCATCAGCTTGAGTGTTGAAAACATAGAACCCTACGTACCCGGAGAATTTTATAAGAGAGAATTGCCCTGCATCTTAAAAATAATAGAACAGGCGGGCCTCGAGCAGATAGACATTGTCATAGTCGATGGCAACGTTTATATCGACAATGAAGGCTCATTTGGTTTGGGCGGTAAGCTTTGGGAAGCGCTAGGCGGGAACATCCCGGTAATCGGCGTTGCCAAAACATCCTTTAAAAATACGGAGCAAAAAGTAATTCCTGTGGAACGCGGACAAAGCAAGAACCCTTTATTCGTATCCGCCATTGGCATGGACCCTGAGGAAGCCGCTGCGCTTATCAAAGGAATGAAGGGCGAACACAGGATGCCCGATATCCTGAAGTATGTGGATACGCTAACAAAGCAAGCGTAAATAGCTTATCTCACTGCGCAGGGTAAAAAGATTGTGTTACCACTATCTCTCCCACAATATGGTTGTTAAATTCTTCTAGTTCTTCCGCAGGCACCCATAGCTCATTGTGGATTCGCCCGCCAACATTTTGCACTTCGTATTTCTTCAGGTATTCGGCAGGCAAATCGAATTTGGTTACGAATCCCGAACCCGATGCCGGTACATTCCAATCACGGGCAATTTGCGCGGCGTATTCCTCGTTCATTACCGGATAAAATATCGGTTGCTCTATCAATCGCTTCGGAAACCGTTTCCAGCCCGATTCTTCTATCAGCTTAAGTTCTTTAGGGCCAACCGGCCTGTATAAAGTTGTAAGTTTCATTAACTCCTTTCAATCTAAAACTCGCGACAGCAGCAACAAAAAATCGTGTTAATCTATCAATCCTTTAATCGTGTACTGAAGCCCACCATCTTGTGCAACACGGTCGGGCTATAAACTTTGCCGCCTTTTATCACCACTTTCACATTACGGATATCGCTTATATTAGTTAGCGGGTTACCATCTACGATGATGATATCGGCGTTTTTGCCGATGGCTATGCTGCCCGTCTTTTTATCGAGGCCCATTACCTGCGCGGGGGTGATGGTAGCCGTTTTGAGCGCCTGTGCCGGTGTTAGGCCAGCAGCTACGTATATTTCCAGTTCGCGGTCAACACTAAAGCCAGGGAAGCCCATATCTGTACCGGCCACAATAGGCACACCCGCATCGTAAAGGCGTTTTACCAATTGTTTCAGGCTTTGGAGCAGCGGCTTAAAGCGGGCAGCAGTTGCCGAATCTTCTCCCGTGTTTTTAAATTGTATTTGCAGCGGCAATGGCAGCGTATAAAAAGCCGGTTCCATTTGGGTGATATCGTCCTTTACATTGCGGTAGGCCATATCATAAACACCAATTGTGGGGTCGATAACCACTTTACGGTCGACTAAAAATTTGATTCCTGCTATGCTGATGGAGTCTTCAAAATTTACCGAGCGGTCTTTGTTCCGTTTCATCATGCTGTACACGTATTGCATGTGGTTCACCATGTTCATACCCGAATCTACGCCTGCTTTCAGCGTCATGCCGTTGGGGATATGGCCGGTTACCGTGAGGCTAAGCTTATGTGCTTCGTCGCAAACGGCTTTTACTATAGCCGGTTTCATGGAGCTGTAAATCTTTATCTGGTCGAAGCCTCGGGCTTTGTAGGTATCCACCGCCCTGATAGCTTCCTCTTTGGTATCGGCCTGGATAATACCTAAGGCCATAGGACCTTTGCCGTCAATAATCCCCGCCATTAATATCTTTGGGCCTATGCCTTTGCCGCTATCTATCGCGCGTTGAATGGCATCTATAAAACCCAGTTCGTTGCCGCAATCGCGCACTGTGGTTACGCCGGCTGCCAGGTAGGCCGGCCCCCATTCGGTTTGCTCGAAGTGGGCGTGCATGTCCCAAAGGCCGGGCAATATGGTTTTACCCTTAGCATCTATCACCTGCGCACCTTTTGGTATAACTGTACCAGCCTTGCCTATCTTGGCGATGATGCCGTCTTTCAGTATCAATACCCCGTTGGGGATAGCAACACCGTTCACTACATCAACAATGTTGCCGCCGGTAATTGCCACTACCCCGAGTCCCTTTACAGGCACCGCCGTAGATCTGGCGAAAGCCGCCATGCCATAACCAGCAGCGCGTTTGATTAGTTCGGGCAATAGCGCCTCGTAGGGTTCGCTCATCATTTCGGTTTTATCACCCTCGGCATCAATGGTAAGGATGCACATCAGCTTGCCTGCATTGTCGGTCCACAGTGTTTCGTCGCCCCAAATCAAGCCGCTGATGGTGTAGCGTATAAGCGGCAGCGGCTTGCCGTTGAAGGTGAGCACATCCGCACCTGCCTTTTTTATCTGCAGGGAACCGAACGGCAGGGTATTGATGGTTGCGGGCTGCTTTTTATTGTTCCAGTATTTCAGCAGCAGCATTTGCACCGTAGCGGGCGAGTAACCCGTAATAGGGAACGAGTAAGGCAAAAGTTTTTTGCTGTAGGTAGAATCGTTTACGCGGATGACAACCGTGTTGCCGTTTACCTTGATAGAATCGTTCACGTCTGAAAAGCGCGAGGTTTTACCTTTTATCACCAACTCCAGCGGGTCGGTAACCGGGTTTACTTTTATGGTGGCCTTTAACGGCACCGGGCTACCCCTATCCACAAACTTAAAATCGATGACGTACTTTTTGGAGTCTTTGTAGTTATAAACTTTATAAGTTTCCTTGCCTATGCGCTGCTCAAACTTATGCAGCAAAAAAGTGCCGCTATCGGCGGGCATATCCTGGGCTTGAAGCGTTGCTGCGATAAAAGACAAAACGACTAATGACAGTAGATTTTTCATGGTAGATAAAGGGCTTGATACCACCAAATATAAGCTTATGCCATTCAGAAATTAAGGCCTTGCCAAAAAATATATCTTACTTCGGACTAATCACAATCCGCTGCCCAGGCAAAGTCTGCAGCACGATAAGCTTGCCGCTTACCCGCTTTTTTCCTGCGGATGTGGTGACTGTAGCCCCGTTGCCCCATGGCGAGATCAGCCGGAGGGTTTGCCCTTTTTCGCTCAGTATATTAACGGTGCTTACTTTCCCCTTAATCTGCGTTGCACTTACTAAGAATGCGCCTGCCGCACGCAGGTTTTCAAACCGGGCATCCTTGCTTTTTGGCCAGTTAGGGAACAGGCGAATGGTGCCGTTATAACTTTGCATCAGGCATTCGTCAATCACTGCGGGCAAGGCAAAATTCTCGAACCAAATACCCATGCCCGCCATGTAGCCATAATCGGTTTGGTCGCTGTAACGGCCTTTGGTTTGCATCACCATATCGGCAGCGGTACCATTGGGCAACAGGGAATAGTTTATCTGCCGCTTAAATTCATCGAGGTTTAACATGCCTATGCGCGCGGCCTGCAGGTTAATAAATACCAAATCGTTGCCGCCCTCGTTGACCTGATTTTGATAGCTATCTTTTAACAACTGCTGCGTTTTGCCATCCGAATGCAGGCCATAGTCCTCTCCCGGGAAAGCCGCAAAAAGGGGAATCGGAAGGTTATAGACCGTACCGGCTCCTTCGCCCGGTACAGCTACCATCACCTTGTTGCCTGCTGCCGACAAAGCAGTGGGGTATTCGGGGAAATGTGCCAGTATATCATCAACGTCGGCCAATAGGGCCTTCTCCTGCGCTTCGGTGCCCAATACTTCCGTGGCCTCTTTAAAAGCTTTGAAGATGAATTTGGTGAGGGCGAGGTCCACCCCGCAGTCGTAATTAAATTTGAATTCCGGCCTCAGGCCGTATAGTTCCGGCGGCACTGTGGGGAATATATGGTATTTGTCGTCCTTCCAGCGTTCGCCGCCATGCGCATCGGGGCGTATCATGTAAGCGGCAAGGAATTGTACAGCTGCTTTTATAGGCTCGTAGGCCTGCTCGCGCAGAAAAGCTTTATCGCCGTTGTACAGGTAATGCCACCAAAGCCCTTGCACGGCCCATGGCGTTTCGCTTACCTCCCAGCCCCAATCCGGCAGCGGGTATGGGTTTATACTCATTTCTACAGGGTATGCCGAGTGCGGGAAGTATGCACCCGGCAGGTTATAATATTCCTGCGCCCATTTGCGGCTCAGCGGCATCAGCTTTTGGATGAGGCTGACATATGGCAAATTCTTCTCCAGATGGTTGCTGCTGAAAGTTACCCAAAACGGCTGCTGGGTATTATAGTTCATGTGGTAATCGCCGTGCCAGGCGGTGCCGATGTTGTTATAGCTCCAGTTGGCAAACAAACCCGGGCAAGTAACGCCGGCCTTTGCCGCGCAATTGAAGAAGTACAAGTTACGATACCAGGTTTGCTCTAAAAACGTATCCGACAAACTCACTGCAGATTTTGCCCAATACGCTTTCCAAACAAGCTCGTTGTTCAGCCTAACGCTATCAAATTGGGTCATCCCCGGCTTGCTGATGGATGGAATATCCATACTTACTGATGTAGCCAGGCCCTCCTGCAGGCTTACCGAAACATAAAAGGGCGTAGCAGGCAGGGCAGCTTCAAGCGTTGCCATATTTTCAGTAATGCCGTTCCAGTTTATCCGGCTGGTTTTAGTTAACGGGCCATTTACTTTTACGGTAAGCCTAAAGGCTTTATCCTTTGGATGCGCTGTATCTGCCTTGCGTTTGGCGGGTTCTTCGAATGGTAATATTTGCCTGAAAGAGAGCGTGCCGGCGGCTAAATCTTCCTGGGTTTGAGGTTGAGGGATTTTGTTAGGCGTAGATGGATCGGGCATTACCTTTATCCTATCGAAAACGTTGTTTGCAGGGTTGCCTTTATCATCAACCAATTGCATCAACAGGCGGTCGGCAGCCATATCCGTAAATATCAAGAGGGATAGATGCTGCTTGTCGGCAGTCAGCAGTTTTACCGTGCACAGCCCGTTGGAGATATCGAGCACATGGCCCAGCACCTGCACCTTCCGCCTATCGAAACCCAGCAAAACCGAGCCACAAGGGAACGGCCGCGGGTATGGCTGCCGGTAATTTTCGCCGGCCATATTGCTGTACTGGTTGTACCAGGCATCGTCGCTCAGGTTGGCATAGCTTGCGGGTATATTCTTAACCTTGTCAAATATCTGAGCAAAGGTGCCAAGTTCATCTTTATGGTTTTCGGCAAGCCGGATATCCCATACGTTGTTGTGCCCGAAGTACAGCACAATGCCATCGGGACGGGTAGTTACGTTTACGCCCATACCGCCATTGCCCAGCAGGGCTCCTTCAAAAAAACCGGGGGCAGGTTTGTTGGAGACAATAGCATGCTTTTTTGCAATGGCAAAGCCCGACAAGGCCTTGCGTTGTGCCCGCGCGCCGGCCGCACAAGCGATAACGATAAAAAGAGAAACACCGATAATACGGTACAGCCTGATTTTGGGCATGGCGGTTTAAATTTGATGGGCTACCGCCTCAAATTTAGATACTACCCCTTGCTACCGAAATAAATTAAATGGCTATTTTGATGGATGATCTGATTGTAGCCCTCAAGATTTGTCAACTTTTTAAAAGTTGACAAATCTGATTACGCCATAAACATCAAACGCCAAAGGTTTCCCTCCGGCGTTTGATATTCGAATTTCATTATTTGATGTCAAGCCTACAGCTTCTCGCCGTGCTGGCTGATATCGAGGCCAAGTTCTTCTTCTTCCTTAGATACCCGCAGCGGCGATATCATATCGGTAATCTTCAACAATAATAACGAGCCAAAGAAAGAAAATATGGATGTGGCGACAAGCGCCAGCAACTGTACAAAAAACAAATGCGTATGGCCAAAGAACAGCCCGTCGCCGGTAACATTGGCAGCGTTAACGTTATGGTTAGCAAATACGCCCGTTAACAACATGCCGACCATACCGCCTACCCCATGGCAAGGGAATACATCCAGGGTATCATCAATACTGGTGCGGGTGCGCCATTCTACCACCAAATTGCTTACCACTGCCGATATGATGCCGATTGCCAGCGAATGCGGCACGCTAACGAAGCCTGCCGCCGGAGTAATGGCTACCAAACCAACAACCGCACCTATACAGGTACCCATGGCCGATGGCTTGCGCCCGCGCAGCATATCAAAAAATATCCAGGTAACGCCTGCTGCTGCGCTTGCCGTTGTGCTGGTTGCCAGCGCAGTAACCGCCAAATGATTGGCCCCGAACGCCGAACCTGCGTTAAAACCGAACCAGCCGAACCATAACAAACCCGTACCAATCATTACATAGGTAATACGCGCCGGCGAGTGATTGGCTTCGTTGCGGCTTTTTAAGTATAAAGCTGATGCCAATGCTGCCCAGCCTGCGCTCATGTGCACCACGGTACCTCCGGCAAAATCGAGCACGCCCAGTTTGGCCAACACGCCATCGGGATGCCAGGTGGCATGCGCCAATGGCGAGAAGATGAATATGGAGAACAGCACCAAAAAGATGATGTAGGAGTTGAAGCGGATACGCTCGGCAAAGGCGCCGGTGATGAGTGCCGGGGTAATGATGGCAAATTTTAGCTGATACATGGCAAATAGCAGCAGCGGGATAGTTGGTGCTAAGGGCCAGCTGGTGTTGCCCAGCATGCCCTTCATCATAAAATAGGTAGTTGGGTTGCCTATAAGGCCGCCTATGCTATCGCCGAAGGCCAGGCTGAAACCAAATATGCCCCACATTACCGTGATGATAACCATACACACGATGCTTTGCAGCATGGTAGATATCACGTTCTTTTTATTCACCATACCACCGTAAAAGAACGCCAAACCGGGTGTCATGATCAAAACCAGGGCCGTAGACATCAGCATCCAGGCGATATCGCCGGTATTGAAATTTGCCTTTACCGATTTATCGTATTCGATAGAGGGAAAAGCAAAAGTTAGAGCTAAAATTACAAGGATGATGAAGAAAGGAAGGTAACGTTTCATATATTATCAGCACTTTTTACAATAAACGGCTGAAATTATATATTTTCTGCAATATTTTTACGAAAAATGAAAAAATACTACAAATCAGCTATAGATTATCAAGGGTTTGCAACAGTTAGCTCGTGTTCCCAAATAATAAACTTAAATATTGGCAGCATAAGCTTGTGACATGAAAATATCGGCAACCACCTAACGAGTTTCCGGCATCATGCCGGAAAATCAGTTTCTCAAACATTTTTTATGGAATAGTAACTGAACCTGCATCTTAACAAGATAAGCAGAAAACGTATATTTAAAACCGCCCTCACACAAAAATCCCAGGTATGCCGCAATTATTACAAAAACTGTTCGCCTTTTTGATGATATCGTATCTTTTCACCTACAGCGCGTTTGCCCAGCGGCCCTTAACAACAAGCAGGCAAAGCAGCTACTATACTTATATTTATAAGCTGAGCGCACCCGATGTGCTGGCGTTTTACAAAGCGCCCCAAAAGCCGTTCGACGATAAACTCTTCCGCAACCCGGTGGATTCTTTCCGTACCGATGGGTATTGGGAGAACACGCTGCCCGCAGGCAACTACGTAAAAGTACATGCCGATGAGAACAAGCTGCAATACGCGGTCATCGAAAACCATTCGGCCTTTTTGAAACTCTTTACCGGCAAATACGAACACCGCTTTGCTTTAACGGATAAAAAAGGTGCATATATAACTAACGCCATGGTGCTGCTGGATGGTAAAAAAGTTGCATATGATGCCAATAGCGGCACATGGCACTTTAAACATGCCAAAACCGCCGGCATTTTACAGGTGGACCATGCCGGGGTGAGCAACTTTTACCAGGTTAGTCCGGCCGATTATTATAACTATGAAAAGGGTTGGTGGGCAAAGTTGTGGTTATCTGTAAAAAATATTTTCAAACATAAAAACAACTACTCTTATAGGCCCAAACCCTACACCGGCTTTATGGTATTTAACAAGCCTATTTACAAACCCCGCGATACCGTAAAATTCAAGGCGTTTATACTGAACGCAAAGAGCAAAAAGCCTATCACGTACAAAACACTGCTGGTAAAGCTGGTTACCGATGACGGCAACAAAAAATTGGGTACGGTAAGCAGCTACCGCGATGGCGGTTTCGAGTACAGTTTTGTATTGGCAGACAGCCTGGGCCTCGACCTGGACGAAACTTATAAAGTTTTACTTACCGACCCGGCCAAACAACTAAAGAAAAAAAGCGGAGAGGGTGATAACGACAGCAACAACCAGGAGGAAAACAGTAACGATGTTATTTACTCGGGCAGTTTTAAATACGAAGAATATGAATTAAAATCAGTCCGTTTTACGATGCGGGCCGATAAAAAAGAACATTGGCCGGGCAACGCGCAGGTGGTTTATTTAAAAGCCACCGACGAGAACGACCTACCGGTTGCGGATGGGCGGGTAGTTTTGAACATTATAACAACCGATGTAAACCAGCAGACAGCCAACCACCAGTTTGTACCGGATACGCTTTGGACACATCGGTTTGCGCTGGATGCTGTTGGCGAAACAAAAGTCAACATCCCCGATTCCATCTTCCCGAAGGCGGATGTTCAGTATAATATAAATGCGCAATTTTTAAACGCCAACAACGAGCAGCAGAACCGCGGAACAGAGGGTGAATTTAAATACCACCGGTTCCATACCATAACCGATGTGGTTAACGATTCATTAAAAATAAGCCACCAGGTATATGGCAAACCGGCTGCCGCGATGAGTATTGTGAGCGCTTTAAACGCCGATGGCGATACGCTTACCCGGCAAAAAATTGCGCTGCCCGGTTTTGTGTTGGTCAACCCGAACGCCAGCGAATACAATGTCAAGACCGATAGTACAGATACCGATGTGAACATGATAAATTTTGAAGGCAATATCTCCCTTTCAACTGAACGCACCTCCGATTCGGTATTTGTAAATGTGGCTAACCCGCGCAAGCTGCATTTTTTTTACTCGGTTTTCGCCGGTGGCAGATTGATAGATCAGGGGCAAGCCGACAAGCTTTTTTACCGCAAAGCCTGCAACCCGGGTACACCTTTTGCCATGGTAGTAAATTACATATGGGCAGGTTTTGTTAAAACAGCGAATGTATCTCCCGCTTACAGTCCCGGCCAGTTAAGCATAGCCATAAAGCAACCCGTATCGGTTTACCCGGGCCAAAAAGTACAAACCGTTGTAGTGGTTACTGATGCTGCAGGCAAACCCGTTGCCAATACGGATGTCACCGCATGGGCACTCACCAAAAAATTCAGTTACAGAATGCCCAATATACCTTTCCTGGGCAAACAGGACCGGTACATTAAACCCAAAAATGAGTTTAACCAGGGTACTCCCTACCTGCAGGGTTATTCAAAACTAAACTGGCAACGTTGGAGCCATGAGATTGGGCTGGACAGCATTGTTTATTACCGGTTTACGCACCCCCAACACAATATCTACCGCATAGAGGAACCGGGCATTGACACCGTTACGCAAATAGCCCCTTTTGTAGTGAACAACGGCGACATAGTACCTGTACACATCCTATACATAGATGGGCTGCCGGTTTATTTTAGCCAGGCACAGCAATTACAGCCATACAGTTTTAAAGTTTCTCCCGGCTACCATTCGCTGATGCTGCGTACCGCCGGGCAAATTATAGAGGTGGACAGCGTTAAGGTAGACCGTAATAAAAAACTCATCCTCGGCATAAACGCCAATACCTATGCCACTCAAAAAGCACCTGATACCTTATCCATCGCCGAGGCCAATAACATCAATAAATACCTGGTAAGCGTTATAAACAATTTCGACGGGCGGCGGGCGATGATAGCACAAACCGACAGGATCTTCTTTTTAAACCCTGCCGCTAATTCTGGCAGAGCCGTGCTTACGGGTCCGCTTGCACCAAATTTCACTTTATACGACCACCAGGGCGACAAACCTCAAGGTTTTTTGGCGGAGCCGAACTATAATTATCTTTTTGAGCCGGGGCTCATCCGGCAAAAAAGCATACCCGCAAGCTATCCGTTTTCCCGTTGGCTGGGCAATATCAGCGGCACAACCAATTACAAGCAATATGTATTAACCAACAACGCTGTGGACAGCCTCTGGCAGGATTACCTGGATAAACGCGCCAACACCACCCAATTATTTACCAATACACTGATAAACGGGCACGATGTGGGTAGGTTAACGATAGACCGCCTGCCGATAGAAAACGAAAAAATGGCCCTTATTAAAAACGTCATTCTTTACCGCTACAATAACCCCGATTACATTAGGGTGTACCCCGGTAATACTACCGACCTGGGCCAGCTGGAGCAAGGGAAATACAGGCTATTCTTTTTGCTGCAGGGCGACCGGTACGATATAAAAGATAGTATCGAAGTTAAAATGCACGGTTTGAATTATTACAGGTTCGGTATTTCGCCCACGCACGCCAGGGATTCGGTAAGTATAAAAATTGCGCGGGTAATTGATAACCGCAAGAGCGAGCCATACCGTAACGCGGATTATCAAATTGAAAATGACGCCCTGAAATTAAAAGAAGCATTTAACCAAAAATACTTCAGCACCGGCAACTTTAGCCAAACCTTAAGCGGTAAAATTATCGGCAGCGACGATAAACAGCCACTTATTGGCGCTATGGTGAAAATTAAAGGAACAACTGTCGGCACCGTTACCAATATTAACGGCGAATTTAGGTTGCAAGTTCCTCCGCGAGGCAAAATTATAGTATCGTACCTTGGCTACCTCACGCAAGAAATGGATTACGTGCAGGGCACAAACATTACCCTTAAATTAACATCTTTAAGCAACCAATTGCAGGAGGTTGTGGTAGTTGGTTACGGTACCACACGACGGAAGGATGTAACCGGTGCGGTCGGCACAGTTACGTTCGACCAACTCTTGGAAGGTCGGGTTGCGGGCCTTATAATAACCCAGGGCACAGGCACACCCGGTGGAGGTATTAGCATTCAGATAAGAGGGAACTCATCCATGGGCGCCAACAAGCCTTTATATGTAGTGGATGGTGAAATAGTAGCCGACCTGAACGGGATAAACCCAGGTATGATAAGCGAGATAAGTGTATTAAAAGACGCTGCCGCCACGGGCATATACGGCTCGCGAGGTGCCAACGGTGTGATACTAATTTCTACAAAGCCAAAAGCAAACGCAGTAGTTGCCCCGGGCAATGCACCACAAGGTGGCGATGCCCACACCCTCCGCAAAAACTTCTCTGATTACGCCTATTGGCAACCCAGGCTCATAACCGACGAAAACGGCAAAGCAAGCTTTACCACTGTTTTCCCGGATGATATCACCAACTGGCGCACCTTTGTGGTGGGCATAAACGGGCAGCGCCAAAGCGGTTTTGCAGAGAACCAAATCAAATCTTTTAAGCCACTTAGCGCCAACTTTATTGCGCCGCAGTTTGCTGTGGAAGGCGATGAGATGAGTTTAATAGGTAAAGTGATGAATTACAACTCCACCCCTGTTAGCGTCAACCGCACCTTCAGCTATAATGGTAAGGTATTAACCCAGAGTAACCTGCAGGTAAGCAATGCCAAAATAGATACGATGAATATCGTGGCCTCGGCTACCGACAGCCTGGAGTTTGAATACAGCATTAAACGCGACAATGGCTATTTCGATGGCGAACAACGAAAAATACCGGTAATCAAACAAGGCGTGCAGGAAACCAAAGGTGTTTTTGCAGCATTGGACAGGGATACCACCATCAGCCTTAAATTCGACCCTGCGATGGGGCCTGTTACCTTCAGGGCCGAGGCTTCTGCCCTGCCCGCACTTGCTGAAGAAGCTAAACATTTGCGCGAATACAAATACCTGTGCAACGAGCAATTAGCCTCAAAACTAAAAGGGCTGTTAGCAGAGAAACGCATCAAAACCTTTTTGGGTGAGCCATTTAAATACGAGCGGAATATTTTGGATGTGATAAAAAAACTACAGGGCAACCGCAAGCCATCCGGCATATGGGGCTGGTGGAACGATAGCAACGAAGAGCTATGGATAAGCCTGCACGCCGTAGAAGCTTTAACGGACGCACAAAACATGGGGTACGCCGTGCAATTAGACAAACAAAAACTGATCGATTATCTGGTATATCAAATGGAAAGTTACCACGGCGAGGAAAAACTGGCCTGCCTGCAATTACTTCATAAACTGGGCGCCAAAGTAGATTATGCCAAATACTTTGGTCTGATAGATAAAGAATACAAAGCGCAAAAGGAAGTATCGAATTATAACCGCTTGCAACTGTTACTATTGAAACAGCGATTTGGCTTAGCAATTAAAACCGACAGCCTTATCGGAGCCGCCCATAAAACGATGTTCGGAAATCTATATTGGGGCGAGGAAAATTACCGCTTCTTTGACAACTCTGTACAGTTAAGCCTTATTGCTTATAAAATCATCCGGGCCGAAGGCAAACACCCCGAACTGCTTGCGAAAATACGCGGGTACTTTTTAGAGCAACGCAAACTGGGCGAATGGCGCAACACCTACGAATCGGCATTGATACTGGAAACCATCCTGCTCGATCTGCTGCAAAACGGCAAGGCTTTAAAACCAGCGGTATTAACTATAAAAGGCGCAGCAACCGAAACGGTTACAGCTTTCCCGTACACCACAACGCTTAAAGATAACGCCATCAGCATCAACAAAACGGGCAGCCTGCCAATTTACATCACGGGCTACCAGCAGTTCTGGAACGGTAAGCCCCAAAAGGTAAGCAAAGACTTCACCGTGAATACCTGGTTTGAGCGTAATGGCGACAAAGTAGTTAGCTTAAAAGGCGGCGAAGCGGTACAGCTTAAAGCTGAAGTTACTGTACGCGGCGATGCCGATTTTGTAATGGTGGAGATACCTATCCCCGCCGGCTGCTCTTACGAAAGCAAGGACCAGCAATGGGGAAACAACGAGGTACATCGCGAATTCTTCAAAGAAAAGGTAAGCATCTTTTGCCGCAAGCTTAAACAAGGCACCTACACATTTACCGTAAACCTGATGCCCCGTTACAGCGGCAAATACAGCCTGAACCCTACCAAAGCAGAGCAGATGTATTTCCCGGTGTTTTATGGGAGAGAAGGCATGAAGAAGGTAGTGGTAAATTAGTGAGTGGTTGGATTAAAAAAAAGCGTCATTGCGAGGCACGAAGCAATCTCTACGTAGGCAGGTCCACTATGCAAAGTGGAAGTACTTATCGGGAGATTGCTTCGTGCCTCGCAATGACGCTTGGAGAAATTGTTTATTTAAAACTTCAGGTGCTTCACCGTCAAACCACCGTTGATCAATTGCTTCAACGATTCGATACCTACGTGAAGGTGCGTTTCTACGTATTGCTCGGTAACGCTCGAGTCGCTCTCGGCGGTTTTTACGCCCTCGGGTATCATCGGCTGATCTGATACCAGCAGCAGTGCGCCGGTTGGTATCTTGTTGGCGAAGCCCGTGGTGAAAATGGTTGCCGTTTCCATATCTATGGCCATGGCGCGCAAATCTTTCAGGTATTTCTTAAAGTCTTTATCGTGCTCCCATACGCGGCGGTTGGTGGTGTAGCAGGTACCGGTCCAGTAGTCGCGGCCGTAATCGCGTATGGTGGTAGAGATAGCTTTCTGCAGGGCAAAGGATGGCAGTGCGGGCACTTCGGCAGGCAGGTAATCGTTAGATGTGCCCTCGCCGCGGATGGCCGCTATGGGCAGTATAAGGTCGCCTACGTTGTTCTTCTTTTTAAGACCGCCACATTTCCCTAAAAATATCACTGCCTCAGGCTTTATGGCCGTAAGCAAATCCATTATGGTAGCGGCAACCGAGCTACCCATACCAAAGTTGATGATAGTGATGCCGTTGGCCGTTACGCTTTGCATCGGTTTATCGATGCCCATGATGGGTGCATTCTCGTGCCACTCTGAAAACAGCTGCAGATATTTAGAAAAATTGGTAAGGATGATGTACTTGCCGAAACCATCCAGCGGGCGGCCGGTGTAGCGCGGCAACCAGTTGGCAACAATGGCCTCCTTGGTTTTCAAGCCCGATTTGATGGGCGATTGTACTTCTTTAATCTTTTTTGCGTCTGATGTTGCTTCGTCTTTTTTAACATCTAATTGTTCGTTCATTTTTGAGTTCTCCTATTATTTATCCCATCGGCGAATTCCTTTGGGGGCGTTTAAAAACCTTTTTATACAGCAAACCCCGGCGGGTTATCGCCAGGGCTGCGTTGTATTGTAATACAAATATAGCTATTTAAAGCCAAATTATTGTTATGCTACCTTTAATTTTTTAAGATCCGATTTTTCGAACTTCTCCCTTGCATACTCTAAGTTTACGTTCAAACGCTTAATATCCTTTTGCGATGGGAACTCGAACATGGCATCTATCATGATGGCTTCGCAGATAGAACGCAGGCCACGGGCGCCTAATTTAAACTCCATTGCCTTATCAACAATAAAGTCGAGCACATCTACATCAAACTCCAGCTTTACGCCCTCGTACTCGAACAGTTTCTTGTACTGTTTCAGCAACGAGTTTTTAGGTTCGGTAAGTATATTGTGCAGCGCTTCCCTATCCAATGGGTTAAGGTAAGTGAGCACCGGCAAACGGCCAATCAGCTCGGGTATCAAACCAAACGATTTCAGATCCTGCGGGGTGATGTACTTGTACAGGTTCTTCATATCCACTTCGCCGTCGTCGCGTTTCATTTTATAACCTACGGTTTGGGTACGCAGCCTGTTGGCTATCTTCCTGTCGATGCCATCGAAAGCACCGCCGCAGATAAATAAGATGTTGCTGGTATTTACGGTAATCATCTTTTGGTCGGGGTGTTTGCGGCCACCCTGCGGTGGTACGTTCACCATAGTACCTTCCAGTATCTTCAGTAAAGCCTGCTGTACGCCTTCGCCGCTAACATCGCGGGTGATGGATGCGTTATCGCTTTTACGGGCAATTTTATCCACCTCATCTATGTAAACGATGCCGCGCTCAGCGGTATTCACGTCGTAATCCGCGCTTTGCAGCAAACGGGTAAGTATGCTTTCCACGTCCTCCCCAACATAGCCGGCTTCGGTAAGCACCGTAGCATCGCAAATACAGAAGGGCACGTTCAATATCTTGGCAAGTGTTTTAGCCAGTAATGTCTTGCCCGTACCGGTTTCGCCCACCATAATGATGTTAGATTTTTCTATCTCCACTTCATCCTTGTCCACACGCTGGTTAAGGCGTTTGTAGTGGTTGTAAACCGATACCGCCAGCACCTTCTTAGCGTCGTCCTGGCCGATGATGTATTGGTCGAGATGGCTCTTAATTTCTGCCGGTTTTAAAACAGCGGGCGATGATGGCGATGCCTTTACTTTTCGCACCTTAAGCTCTTCCGCCAGTATCTCGTTGGCCTGGTTAACGCACTTATCGCAAATATGCGCGTCGAGCCCGGCTATCAGCATCAGCGAATCCTGCTTACCTGCTCCGCAAAACGAGCACCTGATCTCCTTGCTGTTCTTGTTCATTTGTTAATTGGTTTATCAAAAATAATCAATTAAATATTTAATTGCAAAGCTTGCACAACGCTTAAACGTTGTACAAGCTTATTAGATTATTTCCCTTTGTTCGTATTCCCTCTCAAAATCTCATCTACCATACCAAATTCTTTGGCTTCTTCGGCAATCATCCAGTAATCGCGGTCTGATGCTTCCCAAACCTTTTCGTACGATGCGCCGCTATGATCGGCGATGATCTGGTACAGTTCTTTCTTCAGTTTAGTGATCTCGTGATACGTGATCTCGATATCGCTTTGCTGTCCCTGTGCACCACCCGATGGCTGGTGTATCATCACCCTCGAGTGCGGCAACGCTGCCCTTTTGCCTGCTGTGCCTGCGCATAATAACACCGCGCCCATTGATGCTGCCATACCTGTACAGATGGTGGCAACATCGTTAGAGATGAATTGCATGGTATCATAAATGCCCAAACCTGCATAAACCGAGCCGCCCGGCGAGTTGATGTAGATCTGGATATCGCGCTTAGCATCTGCCGACTGCAAGAAAAGCAATTGAGCCTGAATAATGTTTGCATTTTGATCATAAATAGCATCGCCCAGGAAAATGATGCGGTCCATCATCAGGCGCGAGAACACGTCCATCTGGGCCACGTTCATCTGGCGTTCTTCGATGATGTAGGGCGTCATGCCGGTTGGGTTGTAAATGCCGGCCGGCTGGTTGTTACGATCGAATGTGGAAAGGTATTTATCTACAGTGAGGCCATTTATGCGGTGATGCTTAACGGCATATTTACGGAATTCGTTCTTATCGATATTACTGCTCATGATATGTGTTTGTTATAATATAAATGCTTTTGGGTTATGGGGCTAATATAGTTTTTAGTTGAATAGATTTGGTGATATAAAGTTTGTGCAAAGTAAAAAAAAGAAGCCTCACCCCGACCCTCTCCAAAGGAGAGGGAGTTAGAATAAACTCCGGTTGTCATTTCGAACGAGCGATAGTGAGGAGAAACTATCTCTTGAGTGGCAGCGAAAAATCTTGTTGTTAATGCAAAGCCTCAATGCAGGGCAGAATTGCTTAGCTAACAAGTTCTCTCTTTCGCTCCTGCCCTTTTCCTCCCCGCCGCTCTATCGAGATGACATGGTGGTGATTGACTTCCATTACGCCCAGAAGCCTCACCTAAATCCTCTCCAAAGGAGAGGACTTCAAAAGCACTTCTTCCTCCCTCTCCTTTGGAGAGGGCCGGGGTGAGGCTCTTAAACGCCAAAAGCATCTGCTTTAGGCAAATGCTTTTGGTAAAGGATATTTTAAACGGAAGTACTTAGTCTTCCAGTTTGTTGAAATCTGTAAACAGTATCTCTTTTTTATCTAAGGTAATTACGCTTTTTACGTAATCGAAAACCTTAACGGCTTTTACTTCCTCAAATATTTTGTTGGCCTGTTCTTTGTTTTGCAGGTACTGCACAGTGTACTGCGACAGTTGCTCTTCTGGCAACGATTGCTGACTGTACGCGCGGAACTGCTGATCCAGGCTGGCTTTTGCGTAGTTGAACACTTCCTCGTATTTGATATCGATGTTTGCATCGCGTACCAATTTGTTGGCAATCAGCGTCCATTTCAGGTTTTTTGCGAAATCGTCATAACCGCCTTCCAGTTCTTCGGCGCTAAGCTTATCGTTAGTTGCCTGCAACCAGCGTTTCAGGAAATCGTCGGGCAGGTTAAACTGCACTTTGTTGAGGCTGTAGTTGTAGATGTCGTTCTGCAGTTTGCGTTCGCTATCCTGCTGCATCATGGTCTCCACTTCCTCGGTTATTTTTTCCCTAAAGCCCTCTTCGGTAGTTACGGTACCTTCACCAAATAATTTGTCAAAGAACTCCTGGTTCAAATCGGCTTCATCTAAACGGTTTACGTTTTTTACCGTTAATTTAAAGCTCGATTTCAGCTCGGCTGCTGTTTGCTCGTCAATCTTCAATAAACCTGCAATCTTAGCTGCATCGTTATTAAAGGCTGCCTGCAGGTCGATCACTACTTCGTCGCCTTTTTTCAAACCTATCAATGATGCTTTTATGGCTTCATCGGTAATCAGGTCTAAACGTACGGATGCGGTGTTGGTAATGCCATCCTCAAAAATGCTACCATCCGGAGAAAGCTGCACCAATTCGGAATAAAGCACGTCACCATCTGCCGATACGTCAGGATTTGTCATTTTGCCATAAGCACGACGGATGCTTTTCACCCTTTGGGCAAGGGTTTCTTCGTCGGCTTTGATGATGTATTGAGTTATCTGGTCTTTAGAAGTAAAGTCGATATCGAAGGCCGGGGCCAAACCAATTTCGTAGTTGAATTCAAAATCGTCGGCAAAGTCCCAGTTGTATTCTTTGCGGTCGTCTTCGCGTTTTGGCAAAGGCTGGCCCAATACTTCCAGTTTCTCCTCTTCGAGGTATTTGTTCAAAGTATCGCTCAGCAGGTTGTTTATCTCATCAACCAGGATGCTTTTGCCATACATTTTCTTGATATGCGCAGCAGGCACCATGCCCGGGCGGAAACCCGGTATCTTGGCTTTTTTGGCTTGTTCTTTAATAAGTTTTTCAACGCGTGGCTGATAATCAGCCGGCGCCAGGTTGATTTTTACGACCGTGTTCAGGCTATCGATTTTTTCCTGTGATATATTCATCTTTTTTACCGGATAGTTTTTTACAATAAATAAAGCTGCCCTGCCGGTATTACCGCATGGCAGCTTTTTAGAGGCGCAAAAGTATGAATTTATTTTAATTTATTTTGCGGCACTACGTTAACATACAGTGCAAATCCTTTAATTTATTTTGAAGATAGCATTCACATAGAGGCATCAAAGTTATAGTGCTATATTTGTTATACCTATTAGCAGAATTGCTGATACAGAACAGATAATAGAATATTATGAGCAAATCTTTGCAGGAACCAACTAACGGGAAAACCGGCGCGTCAAAGAGCGTATCCAAGGTTACTACCGCTCACACAGGCCAGTGGGTTGTTCGTTCTGCAAGCACCGGCCGCTTTACAGGAATGGCAAAAAACATTGAAATCGTTGAGGCACTTATCATACCAGGTTATAAGATAAGAGGGTAACCTTTGTGAAAACATTTTGGGTAAAATAGAAAAGCGACTTTTAATAAAGCCGCTTTTCTACTTTTACACCTCAGGTAAATTACCCCTGCATTCTTATTTGCCTACTCTATCTTAGTTATCGATGCCGATCCCGATTTATCGCTGCTTACGTTTGATGGGCTGCCTTTGTATTCAATTTCTGATGAACCGCTGCTGTGCACCTCCAGATCCTTAAGCACGTTGATGCGGCAATGGCTGGCACCCGATGTTTCGATATTATATTTGCCTACCACAAAGTCAAGCGCATCTATATCGCCGCTGCCACTTAGGGTTACGTGGTGCGACGCTGCCTGCCCCTTCAGCTTCAATTCGGTACTGCCGCTGCCATCGGTATGTACATCGGCAGCACTGATGTCCAGATCTACGTTGGTAGAGCCAGAGAAGGCCAGGTCGAGGTCTTTGGTGGTGATACGGCCCACGGATAATACTTCTACCGCGCCCGATGCTTCCAACGATTCGAGTTGTTTCAGGCCGATGGAAATCAACACCTGAGTTTGGCTCTGGATATTGCGGGTGGTGTAGACGTGCAGCTTGTTGCCTTCAATCTCGGTTTTGATGTATTTAAGCAGGTTATCGTCGGCTGTAACGGTTACGGTGGATGAGCTATCCTGCGTAAGGATAACCTTCAATCCGCCCGATACATCTATTTTGCTGAAGCTTACTACGGTACGCTTTTCGGTACCCGCCACGCCCGAGCCATGTACCGGCCTGAACCGCCTGCACGATGAGGTGAGCAAACTAACCGAAAGCACTGCTAAAATGAATATTTTGGTAAAGGTATTTTTCATGGTTTGTGAGTTTTTTGGTTTTGACGCCGATATACGGCTTGAAGTTACATCAAAAACCTAAAATAAAAAAAGCCGTTGCCAGGCAACAGCTTTTAAGATATATGTAGGGTTGTGAAAGATGCTCATTATAAGCCGGCGATATCTCTTTTTGAGTCGATTTGTATTTTGCTTTCGTTTACGGTGATGAAGTTATCGTTTACCACGGTGGCCGAGTCGGCGTATTTTAAACAGTACTCGGTAACGCTGCCGGTTAAGGTTACTTTTGCGTTGTCGTTTACCATTAAGGTTGCGCGGTAGGCTTCCAAATTTAACTGGGCGGTAGCGTTGTTGTAAAGGTTAACGTCGAGGTCTATCTTAGATAAACTGCCGAATGATTTTACGGCGGCGTTGTCGTAAGCGGCAATCTCGCGCAAATCGGCTGCGGTAACCCATACTACCAATTTTTCGGCTTTGTATGATGATATGCGCAACACGCCGTTTTGACTTTGTACCAAAGCGCTTTCGGCGTAGTACTGGTTGTAAACCTTCACCTGGTCGGCGCTGCCGTCTGATACGTAAAGCTCCACGTTTCCGTGTACTTCAATTTTGCTGATGTGGCTTACGTTTGTTAAGATAGTGCTTACTTCTTTGTTATCGTTTTTTACAGAAGCGAAGCTTGAATTTGTGTTACCAACTGCTAATGCTACGATAGCTAAGATGGTGAATATTGTAGTTTTCATGGTATTTAATATTTTGATGTTGAATGCTTTATGTTGTTTAGTAACTTAATACACCAATAAGACAAGCCCAACGCCGAATCGTTACAGCGTATTAGTGTAAATTAGACACAGTGCAGGTTTATATCGGTGAACGACAGGATTGGGTCGGCGAAGTTGGAGAGGGGAATTAGAAGCAAGAAGGCAAGGCAAAAGAAGTAAGAGGAAGATAAATAAAAAACAAGATGAGCGTGGGTTAATATCGCTGCTGCATCCTTATATTTGGCTTGAACCCTTCACTAAAAAATGAAAGCACTCTTAACGCTCGTTATCATTCTTATTTCAATTTGTTCAGTAAAAGCACAGGACCATACCCTCGGGAAAACCAGGGAACAGATCTGGAAACTTATTGAACCAAACACCGATATAAAGCTGTTTAAAGGCGAAAGCACCGACACGCTTACCATGCAGAGCGTCGGAAAAATAGTGATGTACTATAAAGATAATGTTTGTTATTCCTCCAAAAGTTATTTGTCAATGTCGATTTTGCCCATGATAGATGATAAGATAAAAAGCGGCAATTATAAAAAGCTAAAAGAAAACGTATGGCTAAGCCCGAGTGGCCTGGTAAAAATGGAAGTGATAATCCTTAAAGACACCGATCAATTTACGGTGGAGACTTCCCAGGTTTCCGGCCAGGAAAAAAATTAAAAACGGAGTACAATTCCCTCTTCCCCCTCTCCTTTTTGCACAATGGCCCAAACTAAAAGGCCAATTCGGTAATTCCGAACAAAAGGCAGGCTTTACTGCTTGATGGCTCCTAAGAATATATATCAAACTTTTGCAAAAGTATTGCTTATTGGGTGCTAAGTATTCTGAAAAAACAGTTTGCATTTATCGCTGCAACAATTAACTTTGTACTTCAAAGAACTTTCAAAATGAAATTATCAGCAAGACTTGACACCTTACACGCCGAAGTAAGGCGCAATAAATGGATGCGTTATTTTACAACATTCACGCGCCTGGCGCTTGCCGCAGGTTTTTTACCTGCCGGCTATGTTAAGATCATTGGCGAACGCTTTACCGATCTGCATAATAACCAACCCATGGGCCACTACCTGGAGGCGCTGCACCATACGGGTTATTATTACACTTTTATAGGTTACGCGCAGATCCTCGCCGCCCTTTTGCTGCTCATTCCGCGCACGGTGGTATTAGGCACCTTGCTTTACCTGCCTATTATCCTCAATATTTGCATCTTATCGCTGGCGGTTAGGTTTGAAGGTTCGTTGCTTACTGCGCCGCTCATGGTGATTGCCTGTATTTACCTCCTATGCTGGCATTATGACCGGATCAGGTACATATTTCCGTTTAACACCCCGCCGGCTACTCCTTTGGTACAGGACAACCGCTTTCCTAAATGGTTTTTCGCCGGCGTGTTGGCCATCTTTTTAGCCGTAGGCTTTACCGTTACCCATTTATATACCCTGATGCCCCGCAACACTTTAACAGGTTGCGAAAGCCAATGCGGTAGCAGCGAAAACCCAAAAGCCTGCAAGGTATTTTGCGAAAGCATACACAACCAGGGGCAGGATTTGGATAAGTCTTTGAACGAATACAAACGGGCCATAAAAGCTGATAAAAAAAACAGATAGCTAATGAGCAAACAAACTACCGCCTTTTATAACAATTTCTCATTGTTCTATCCCCTGGTAGATGTAATTCTAAAACCACAAAAACAACGGTTGTTTAATGAGGTAAATAAACTGCCTCAAGGTAAGCTGCTGGAAATCGGCGTTGGGAACGGCGCGCATTTGGGGCAATATAAAAAACACAAAGTTACCGGCATCGATACCTCTGCTGCTATGCTGGAGGCTGCGCGCAAAAACAGCGTGCGGGATACCGTGCTGATGGAGATGGACGGTGAAGCGCTCTTGTTTGACGACCAGACGTTTGATTATGTTGTACTCTCCCACGTTATTGCGGTGGTAGACAACCCCGAGCAATTATTACACGAAGTGCACCGTGTGCTGAAACCGCAGGGCCAGGTATTTATCCTAAATCATTTTACACCCGCCAACTGGCTCAGGCATGTCGACCGCGGCTTTGAAACTGTCGCCAGATTGCTTCGTTTCAAATCTTTTTTCCGGCTGGAGGATTTGCAGGCCCTCGGGAAATTCGAGTTGCAAAAGGAGGTTAGCCTTGGCCTGGCATCTTATTTCAAACTCATGATTTATCGCAAATAATGAGAAAAAATTATTTGTTGATCGGCATAGCATTGCTCATCAGCCTTTTTATTTACTTGTTTTACCGTACAGAAAAGACCCTGGTGAACCAGCTGCTCAGCCGGCTCATCTCTGCCGGTAGCTATTCAAGTTTAAGGGCAAGCATCGCCCATGCCCTGCCATTGCACGATATTGTGGTTTATTCCTTGCCCGAAGGCCTCTGGATATTTTGCGTCACGCTCACCTCAAAACCCTACTATATCCGTCTGAATGGATGGCATCTCGATTGCGTATATATCCCGCTCATCTTTTGCTTTTCGCTCGAACTGATGCAGCTGGTTCATGTTACCAATGGGCGGTTTGACCTGATGGATATAGCTGTATTTGTATTATTTTGGCTAATAGGCCGTTATGGCCTGCAATACAGGGACAAAAAGCGGCATATACTAACCAGTGTAAACTTAAAAACACTTGTTTGTTTGCTCAGTTACGGCATTGTTTACCTGGCACACGTTGTTAAATAATGAACCCACAGATAAAGACATGAAGATAATCAGGAAACATTTCACAAGCTACCGCTATTCCTTGCGTGGGATATGGCTGGCATTCCGCTATGAACCCAACATGATTTTCCACCTGGCGGCGGCTATAGCTGTTGTGCTGATGAACAGTATGCTGCATATTACTAAAACCGAGTGGCTGATAACGCTTATACTGATTGGCCTGGCCTGGATGGCAGAGATCTTTAATACAGCCATCGAAAAATTGGCAGACCGCGTTACAAAAGAGCATGACACGCTGATCGGCCAGGTTAAAGACCTCGCCTCGGGAGCAGTCCTGGTCATTTGCGCTTTTGCGGTCATCTGCGCCGGCATTATCTACCTGCCTTATTTATTTTAGTAAACCTGAAGCTCCCTCCTTTTAGCGCGATAACCAAAAAAAGGTCGCTTTTAATTTTCCCCGGAAAAACGTGCTAAACTTTACGATTTCCAAAGAAAAACACAGGTTTCCTGAAAAGAGCTGATTCCATCGAGTAGGAAAGTAGGGATTAGTTCCCTACTTGTCCTCTCACACCACCGTACGTGCCGTTCGGCATACGGCGGTTCATTAAACAGTAACAGTCTTAAGTGGGGTTGAGATGTCTTTGAGACTTACAAAGCCCATTTT